>JBDSEG010000217.1:0-4683 GCA_039920165.1 Burkholderiaceae bacterium
TCGACACCGCCGGCACCCTGGTGAAGGCGGCCGACGTGCTGAAGGAGCGCGGCGCGAAGAAGGTCTACGCGTACTGCACGCACTCCGTCTTTTCGGGCCCGGCGATCGAGCGCATCCAGGCCTCTGCGCTCGACGAGGTCGTCATCACCAACACCATTCCGCTGAGCGAGGATGGCCAGAAATGCAGCAAGGTGCGGCAGCTCTCGGTCGCCTTCCTCTTTGCCGAAACCATCCGTCGCATCTCCGACGGGGAATCGGTCACCTCGCTGTTCGCGGAGCAGAACAGCAACGTATAGCAAGAAGGACAGCGGGGTTCCTTTCGGAACCCCTTTTCGGTGGTGGGCCTTCGGCCCGCTTAGCAACGAAGCGCCTGGTCGCGGGCGCTTCACACTTTGGAGTCAATATGAAATTCGTCGCTTATGAGCGCACGCTGCAGGGGACCGGAGCGAGCCGCCGCCTGCGCAACGCGCAAAAGGTACCCGGGATCGTCTACGGCGCGGGAACGCCAGCCATGATCGAACTGGATCACAACGCCCTGTTCTTCGCGCTGAAGAAAGAGGCTTTCCACTCTTCGATCCTCGAGATGGAACTGGCTGGGAAGGCCGAGCAGGTTCTGCTGCGCGACTACCAGATGCACCCGTTTCGCCCGATCGTCCTGCACATCGACTTCCAGCGCGTCGACGCCAGCACCAAAATTACGAAAAAAGTGCCTCTGCACTTCGTGAACGAGGAAAACTCGCCCGCCGTGAAGACCGACGCCTGCGTCGTCAACCATGTCGTCACCGAGCTGCGCATCCAGTGCCTGGCCTCGCAGCTGCCCGAGTTCCTGACCGTCGACCTTGGCAACCTGGTCAAGGGCCAGTCGCTGCACGCCAACGATATCGCGCTGGGCGAAGGCATCAAGGTGATGACCCAGGGCAAGCCGAACCCGGTGATCGTCTCGGTCTCGGCCCCTGTGGCCGAAGAAGAAGTGGTCGCCGCTCCGGTGGTCGTCGCTGCTGCAGCCGCACCGACCAAGGCCAAGAAGACCGAGAAGCAGAACAAAAAATAAGACGCGAATGCGCAAACGCCAGCCCCTGCCCCGCCTTGGCGGGGCTTTTTTATGTCACCGCCGCGGCCGACCCGTTCACTGCTGCCGGCCCCCGCTGAGCCGCCACGGATAATCCCACCATGATTCGACTGCTGGTCGGTCTCGGCAACCCGGGGCCTGAATATGAGGGGACGCGGCACAACGCGGGTTTCTGGTTCATCGACGCGGTGGCGCGCGCCCTTCGCGTGCGCCTGGTCCCTGAGCGGGGCTACTTCGGCCTCACGGCACGCACCGCCACCGCGCACGGGCCGGTCTGGCTGCTCGAACCGATGACCTACATGAACCTGTCGGGCAAGTCGGTCGCCGCGCTAGCGCGCTTCTTCAAGATCGAGCCGGCGCAGATCCTCGTGGCGCACGACGAGCTCGATCTCATGCCCGGCCACATGAAACTCAAGCTCGGCGGAAGCCCGGCCGGGCACAACGGCCTGAAGGATATCCACGCCCAGCTCGGCACGCCCGACTACTGGCGCTTGCGCCTCGGTATCGGCCATCCCGGCGTGAAGGCCGAGGTGGTGGATTACGTGCTGCGCAAGCCGCAAGCTGCCGAGCGCGAAGCGATCGAGAAGAGCATCGAACAGTCGGCCGCGGCGCTCGACCTTCTGCTCGCCGGCGAGATGGAACGCGCGATGATGGCCATCCATGCCCGCCCGCCTCGGCCCAAGCCGGTGCGCACGGAGTCAACTTCGAAAGAAGGCGCGCCATGACAATGCGAAAGCTCGCGGCCGGGTCGCTCTTGCTGGCTTGCGCCGGCATCGCCTCGGCTCAAACGCAGGTCTACCGCTGCGGTCCGAACGGCCGCGAATATTCTCAGCAGCCGTGTCCCGGCGGCTCTACGTTCGACGCCGCGGATCCGCGCGACGCGGCGCAGCGCGCGCAGGCGCGGCAGGTGGCCGACGGCGAAAAAGCACGCGCCAACCGGCTCGAGCGCGAGCGGCTGGCGCGCGAAGCTGCGGTGCCTTCGCGCGCGGTCGCACTGGACGCCGGCCGCGCCGCACCCACCGCCGCGGCCGCTTCCAAACCGTCCCCGATGAAGCGTCGCAAGGCCTTGAAGCCGCCCGCCGCAGCTTCCGATTTCACCGCAGTCGATCCGAAGACGACGCGCCAGCGCTGAACGAGCACCCGGTTCAGGCTTGCTGCAGCCGACGGTATTTGGCCCACAAGGACTCGTTCGACTCGACACTCGCCGGGTCGAGCGGAATGCAATCGACTGGGCAGACCTCAACGCATTGCGGCACATCGAAATGGCCGACGCACTCGGTGCAGCGGCGCGGATCGATCACATAGATTTCCGCCCCCATCGAGATCGCCTGGTTCGGGCACTCGGGCTCGCAGACATCGCAGTTGATGCATTCGTCGGTGATCAGGAGTGCCACAGACCCTCCTTCCACTCGACGATTACGGCGTGCGCTTGCAAGCGCACGCCGCGCCGGTCGGCGCAACGCATGCGTCGCGGATTCCCGCGGGACGTGTCGGTGATCACGAGTGCCACTGCGCTTCCTTGCCTTCAACTGTCATCCGACCGGACCTTGCTCTTGAGTCGTTCCAGCACGAGCGGGGAGACGAACTTCGAGACATCGCCGCGCAGCGTGGCGATCTCGCGCACGAAGGTGGCGGAGACGAACTGGTACTGATCGCTCGGCGTGAGAAACAGGGTCTCGACGTTGGGCATAAGCTGCCGGTTCATGCCCGCCATCTGGAACTCGTATTCGAAATCGCTTACCGCGCGCAGGCCGCGCACGACGACCTTGCCGCCGTTGGCCACCACGAAATCGCTCAACAGGCCGCGGAACTCCATGACCTCGACATTCGGATATTTGGAGACCAGCGCATTGCTGATATCGAGGCGCTCGTCGAGGGTGAACAAGGTGCGCTTGTGGTGTCCCGCGGCGACCGCGACGATCAGCCGCTCGAAGAGCCGGCTCGCGCGGTGCACCAGATCCTCGTGACCGAGTGTCATCGGATCGAAGGTTCCAGGGTAGACGGCAGTCAGGCGGGTCACGGAGGTCACTCGGCACGCTCCCGAAGTCGACGCGAAGAGCGCCAGTTTAGCCGGCGGTTTCGCGCAGCAGATGGAAGTGCACCGCCCCGGCCCGCCCCTGGCGATGCAGCGCGAGGCCGAGCCCGGCGGCGGCTTCCACATCGAAGCTGCGGTCGGCTTCGAGGTAGATAAAACCGCCGGGCACGACGATGCGGCGCGCTGCCGCGAGCGCCGCATCGAACGCGTGGGCATCGAAGGGCGGGTCGAGCAGCACGAGGTCGAATCGAGACGCTGCACAACGCGCCATCCAGTCGAAGGCATCGGCCTGCTCGACGCGCAGTTGCAGCGCGTCGAGCCGATCGCGCGCCTGCACGAGAAGCGCGCAGAGCGCGCGATCGCGTTCCAGCAGCAGCACCTCGGCCGCGCCGCGCGACGCCGCCTCGAAACCGAGCGCACCGGTGCCGGCGAAGGCGTCGAGGCAGCGCCAGCCGGACAGATCGGCGCCGAGCCAGTTGAACAGCGTCTCTCGCACCCGCGCGGGCGTCGGTCGCAGGCCGGGTCGGACGGCGACGACGAGCTTGCTGCGCTTCCAGACACCGCCCACGATGCGCACCACGCCCGGCGGGCGCGCCGCAGCCGGCATCAGCTTCGCACCGGGATGCCGTCGCGCGCCAGCAGCGCCTTGGCGTCGCCGACGGTGAATTCGCCGTAGTGGAAGATGCTCGCCGCAAGCACTGCATCGGCGCCGCCGATGCGGATGCCTTCCGACAGATGCTCGAGCGAGCCGACGCCGCCCGAGGCGATTACCGGCACTTCTACCGCATCGCTCACCGCGCGGGTAAGCGCGAGGTCGAAGCCGCTGCGTGTACCGTCGCGGTCCATGCTCGTGAGCAGAATCTCGCCGGCGCCGTGTGCGGCCATGTCCTGCGCCCATCGAACCGCATCAAGCCCGGTATTGCGGCGCCCGCCGTGGCTGTAGACATCCCATCCGGGGTTCGATCCGGCACGGTGTTTGGCATCTATGGCGACGACGATGCATTGCGCACCGTATCTGGCCGAGGCATCGCGGATCACCTGCGGATCGGCGATAGCCGCCGAGTTGAAGCTGACCTTGTCGGCGCCGGCGTTGAGCAGGCGCCGCACATCTTCAACCGTGCGGACGCCTCCGCCGACGGTGAGTGGAATGAAGACCTGCGAGGCCACCGCCTCGATGATGTGCAGGATCAGATCGCGGCCGTCGCTGGTCGCGGTGATATCGAGAAAGGTCAACTCGTCGGCGCCCTGGTCGTTGTAGCGCGCGGCGATCTCGACCGGGTCGCCTGCATCGCGGAGTTCGATGAACTTGACGCCCTTGACGACGCGCCCGCCGGTCACGTCGAGGCACGGAATGATGCGTTTGGCGAGCATGGGAGCGGCGCCTGCCCTATCTCGCCAGTTCGTCGGCGCGCTGCTGGCCGGCGCTGAAATCGAGGTCGCCGGTATAGATGGCACGACCGCAGATCACACCGATGATTCCCTGGTCCTCGACGGCGCACAGGCGTTCGATATCGGCCAGGCTCGACAGCCCGCCCGAGGCGATGACCGGGATCTGCAAGGCGCGCGCGAGCTTGACCGT
>JBDSEG010000218.1:0-6500 GCA_039920165.1 Burkholderiaceae bacterium
CCGAAGCGCCGCCCGACCCGGCACCCGAAGTGCCCCCCGGGGTCGCGGATGCAGACGGCTTGACTGTCGACGCCGACGCGGCGGACTCGGCCGATCCGGATGCCGCCGGTGCGGACGCAGCCGGCGCGCTCGGTTCCTTGCCACCGGCTGGCACCTCGGCAGTCGAAGAAGGCCGATCGCCCTTGCCGTCCTTTGATTCCTTCGCTTCCTTGCCGCCCTTGCCATCACCGCGAAAATCGGTCACATACCAGCCCGACCCCTTGAGCTGGAAGCCCGCCGCGGTGACCTGCTTCTGGAACGCCGCAGCGCCGCACGCCGGACAAACCGAGAGGACCGGGTCGGAGATCTTCCGCAGCACATCCTTCGCGTGCCCGCACACAGCGCAGCGGTAAGCATAAATTGGCATGCCAAGGCCTTGATTCGCAAAGCAAAACCGCGAATTATACGGGGCTGCCGGACCGCCTTGGAACCTGCGTCGACGAAGGCGAGCGCAGCCCGGCGAGGGCGTGATGTGCCGTTCGGCGGTTGCTGACGAGTTGCGGTGCGAGCGAGCCCAGCACCATACCGGTCATTGCGGCGAGCAGGCCGCCGAGTTGTGGCGGAAACATTTCTCCCGCCGATGTCATCAGGAGTCCGAGCCAGGTCGCCAGGCCGAGGACGATCGACAGCATCGCACCCTGCGTCGTGGCGCTGCGCCAGTAAAGACCAGCCGCCAGGGGCACGAACGCGCCGACGAGGGTGACCTGGTAGGCGCCGGAGACCATCTCGTAAATCGGCGTCCCCTGCGAGGCGATCGCGTACCAGCACACCAGCGCGCTGAAGACGAGCGTCGTGATCCGCATCGTCAGCAGCTCGCGACGGTCCGACAGGCGCGGCCTGAACTGGCGCCAGATGTTCTCGACGAAGGTGATCGACGGCGCCAGCAGGGTCGCCGACGCGGTCGATTTGATCGCCGACAGCAACGCGCCGAAGAAGAGCACCTGCATCGCAAACGGCATCTTCTCGAGGACCAGCGTGGGCAGCACCTTCTGCGGATCGTCCTTAAGCAGCGCCGCGGCCTGCTCGGGCATGATGATCAAGGCGCTCGCTACCAAGAACATCGGCACGAAGGCGAAGAGGATGTAGCAGGCCCCGCCGATCACCGGGCCCCGGGTCGCTGCTTGCTCCGAATTGGCCGACATGACGCGCTGGAAGACGTCTTGCTGTGGAATCGAGCCGAGCATCATCGTCAAGGCCGCCGCGATGAAGAAGACGATGTCGTGGAACTTGGGCTCGGGCAGGAAGTTGAACAGGTCGCGGCTTGCGACCAGCGCCACCACCTTGTCGGCGCCTCCCGCCATCTGCCCCGCGAAGACCGCCAGGATGAGCAGGCCCGTGACGAGAATGATCATCTGGATGAAGTCGGTCACCGCCACCGACCACATGCCGCCGAAAAGCGTGTACGCGAGGATCGATACCGTCCCGATCACCATCCCGACCGGCACGCTGATCGCGCCAGCCGACAGCACGTTGAAGACCAGGCCGAGCGCGGTAATCTGCGCCGACACCCAGCCCAGATAGCTCAGGATGATCATCACCGAACACGCGACTTCGACCACCCGACCGTAGCGCTCGCTGAAATAGTCGCTAATGGTCAGCAACGACATCCGGTACAGCCGGGCAGCGAAGAAGATGCCGACCAGAATCAGGCAGGTGCCGGCGCCGAACGGATCCTCGACCACGCTGTTCAAGCCGCCGGCGATGAACTTGGCGGGGATGCCGAGCACGGTCTCGGCGCCGAACCAGGTTGCGAAGGTCGTGGTGACGATCATCACCAGCGGCAGATTCCGGCCGGCGACCGCGAAATCGGCCGTATTCTTGACGCGGCGCGCTGCCCACAGGCCGATGCCGATGGTGATCAGCAGGTAGACGACGACCAGGGTCAGCAGCATGGCGGCAACGCTTCGCGGGCAGTGGCAACTGCCGCGAATTATCCACAGCGCGGATTTACCAGAGCAGCCCGCGGCTCACGAGTTCCATCGTCACGATGCCGGCCGCGAAGCCGAGTGCCGCCACCAGCGCGCCGCGCAGGCGGCGCTGGCTGCGGCGCTGATCGCGCAGCAGCTCGATCAGGCGCTGCTCATGCGCGGCGCGTGGCAGCAGCGCCTGGTGCAGCAGGCGCGGCAGCTCCGGCAGCAGTTGCACATAGCGCGGCGCTTCCTTCTTGAGCCGCTCGACCAGCCCGCGCCAGCCGACCTGCTGGTTCATCCAGCGTTCGAGAAAGGGCTTGGCCGTATTCCACAGGTCGAGCTCGGGGTCGAGCTGGCGACCCAGCCCCTCGACATTGAGCAGGGTCTTTTGCAGCAGCACGAGCTGGGGTTGGATCTCGACGTTGAAGCGGCGCGAGGTCTGGAACAGGCGCAGCAGCACTTGGCCCAGCGAAATGTCCTTGAGTGGGCGGTCGAAGTGCGGCTCGCACACCGCCCGGATCGCCCCTTCGAGCTCGTCGACGCGGGTGGCGGCGGGCACCCAGCCGCTTTCCACATGCAGTTCGGCAACACGCTTGTAGTCGCGCCGGAAGAAGGCGATGAAATTCTGCGCCAGGTATTCCTTGTCGAATTCGGTCAGCGTGCCGACGATGCCGAAATCGAGCGACACATAACGCCCGAAGGTCTTCGGATCCAGGCTCACCTGGATATTGCCGGGGTGCATGTCGGCATGAAAGAAACCGTCGCGAAAGACTTGCGTGAAGAAGATCGTCACACCGTCACGCGCGAGCTTGGCGATATCGACGCCGGCATCGCGCAGCCGCTGCACCTGGCTGATCGGCACCCCGTACATGCGCTCCATCACGATCACGCTTTGCGTGCACAGGTCCCACACCATCTCGGGAACGAGGACCAGGTCGAGCCCCTGCATGTTGCGGCGCAGCTGCGCGGCATTGGCGGCCTCGCGCACCAGATCGAGCTCGTCGTGCAGATAGTTGTCGAACTCGGCGACCACTTCGCGAGGCTTCAGTCGCTTGCCGTCGGCGGAGAGCCGATCAACCCAGCGCGCCAGTGTTCGCATCAGCGACAGATCGCTCTCGATCGCCTCGAGCATGCCCGGCCTGAGCACCTTCACCGCCACCTCGCGACCGTCCTTGAGCACCGCGAAATGGACCTGCGCGATCGACGCGCTCGCGACCGGAACCGATTCGAAACTCGCGAAGATCTCATCGATCGGCTTGCCGAATGCCTTCTCGACCAGCGCGCGCGCCTGCTCGGCGGGAAATGGCGGGACCGCATCCTGCAGCTTCGCCAGTTCGTCAGCCAGGTCGGCCGGCATCAGGTCGCGGCGGGTCGACAGCACTTGGCCAAACTTCACGAAGATCGGCCCCAGACGTTCGAGCCCTTGGCGCAGCCGCTCGCCGCGTGGCGCCTCCAGCGTCCGGCCGATCGTCATCACGCGCACCAGCATGCGCACCCACGGTTGGCGAAAGCTCGACAGCGCGAGCTCGTCGAGCCCGTAGCGAAGAACCGTGATGCAGATGAACAGCAGGCGCGCGAGATGCCTCATCGCGGTGGTGGTCCGCTCGCGTCGCCGCGCGCGCGCGCGGCCAGGCCGGACAGGCCGCGCGCGGCGCCGCGCATCGCGTCGCCGACGGCCGACGCCCGTTGCGCTGCCAGGCGGGCAGGGCCGGCGCCGACCCGCTTCGCCAAATCGTCCTCGATATCCCAGCGCAGATTCTGGAACAGCCAGTCCACGTCACCGGCCAGTGCCGCATCGCCCTGGATATCGATGCGCGGGCGCTCTCCGCCGATCGAGCGCAGCGCGATCAGCGCTGGGTTCGAGGCGTCGACGTGCACGTTCAGGTCCGACACCGCATCGGTGCTGTCGCGGCTCCACTCGACGAGTCCGGCTGGCGTGACGACGAAACGTGTCGGCGGCAGCGCCGGCAGCAACGCGGGCCAGCCGGTGAAGTGGACCGCGATGCTGCGACCGGCATGCGGAAGCAGGCGCTGCATCGCAATCGGCTCGCTCGCGAGCACATGGTTGACGAGCAGCGTGGCCCGCTCCATCAAGGCGCCGCCGGCAAGCGTATGAAGGTTTGAAAGCATCGGCGAATTGTAGGGACGCAGGTCGCAGACGCTGCGCCCTGCGCAGGTCGCCGTGAGATGCGCGGCGCGCACACGCGGCAGCTTCGGCGAGAATCGCCGGCCCCGCAGCGAATGCCCAGCGAGATTGCCCTTGACCCCCACCGTCTTGCTCACCGGCGCCACCGGCTATATCGCCTCGCACACCTGGCTTGCGCTGTGGGAGGCCGGCTTCGATGTGATCGGGGTCGACAATTTCTCCAACAGCTCGCCCGAAGTGCTGAACCGGCTGCGCACCCTGGCCGGCCGCACCCCGCGCTTCGAACGCGCCGACGTCTGCGATGCAGCGGCGCTCGACGCCGTCTTCTCTGCCGGCCGCGTCGACGCAGTGATTCATTTCGCCGCCCACAAAGCGGTTGCGGAAAGTGTCGCCCGTCCGCTCGACTATTACGCCAACAACGTCGGCGGGCTGATCCAGCTTTGCGCCGCGATACAGCGCCACGCCTGTCGGGCGCTGGTGTTCAGTTCCAGTGCGACGGTCTACGGCGATCCGAGCCAGCTCCCGATTACCGAGGACGCGCCGCTGGCCAGCACCAATCCGTACGGCGCGACCAAGCTTGTCGGCGAGCACCTGCTTCGCGACCTGATGCGCAGCGACCCTTCGTGGCAGATCGCCGTGCTGCGTTATTTCAACCCAGTGGGCGCGCACCCGAGCGGCCTGATCGGCGAAGACCCGAGCGGCACGCCGAACAACCTGATGCCCTATATCGCGCAGGTCGCCGTGGGCAAGCGCGAGCGGCTGCAGATCTTCGGCGCCGACTACCCGACGCCCGACGGCACTGGCGTTCGCGACTACATCCACGTGATCGACCTGGCCGAAGGTCACGTGGCGGCACTGCGCCATCTGCTGGACGGCAAGGGATCGCTCACTGTCAACCTCGGCACGGGGCGCGGTCTGAGTGTGCTCGAACTGCTGCGCGCGTTCGAGGTCGCCAGCGGACGCGAAGTGCCGTATGAGATCGTCGCCCGGCGCGCCGGCGATGTCGCAGCCTGTTATGCCGATGCGTCGCTCGCGCAGGCGCTGCTGCGCTGGAAGGCCGATCGCGATGTGGCGGCCATGTGCGCCGACAGCTGGCGCTGGCAGTCGCTCAATCCAGCCGGCTTCGGCGCCTGAGGGTCTAGCTTAAAGGCGCCAGACCGAAGCGCCGGCGGCCTCGAGCTCACCCACCGGGTAGCTGCTCTTTACATCGGTGAAGACGCCGCGCGGCAGCAGCCGCTCGGTCAGGGCCGGCACGCCCATCGCCAGATATTCGTGGTGCGATACGGCGGCGACGATGGCCGCGGCGCGCGGAAGATCGCCCCACGGCGTGAGTGTCACGCCGTATTCGTGCTCGCACTCGGCGGCGTCGGCGATCGGGTCGTGAATCAGCACATTGGCGCCGAAGCTCTGCAGCTCGCGCACCACGTCGATCACCTTGCTATTGCGCAGGTCGGGGCAGTTCTCCTTGAAGGTCATGCCGAGCACGATGACGGTCGCGCCCTTGACCTGGTGGTCGCTCGCAATCATCTGCTTGACCGTCTGCTCTGCCACATATTTGCCCATGCCGTCGTTGATGCGCCGGCCGGCCAGGATGACCTGCGGCGTATAGCCGAGCATCTCGGCCTTGTGAGTGAGGTAGTAGGGATCGACGCCGATGCAGTGGCCGCCGACCAGGCCGGGTCGAAATGGCAGGAAATTCCACTTCGTTCCGGCCGCCTTCAGCACGTCCAGCGTATCGATGCCGATGCGATGGAAGATGACCGACAGCTCGTTCATCAGCGCGATATTCAGGTCGCGCTGGGTGTTCTCGATCACCTTGGCGGCCTCGGCCACCTTGATGCTGCTCGCCTCGTAAACGCCGGCCGTGATGATCGAACCGTAGACCCGCGCCACCTCCGCCAGCGTCGCCGGCGTATCGCCCGAGACCACCTTGGTGATCTTGGTGACGGTGCGCTCCTTGTCGCCCGGGTTGATGCGCTCGGGGCTGTAGCCGACGAAAAAGTCGGTCTTCCACTTGAGGCCCGAATGCTTCTCGATCACCGGGATGCAGACCTCCTCGGTCGCACCCGGATAGACCGTCGATTCGAAGACCACGATCGCGCCGCGCTTGAGGTGTTTGCCCACGCTCTCGGACGATTTGACGAGCGGCGTGAAATCGGGCTGGTGCGCATCGCCCACCGGTGTGGGCACGGCGACGACGATGAAGTCGGCTTCGCCGATCACCGCCGGGTCGGTGCTGCAGGTGAGTTGCGTCGCGGCGCGCAGGTCGTCGCCGCTCACCTCGCCGGTCGGGTCGACATGGCGGCCGTAGGCGGCGACCTTCTCGACTGAAAGGTCGAAGCCGAGGGTGCGAAATTTCTTGCCGAATTCGACGGCCAGGGGCAGGCCGACATAACCGAGACCGA
>JBDSEG010000219.1:0-9156 GCA_039920165.1 Burkholderiaceae bacterium
AGCGCGCGCCGGCTGCGCGGTCGAAGCGCCGGCCACCCCAGTCCCGCGCGGTGCCGCCGGCCTCGCGCACCAGGAGGCTACCCCCGACCAGTTCCATCCGCAGCGTCGACGGCGGCGTCGATTGCAGAAGCGTTGCCGCGATCCGGCCGTCGAAAACGACGGGCGGCGAAGAGGGCGTCGCCGCGGTCGATCCCACGTGCAGGGTGGCCGAGAACTGCTGAAAGCGCTGGTCGATGTGCAAGCTCGCGCCGGCCGTGCACCACAGCCCGTGCACCTGCGCCGGCACCTGCCACAGATGAACGCGCGACGACTTCTCGCGCCCGATCGACTTCTCGGGCACATCGATCGTCACGCTGCGGTCGGGCCGCCAGTCGCCCATGTCCCAGTCGTGCGAGACGATGCGCGTCCCTGGCGCAAGCGCGAGCAGGCGCGGGCGAAGCTGCAGATTGACCTCGGGCAGCAGGTACATGGTGACGACGCTGGCGCGGCCGAGGTCGGTCCCGAAGAGGTCCTGCTCGCGGAACTCGACGCGCTCCTGCACGCCCGCCACGCGTGCGTTCGCGCGGCTGCGCAGCACGAGGTCGGGGACGATCTCGACCCCGAGGCCGCTCGCGCCGAAGCGCCGCGCCGCGGTGATGACGATGCGCCCGTCGCCCGAGCCGAAGTCGATCACGTGGTCGGTCGGACCGACTCCGGCTAGATCGAGCATCGCGAGCGTGACGCGGTCGGGCGTGGTGACGAAGGGCACCTCGTCCTGCGCCTGCGCGCGGCTCGCGATCGACCCCACGAGCGCGGCGGCGAGCGCCCACGCTGCGCCGGAGGGGACGCGCCTCACTGCGGCGCGAAGCCGGTCCTGCGGATGATCTCCGCCCAACTCTTCGCGTAGGCGCGCTCGCGGCTCGCGAGCTGCTCGGCCGGCATGAATTCGACCGCCAGGCCCAGGGCGGTCAGGCGCTCGCGCACCTCGGGCACCTTGACCACGTTGGACAGGGCGCGCGCGAATGCATCGAGCGCCGGCTTGGGCGTCCCGGCCGGCGCGAAGAAGGCGTAATAGGGCGGCTCGTCAAAGCCGGCGATGCCGAGCTCGGCCAGCGTCGGCACGTCGGGCAGGATGGCCTGGCGCGCGGAGCCGGCAACGGCGATGACGCGGATTCGCCCACTCTTGTGGGTCTCGATGAAATCAGGTACCGAGCCGATGCCGCTCGCGATCTGGTTGCCCAGCATGTCGGCCAGCATCGGCGCGCTGCCGCGGTAGGGCGCGGGAACCAGGTCGAGCTTGAAGCGCTCGCCCAGCAGCTTGACCAGGAACTCCGGCGTCGATGCGGGCGCCGGCACGCCGACCACGCCCTTGCCCTGGCCGTTACCTTGGATCCAGGCGACATATTCGGGCAGCGTCTTCGCGGGTGTTCCGGGCGAGACCGCGAAGGCATTCACGAAGGTCGCAAAGCCGGCCACCGGGACGAAATCGCGCGCCGAATCGAAGCCCGGGTTCTTCATCACCAGCGGCAGGATCGAGATCGTGTGGTCGTGACTGATGAAGAAGGTACTGCCGTCGGCCGGCGACGCCTTCAGCGCCTGCGCGGCGAGTTGTCCGCCGGCGCCCGGCTTGTTCTCGACCACCACGGTGGCGCCGAGCTCGTCCTTCAGACGTTCGGCCAGCAGCCGCGCGATCGCATCGGTACCACCGCCGGCCGGAAAGCCGACCAGGACCTTGACCACCTTGGCCGGCTGGGCGAAGGCGCCGCCGGCTAGCGCGAGGCTTGTTGCGATCAGGCATTGCAGGACGCGACGGCGCGGGAATGAAGGCATGGCGGCTCCTCGTGACGATGTGCGGAAATCATCGCACGCCGCTGCCGCGGCCGCGGCGTGAGCGCCTCAGCCTTCGACCCGGATCACCCGCATGCCCAGGCGCTTGCCGCCCGGCTTGTCGAGCAGCGTGATGGTCGCTGCGCGCGGCTTGAAGCCGGCCGGCAGCTCGACGCTGCCGCGCACGCTCTGGATTTCGCCCACGGTCAGCTCGCTGCTGCTGACGGCCGTGCTGGTCTCGGTACCGCGCGCGGTCGCGCCGCTGACGACGATCTGCAGTACGGCACCCATCGGCTTGATCGGCGGCGCATTGCCGGCGCGGCCACGCGTCAGCACCAGGTCGTAGGCAAGTTCGCCCCCGCGCGGTTCGAAGCGCGCGGCGCGAATCTCGATCGCGCCGCCGCGCGGGTCGGGCGGCAGCGCCGCGATGAGCGAGGCGGCGACCTGGCGCGCGCTTTGCGCTGCGCTCGCGCCGGCCGCGAGTTCGGCGCCCATTTGTTCGCGCTCGGCCAGCGCCGCATTCATGCGCGCCGTCGCCTGCGCCAGCTCGGCGTGCAGTGCGATGCTGTCGCGCCGAACGTCGTCGATCTCGCCGCGCAACTGAGCCGACTGCGCGGCCGACAGGCGAGGCGGCAGGTAGCGCTCCTGCAACGTGATCACGCCGGCCACGCCGAGCGCGGCGCCCACGAGCAGCAGCACGAGCCAGCGCGGCACGCGAAAGCGCGAGCGACGCCGGCCATACGGATTGAAGATGACGGGGCGGGATCTTCCGAACATGCAAGCGGACCTGGAGGGCGTCGAAGCCGCGAAGGGTACAGGGCCGGCGCGCCCGACTCAGTCTCCAACCGCAACCGCGCGCTGCTCGACCCAGTACACCGCGACTGGCGCAGCCTTCCCGTGGAACGCCACCGGCCCGAGCGACTCGACGCGGCAGTCGGCATGCGCGCCGGCGCGGCTCGCGGCGTCGATGAGGATCACGCGGCGGGCGGTCTTGGTGTGCTGCTCCAGGCGCGCCGCGAGATTGACGGTATCGCCGATGCAGGTGTAGGTGGCGCGCTGGCTGGTGCCGGTGTAGCCGGCCACCATTTCGCCCGAGGCGATGCCGATGCCGATCGCGATGCCGGACTTGCCGGCGGCTGCACGGTCGAGGTTGAAGCGCTCGATCGACAGCGTCATGTCGAGCGCCGCGCGCAGCGCCGACGCGCTCGGATCGGCCAGCGGCAGCGGTGCGCCGAAGACCGCCATCAGGCCGTCGCCGATCATCTGGTTGACGACGCCGTGGTGTGCGCCGATGGCCTCGAACATCAGTGCATACCAGGTGTTGAGCAGCTCGATCGTCTCTTCGGGCGGCTGCGACTCGACCAGCGCCGTGAAGCCGCGGATATCGCAGAAGAGAACGCTGCCGTGAATGCGCTTGCCGCCGAGCGCGAAGCCTGACTGCGCCAGGTCCTGCGCCACCTCCGAGGTCGCGAAGCGCCGCACCATCTCGCGCTGCTGATCGCGCAGCCGTTTCTTCTCGAGACTCGCACCGATGCGCGCGCGCAGCAGCACCGGGTTGACCGGCTTGGAAAGGTAATCCTCGGCACCGAGTTCGATGCAGCGAACGATATTGGCCATGCCTTCGAGCGACGAGGTCACGATGACCGGCAGGTCGCGCAGCGCGTAGTCGGCCTTGAGTTGCTCGAGCACTGCGAAGCCGTCCATCTCGGGCATCTCGATATCGAGCAGCAGCAGCTCGAACGGCTCGTCGCGCAGCATGTGCAGTGCGATGCGGCCGTTCTCGGCCAGGGCGACCGAATGGCCTTGCAGCGTGAGGCTGCGCCCGAGCAGGAGCCGGTTGACCTTGTTGTCGTCGGCCACCAACAGCCGGGCACCGGTCTGGCCCATCGCGTCAGCCACCGCGCAAATCCGTCAGCGCTTGCGCGGCCTGCGCGTACGTGGCGTCCAGCGCGTCCAGGGCCTGCGGTACGCGATCGGCCGGCACGCTGCCGAGTTCGAGCGCGCGCGCCTGTTCGGCGAGCGTGGCCGCGCCGAAGGTGAGGCTGTTCGACTTGATCGAGTGCGCGGCGCGGCGGAAGCGGTTCGCGTCGGCCTGCGTGTGCGCCGCGCGCAACTCGGCGAGCAGCGCCGGCGCTTCCTCGAAGAAGGTGTCGATCAGCTCGGCCACGAATTCGGCGCCTGCATCGGCCTGCAGCTCGCGGAAAACAGTGAGGTCGATGTCGTTCATTCAGTGCGCCTTCGCTCGAACTTCGTGCCCCGCCACGGCGGATTCAAATTTACAATCCCGGATTCGCACTCCGAAACTGTAAACATGATCCCGCGTCTCGCCGCGCCCCGCATCCTGCGCCTGCTGCGCGGCTTTCCGGTCGTCACCGTCACCGGACCGCGCCAGTCGGGCAAGACCACGCTGGTGCGGTCGCTGCTGCCGCAGAGGCCTTATGTGTCGCTGGAGGCGCCGGCCGCGCGCGAGTTCGCCCGGCAGCGGCCGGCCGAGTTCCTGCGCCAGTATCCGCGTGGCGCCGTGATCGACGAAGCCCAGCACGCGCCCGAGCTGTTCTCCGAGATGCAGGGCGTGGTCGACGCCAGCGGCAGCATGGGGATGTTCGTGCTGACCGGATCGCAGAACCTGGCGCTGCTGTCGCGCATCACGCAAAGCCTGGCCGGCCGCACGGCGCTGGTGGAATTGCTGCCCCTGTCGATCGGCGAGTTGCGCGCCGCGGGCCGGCTCGACGCCGACTACGCAGGCCACCTCGTCAAGGGCTTTTTCCCCGCCCTCTATTCGCGTGATGTCTCGCCCCACGAATGGCTGCAAGGCTACCTGGTGACGTATGCCGAGCGCGATGCCCGGCAGCTGGCCGCCATCCAGGACCTGGGCGCTTTCCAGCGCTTTCTGAAGCTGACGGCCGCGCGCACCGGTCAGCTGCTGAACATGCAGTCGTTGGGCAACGATGCGGGCGTTTCGGACAAGACGGTGAAGCACTGGCTTTCGATTCTCGAGACCTGTTATCTCATCCATTTCGTGCGCCCGCACGTCGCCAACTTCGGCAAGCGGCTGGTGAAGATGCCCAAGGTCTATATGACTGACGTGGGTCTTGCGGCGGCGCTGATCGGCATCCAGGACGAAACGCAGGTCCAGGCGCATCCGCTGCGCGGCGCGCTCTTCGAGACGATGGTGGTCAACGAGATGCTGAAGACGCGTTGCAACCTCGGCTTGCGCCAGTCGCTGTACTTCTGGCGCGACAACGTCGGCACCGAGGTCGACGTGGTCCTCGAGCGGGGCAACGAACTTGCAGGCGTCGAGATCAAGTCCGGCCCGACCGTCGCGTCCGATGCGTTCGGCGCGCTCAACAAATGGCGTAAATACGCCGCCGAGCGTGGCAGATTTTCGGCCATTCACCCGGCATTGGTTTACGGCGGCGAGGCGCGCTTCACGCGCGAAGGCGTGGACGTGATGCCGTGGTCCGCCCTGTGAAGCGCGCATGCCTCAGGCTCCGGCGCGCGGCGCGGTGTCGAGCAGGGCCTTGACCAACGCTTCGATACGGATCGGCTTGGTGAGGTAGTCGTCCATGCCGGCAGCGAGGCAGGCCTCGCGATCGCCCTGCATCGCATTCGCCGTCATCGCGACGATGCGCGGGCGTTTCCCGTCCGGCCAACGCGCGACGATGCGCCGGCTCGCTTCGAGTCCGTCCATCTCGGGCATCTGCACATCCATCAGCACCAGGTCGTAGGTGCGCCGATCGAGCGCCGCAATTGCCTCCAGCCCGTTCGCCGCTACGTCCGCCGCGTAGCCCATCTGCTGCAACAGGCGCAGCGCGAGCTTCTGGTTGACCGCGTTGTCCTCGGCGAGCAGGATGCGCAGCGGGTGCGCTGCGGCCATCGCCGGATCGAGGCGCGGCCGTTCGGGCGGTGGCGTGGCCGACGCCGCTGCCACGTCTGGCGCCGCTGAATGGCGGCTGCGCGCCAGCACGCCGACCAGCGTGTCGAAAAGCTGCGACTGGCGCACCGGCTTGGTCAGTTGGGCGCTGAACAGGCCTTGTGTATCGCCGCTCTCGCGCCGCCCGAGCGAGCTGAAGAGGACGAGCGACAGCCCCGGGCGCACCGCATGCAGGCGCCTCGCGAGCGCGAGGCCATCCATGCCGGGCATGTGCATGTCGAGGATCGCCAGGTCGAAGGGCTCGCCCGCCTCGACCCAGCGCAGCGCTTCCTCCGGCGTCGCGGTTTCGCGCGGGCGCATGCCCCAGCCGGCGGTCTGCAGCGCGAGCACGCGCCGGTTGGTCGCGTTGTCGTCGACGATCAGCAGCTGCGCGCCCTGCACTTCGGGCTGGGCGCCGCGGTAATCGCGACGCTGCTCGGCCGGCAGTTCGGCGGCGGCGGCGACGATGCTGAAACTGAAGGTCGAGCCTCGACCGGGGCCGGCGCTTTCGGCCCACATCCGCCCACCCATCAGCTCGGCCAGGCGCCGGCTGATCGCCAGGCCCAGGCCTGTACCGCCGTATTTGCGGGTGGTGCTCGAATCGGCCTGGCTGAACGACTGAAACAGTCGTCCCATGCCTTCGGCCGTGAGACCGATGCCGGTATCGGTGACTTCGAAGACGAGTTCGAAGTGGCCGTCCTCGCGCGCGCGGCTGTGCAACCGCAAGACGACCTCGCCGGCCTCGGTGAACTTGACCGCGTTGGCAAGCAGGTTGACGAGCACCTGGCGCAGTCGGGTCGGGTCGGCGCTGACCGCGAGCGGCACGTCGTCGGCGATCAGGCAGGCGATATCGAGCAGCTTTTCGGCCGCCCGCCCGGCCACCAGGTCGAGTGCCGATTCGATGCATTCGCGCAAGTTGAAGACCTGGGCTTCGAGGCCCATCCGGCCGGCCTCGATCTTCGAGAAATCAAGGATGTCGTTGATGATCGCGAGCAGCGCATCTCCGCTGTCGCGAATCGTATTCGCATAGTCGCGCTGCTCGTCGTCGAGCTGGGTATCGAGCAGGAGGCCGCTCATGCCGATCACCGCGTTCATCGGCGTGCGGATCTCGTGGCTCATGGTCGCCAGGAACGCGCTCTTGGCCTCGTTGGCTGATTCGGCCGCTGCCCGCGCCTCTTGCGCTTGCTTGAACAGCCGGGCGTTCTGGATCGCGATTACGGCTTGATCGGCGAAGGTTTGGGCGAGGGCAATCTCCTTGGCGTCAAAGTTGCCCGCCTGACCGCGCAAGATACCGAGACAGCCGATCGCCTTGCCGTCGCGGATCAGCGGCACAAACAATCCCGACACCCAGCCGATGGCCTGCGCCAGCGCGCGCGTACGCGGGTAGCGCGCAAACACCTCCTCGCGGTCGCGTACGACGATCAGGCGCGACGTAAGTACGCAATCGCCGCTCACACTGTCGAGGTCCAGCGGCCACCGGTCAACGGACGCCGGTGCCAAAAGTCCGTCGCTCGCGATGGCTGCGCGTTCGAGCGTCGGTGGGGTCGCCAGCAGCAGGTTGACGGTCTTTCCGCCAAACAGTCGTTGACAGCTTCGGACGATGGCATCGAATACCGGCTGCGCGTTGTCCATCGAGCCGCTGATCACCTGTAGCACCTCGGCGCTTGCCGTTTGCCGCTCGAGCGCTTCGTTCGTCTCGGTGAACAGCCGCGCGTTCTGGATCGCGATCACGGCCTGGTCGGCGAAGGTCTGAAGCAGTGCCAGTTCCTTGTGAGTGAACACGCCGCGGGTTCGCGACACACCGATGGCGCCGATGCCACGTTCATTCCACAGCATCGGTGCGTAAGCCATCGATTCGTAGCCGGCCAGCTCGGCCACCTGGCGCACCGCGCGCGTGACAGTTGGATCGTTGGCGATATCGGCGAAGTGCACGACACGCCGTTCCCGGATCGCACGGCCGGCGGGCGACTTTGCCAGCGGCGCGGGAAACGTCGCCGATACCGCATCACGCAGCTTGCCGACATAGGCGCCGAGGCTGACTCGGTCTTGTTCGTCGACCAACAGCACGGCGGTCTCGTCGCTGCCGAACAGGTGCTTGCAGCTGTCCAGTATCTTGTCGAATACCGGCGCCGTGTCAGCCACCGAACTGCTGATCACGCTCAGGATTTCGGCTGAAGCCTTCTGCTGTTCCAGCGCCTCCTTTGTCTCGTTGAACAGGCGCACGTTCTCGATCGCGATCACGGCCTGGTCGGCGAAGGTCTGCAGCAGTTGAATCTGGCGGTCCGGAAACCGCCCGGTCTCGGCGCGGCACACCGTGATCGAGCCGACGACGGCGCCGTCCTTGAACATCGGCACCGACAGGTTGCTGCGGTAGCCGGCGTCCGCCGCGGCGTCCTTCAGCGTCCCGGCGAAATCGGGGTCGGCCAAGACGTCTTCGATCTGTACCGGGGCGCGTTCCAGCACGGCACGCGCGGTGATCGACGCGCGGCTCGGGGGCATTGGAAAGCGCGCCCGGACCGCGGCGTCGACCTCAGGCGAGACGCCGTTGTACGCGACGAGGTGCACGAGTTGCCCGTCATAGCGCGACACGCCGCTGACGATCGCCCCGCACAGCTGCTTGGCGCGCTCGGCGATCGCGTCGAATACCGGCTGCACTTCGGTCGGTGACTGGCTGATCACCTTCAGGATGTCGGCCGTCGCGGTCTGGGTCTCGAGCGCCTCCCGGGTCTCGTTGAACAGCCGCACGTTCTCGATCGCGATCACGGCCTGGTCGGCGAAGGTCTGCGCCAGGGCGATCTCCTGTGCAGCGAACGAGCCGGTGGTTGCGCGCAGGATCGTCAGGCAGCCGATTGCCTTGCCCTCGCGCAGCAGCGGCACGAACAGGCACGACCGGTAGCCGAGCGCGAGCGCCAATTGCGGCATGCGGGGAAACTGTCGGGTGGCCTCGCTCGTATCGGACACCGAGATCAGGCGCGACTCGAGAAGGCAGGTGCCTGCGCCGCTACCGCGATCGAGCGGCCAGGGCTTGAGGATGTCGTCGGCGTGATCGTCGAGGTCGCTCGCATAGGCCACCGGCTCGATCATGTCGCCCTTGGGCATGACCATCGCCACCGCCTTGCCGACAAACAGGCGGCGGCAGCTTCTGACGATCGCGTCGAAGACCGGCTTCGCATCGGTGACGGAGCCGCTGATGACGCGCAGGATCTCGGCAGTTGCCGTCTGCTGGTCCAGCGCCTCCTTCGTCTCGTTGAACAGCCGCACGTTCTCGATCGCGATCACCGCCTGGCTGGCGAAAGTACTCAGGAGTTCGATCTCGTGTTCGGCGAAATCGCCGACTTCGGGGCGCATGACGCAAATGGCGCCGATCGTCTGCCCCTCACGCATCATCGGCACGCTCAGCACGCTGCGGTAGCCGGTGAAGCGGGCGACTTCCTTCG
>JBDSEG010000220.1:0-13800 GCA_039920165.1 Burkholderiaceae bacterium
CCGGGCGTCATCGGCATCACGCCGGTCTCGCCGGGGGTCATCGGTATCACACCGGGCGTTGTCTCGCCGGGTGTCGTATCTCCCGGTGTCGTATCGCCTGGGGTGGTGATCGCGCCTACCTCGCCCGTTATCGGCATCGGCGTGAGGCCGCTCACCCCGATCGTTCGATCGACCGGGCCCGCCAGGAAGCGCAAGCCGCGCAAGCCCGCGCCGGAAGAATGAGCACGCCCGCATTCGGGCTTTACCCGACGCGCGATCTGGTCGCGTCACAGCGCCTGTCGGCCGGTGCCGTGCTGGCGCTGCAGCGTCCGGTGCAGGCCGACGGCGCAAAGCTGTTTCGCAGCACTTGCTGGCTGCCGGTGCCGGCATCGATCGCCGGCGCGGCGAGCCTCGCGCTGGCCCCGGCGCAGTTCGCGCTGCGCTTCATGCCGGCGCGCTTCGATGCCGCGCTGTCCGACCGCGGCTGGTTCACGCGGGTCGACGCCATCGATGCATCGACGCTGAAGATCGAATTCGCATGGCCGGCCAGCGTCGCTGCCGTACCGCGACGATCGGACCGCGCCCGCCATGCACTCGCGCTACATCGCGCCGATGGCAAGGCGGTCGCCAAGGAGGCCACGCAGACAGGCACCACTGGCGTCGATCTCGTGCCACCCTGGGTCGGCTCGCCCCTCGTCATCGAAGTCGGCGATGCGATCCAGGGGCTGGGCGATCGCATGGCATTGGCGGCGGCCGGCGCGATCGGCGCGCGGGTGGCGATACCTCGCGCCATCGCGGCCGCCGCAGGGAGCAGCCCGTTCGATAAGGCGGAAGCGAGCGTGCTCGGCAGCGCGCGCAGCGCCGTCGCCGCGCTGAGCCTCGCCGGGCGCCCAAGCAGCCCGCGCCTGTCGCTGCTGGCGGAACGCGCAGGCACGAGCACGCTGCTGTGGCAAGCGCTGCTGCCCGGCGAACACGAGCTCGCACTGCTGCCCGAAGCATCGATCGATGTCGAATGGGCCGGTGCGCTCGAACATCTGCGCGCGATGGGCGAAGGGGTGGAAGGCCTGCCCGAGCGGTTGCGCCTGGAGATCGAATCCGACGCGCCGTGCAATGTCCGCTTCGATGCGCTCGAACTCGGGCTGCACGCCATCTTCGAGTTGCTGGCCGAGCCGCGCAGGTTCGGCTTCGACGGCGACCGCGTGCAGTCGTTGCCGCTCGAACTGACTCTGCCGGCCAGCGCGGCAGCACAGGGCTTGCGCATCACCGGGCGCGTCGTGTCCGAGCCGCAGGCCGATGCCGGCACCGGAACAACGGCACAGAACCTGGGTGCGCTGCTGCACGCCGACCGCGCCGCGCTGCAGCCGGTCGAACTGGCCGCACCGATCACGCTCGCGGGCGTGGCCTTCGACTGGCTGCCGCTGTCAAGCGCCTTGCAACTGCGCATGCGGGTGCTCGCCGATGACGGCAGTCGACCCAGCGGGCGCGTGCTGGCCGCGACGACGCAGACTTTCGAGACCGCGCAGGCGACACACCTCGTTGCCCGCTGGCCGGCGCTCGACCTGCAGGCGCAAACGGTCTGGATCGAAGCGACGCCGCTCGAAGGCGCGGGCCTGTGGCAGTTCGCCGATGCCGCCATCGATCGGCCTGGCTGGACCGAGACCAAGGGCACCGAGCCGCAACGCGACGCCCTGCCACTCGGCCTGCGCCTGCAACTTCTCGGCGAGGTGGCAGGCGATGGCGCGATGCGGCCGGTCGCGGTCCGCCTCGACGGCCAGGTGTTGGCGCCGACGCTGCCGGCCGGCCGTTTCGAGCTCGACGTGCCGGGCCTACTGCTGCCGCTGCTGGCGACGCAGCCCATCGTTTTCGAAGCCAGCGTGCGTGCCGGCGTCACGGTCGAATCCGCGCGTCTGGGCATCGCGCTCTGAGGCGCTTCGGCGCGGCGCAGGCGGCGCCCCGACGCACGCCGAATGACCAGGTAATTGCCGGGTCGGTCCGGGCCGAAGTGCTGGGTTAACCTCGCCGGATGCTCACGGTTCGCGGACTCACCCAGCGCTACGGCCAGCGCACCGCCTTGCAGGCGCTGTCGTTCACGCTGGAACGCGGAGGCTTCTGCGTGCTGCTCGGACCGAACGGAGCGGGCAAGTCGACCCTGTTCCAGGTCCTGACCGGCCTGTTCGCTGCCGACGCAGGCGATGTCGAAGTGGCCGGCCATTCGCTGCGCACGCAGGCGCGGCGCGCGCTCGCGCATATCGGCGTGGTGTTCCAGCAGCAGGCGCTCGACCTCGACCTGAGCGTCGCGCGCAATCTGCAATTCCAGGCCGATCTGCAAGGCCTGCCGCGCGCGTTCGCGGCGCAGCGCATCACCTTCGAGGTCGAGCGCTTCGGACTGCAGGGCGAGCTCGCGCGCAGCGTGCGCGAGCTGTCGGGCGGGACGCGGCGCAAGGTCGAGCTGGTGCGAGCGCTGTTGCACCGGCCGACGCTCTTGCTGATGGACGAGGCGACGGTCGGCCTCGACCCCAAATCGCGCAAGGACCTGCTCGCCGCCGTGCACGAGGAAGTCCGCGAGCGCGGCGCTGCCGTGCTGTGGGCGACCCACCTCGTTGCCGAAGCCGAGGGCGCCGACCGTGTGCTGGTGCTGCACCAGGGCCGCCTGCTCGCCGACGGCACGCCAGCGCAGGTCACCGAATCTCTCGGCGGCGCGAGCCTCGAAGCCGCTTTCATTCACGCCACCCGAACCGCACCTGCTGCAATGCAACCCGCATGAAATCTCACCTCGCCCTGATGACGCTCGCCCTGCTCCTCGGCGCGCTGCCCGCATACGCCAAGGACACCGGTCTCGCCTACGTCTCGAGCGAGAAGGACCACGCCATCACGCTGTTCGACATCAAGACGATGACCGTCGTCGGCACGATCAAGACCTGCAAGCGCCCGCGTCACCTTCAGCTCCTGCCCGGCGCGCTGCAGATGATGGTGGCGTGCGGCGATTCGAACCGTGCCGATGTGATCGACCTCGCGTCGCGCGCGGTCGCGGCGCAGATTCCGCTCGGCGACGACCCCGAAGCGTTCGACCTCTCGCCCGACGGCAGATTCGCGTATGTGTCGGCCGAAGAGGAAGGCGCGCTGAACGTGTTCGACCTCGCGGCGAAGAAGCTCGTGAAGAGCGTGCCGGTCGGCAAGGAACCCGAAGGCGTGAAGGTGTCGCCCGACGGCAAGCGCGTGTACGTCACGTCCGAGGTGGCGAATATGGTCCACGTGATCGATACCGCGACGTATGCCGTCGTCAAGAACATTGCGGTCGGCAAGCGGCCGCGGCGCTTCGCCTTCAATGCCGATGCGAGCGAGCTGTGGGTCAGCAACGAACTGGGCAGCAGCGCGAGCGTGATCTCGACCAAGGATCTGAACGTGGTCGCAACCGTGCCGTTCGAGGTCAAGGGCATGCGTTCCGACGACATCACCCCCGTGGGCCTGGCACTGTCGCGCGACGGCAAGACGATGTACGTGGGCCTGGGTCGCGCCAACCATGTCGCCTTCGTCGATGTGGCGAGCCGGCAAATCCGCCAGCAGGTGCTGGTCGGCAAGCGCGCCTGGGGCGTGACGGTGAACCGCGACGGCAGCCGGCTCTATGTCGTTAACGGCCTGTCCGACGATATGACGATCGTCGATACCGCCGCCGCGAAGGCGCTCAAGACGGTGCCGGTCGGGCGGGTGCCGTATATGGTGCTGGTCGATGACTGAGCGGCGGCGGCCCGCCGCCTGGTTGTCGATCCTGCTGCTGACGACCGCGTCCCACGTGGGCGCGGCGGCGCTCACGCTCGGCCTCCTGCAACGCGCCGACGACGGGCGGCTCGATCCGAAGCGGGTCGAGCTGGCCTACCCCGGCCACCCGGGCGGATCGCTCGCGCAGGCGGTCGAGATGGCGGCGAAGGAAAGCCAGTTCGAGCTCGATGCCGCGAAGCTGCAGGTCAAGGTCGATGTGCGCTCAGCGCGCGATTCCGACGATGCGAAGTCACAGCTCGCGCAACTTGTCAAGGCGGGCGCCGCGGCGGTCGTGCTCGACCTCCCGGCGAGCTGGATCTCCGGCCTTGGCGCCGGCACCCGCATCGCGTTGCTCAATGCCGGCAGCGCCGATGAAGGTCCGCGCCAGCAGGGTTGCCTGCCCAACCTCTTCCATACGCTGCCGGGCGAACGCATGCGTGCCGACGCGCTGGCGCAGACGCTGCTCGCGCGGCGCTGGAGCAAGTTGCTGCTGGTGCACGGACCGACAGCCGACGATGCGGCCCGGCTCGCGCTGGCGCAGGCTGCCATCAAACGCTACGGTCTGAAGCCGGTCGCAGTCCGGCCGTTCAAGCTCTCGGCCGATCCGCGAGAGCGCGACCTCGCGAACCCGATGCTGCTGACCGGCAATCTCGACTACGACGTGGTCTGGGTGGTCGACAGCGACGGCGAGTTCGCGCGCGGCCTGCCCTACCGCACCGCGCTGCCGCGGCCGGTCGTCGGCGACGCCGGCCTCGTCGCACTGGCGTGGGCGACGAATTTCGAGCGCTTCGGCGCGCCGCAACTCGCGCGGCGCTTCGTTCGCGCCGCGCAGCGCCCGCTCACCGATACCGACTGGGCGGCGTACATGGCCGCCAAGGCGGTGTTGCAGGCCGCGCTCGAGGCGCCGGCCAATCCAGGCCCGGCGCAGATCATGGCGGCGCTGACGCGGGCCGATTTCACGCTCGACGGCTTCAAGGGCGTGCGGCTGTCGTTTCGTCCCTGGGACCGGCAACTGCGCCAGCCGCTGCTGCTCAGCGACGGCCTCGGCGTGATCGCCACCGCGCCGGTCGACGGCGTGATGCATCCGAAGAACACGCTCGATACGCTCGGGGCCGACGCGCCCGAGACGCGGTGCAAGGTGCGGCCATGAGACATCCTGGGTCAACCTGTCCGCGGGCCGGGCGCCGGGCCACTCCCAGGCCGGCCCGCATCCCCTTGGGGGACCGGCCGAAGTACCCGTCGGAAGAGGGGCTCCAGTGACCGACGTCCGAACGCCACCGCTCGCGCTGCCGGCGGAAGCGAGCCACGCGGTCGGCGGGCCGCGCCACGCACTGCAGGCGCTGCGCGCGATCGTCCTGCGCGAAATGGTCAAGTTCGGCCAGCAGACCGGCCGCCTCGTCTCGGCGCTGGTTCGCCCGCTGCTGTGGCTCGCCGTCTTCGCGGCCGGCTTTCGCAATGTGTTCGGCGTCGCGATCGTGGAGCCGTACGACACCTATATCCCCTACGACGTCTATATCGCGCCGGGGCTGATCGGCATGGTGCTGCTGTTCAACGGCATGCAGTCATCGCTCGCGATGGTGTACGACCGCGAGATGGGACTGATGCGGCTGCTGCTCACCGCGCCGCTGCCGCGCTGGTGGCTGCTGCTGAGCAAACTGCTCGCAACGGCGCTGCTGAGCATGGGCCAGGCGCTCGCGTTCGTGTTCGTCGCGGCGCTGCTGGGCACCGGGCTGCCGTTTCTCGGCTGGAGCGGCGTCCACGCGCTCTTCGCGATGCTGGCCGCAGCGCTCATGCTCGCGGCACTCGGCTTGCTCCTGTCGGTCTATATCAAGCAGCTCGAGAACTTCGCGGGCACGATGAATTTCGTCATCTTCCCGATGTATTTCCTGTCCACCGCGCTCTATCCGCTGTGGAAGCTCGAGGAGTCGGGCGCCACCTGGGTCTGGTGGGCGGCGCGGCTGAACCCCTTCACGCATGCGGTCGAGTGGATCCGCTTCGCGCTGTACGGCAAGGACCCGGGCATTGCACCCTATATCGTGCTGGGAACGCTGGCGCTGTGTTTCCTGCTCGCCTGCTGGGGCTACGACCCGCAGCGCGGCTTCGGCGGGCTGGCCAAACGCGGGGGCGGCGGCTGATGCGTTCGTGGCAACGCCGCGAGGTGCTGGGCGCAATGGCGGCCGGCTGCCTTCCCCTGCCGGCCGCTGCCGAGCGCGACGCCTTTCCGAGCCACGCGATCTCGCTGTGGGTGCCGTGGCCCGCCGGCGGTGCGACCGATCTGACGCTGCGCATGCTGGCCGAACTGGCGAGTCGCCACCTCGGGCAGAAGGTGCTGACAGAGAACCGTGCCGGCGCCGGTGGAACCCTCGTGATGCCGGTGCTGCTGCAGGCCGCGCCCGACGGCTACACCCTCGCGCAGATGCCGCAACCGGTTTTCCGTGCGCCGCATACGCAAAAGGTGCTGTGGGATCCGATCCGCGATACAACGCCCATCATCCAGGTGAGCGGGGTCACCTTCGGGGTCGTGGTACCGGCCGGCAGCGGATTGCGCAGCCTCGACGATCTTTTCACCTATGCCGCGGCCAACCCGGGCAAGCTGAGCGTCTCGACCAACGGCGCCGGCACCACACCGCACGTCGTGATGGACGAACTGTTCGGCAAGCGCGGCCTGAGCTACATCCACGTGCCCTACAAGGGGACGGCGGAACAGATGCTCGCGGTCGCGGCGGGCCAGGTCATGGCCGGGGTCAACTCGACCGGCTTCGCACCCTTCGTCGACTCGGGAACTCTGCGGCTGCTCGTGACTTTCGGCGAGCACCGCAGCCGGCGCTGGCCGCAGGTGCCGACGCTCAAGGAACTCGGCCTCGGCATCGTCGCCGCCTCGCCTTACGGCCTGGCCGGGCCGCGCGGCCTGCCGCCGGCGGTCGTACAGCGTCTGCACGACGCCTTCAAGCTCGCGATGTTCGATCCGCAGCATGTCGCCGAGCTCGCCAAGTACGACCAGGATCTGGCCTACCTCGGCAGCGAAGACTACGGCCGGGCGATGCGCGAGACCTATGCGACCGAACGGCGCACGGTCGAACGCATGGGGCTGGCGCGCGGCGCGGGCTCCGAGCCGCCGCCGCGCTGAGGCGTCAAAAAAACGCCCACCCGCCCCGACACCGGGCATGCGAGAACATAGGCCGCATCTCAGGGTTCACCATAGGTTCAGGATCGCTCGACGCATGTGTAGCCTCGCAGCCTCCCGGCAGCGCGGCAGCAGAAGCCGATTCGCCGCCATTGCCCATTGCTCCGTAACGAATCAAGGACGCTCGATGCTCCCAGCCCCCAGGCGGCGCGATGTGGCGATTGCGCCCTACGGCGGCAATGAACTGCCGGCGCGGGTCGGCGCGCGCGCGGTGCACGACGAATTGATCGAACAGTCGCACCAGCGCTGCGCCGCGCTCGGCCTGTCGCGCATCGAGCACCCCGACCACTCGCCGATGCTGCGCAGCGATCTGTCGATCGCGCGCGAGCGCAACCAGCGCCTGTCGACCCACGCCGCGCCGGTGATGGAGATGCTGTTCGAGCAGATCGTGAATACCGAAAGCATGATCGTGTTGACGGATGCGACCGGCACCATCCTCTATTCGGTCGGCGACCATGATTTTCTGGCGCGCGCCGACAAGGTCGCACTGGCGCCCGGCGCGAACTGGGCCGAGCATTCGAAGGGGACCAATGCGATCGGCACGGCGCTGTTCGAGGAGCGCGAGACGCTCGTCCACGGTGGCGAGCATTTCATGCACGCGAACAGTTTTCTGACCTGTTCGGCAGCGCCCATCTTCGATCCGCGCGGCAACATGCTCGGCGTTCTCGACGTGACCGGCGACCAGCATTCGTACCACCGCCACACGATGGGTCTGGTTCGCATGTCGGCCCGCATGATCGAGAACCACTGGCTCTCCGACGACTACGCCAACCGGCTGCGGCTGCACTTTCACAGCCGGGTCGAATTTATCGGCACGCTGCTCGAAGGCATCGTGGTCGTCGGTGCCGACGGCCGCATCCTCGGTGCCAACCGCAGCGCACTCGACCAGCTTTCCAGCGGCGCGATGCAGCTGCGTGCGCATACCCTGACGAGCCTGTTCGGCACCACGATCGCGGCGGTCTACGACCACTTCCATACGCCCTTGCCGATGCCGATGCGCCTGGCCGGGCCGGGCGGGCAGCAGTTCCATGTCGATGCGCGTCTGAGCCCGGCGGCGCGCCCGACCTTCTTCGGCGGCTCGCGGTCCGAGTTGCATGCCGGCGGGACGCAAACCGCCGCGGCGCCGACACGCGGCGCGGCTAAAGCGGCGTTGCCGGGCGCCGTCGGCGACGCTGCCGTGGAGGTCCCGGCGCCGAACGGCCTGAACGTGCTCCTCACCGGCGATGCCCAGATCGCTGCTGCGGTGGGCAAGGTACGGCGAACACTGAACCACGATATCCCGCTCCTGCTGCTCGGCGAGACCGGGACCGGCAAGGAACTGTTCGCGCGTGCGGTGCACCAGGAATCGCAGCGGGCGCGACAGCCTTTCGTCGCCGTCAAGCTCTCCGCGCTGCCGCTGTCACAGATCGATATCGAGCTGTTCGGCTGCCTCGACAACGCGGATGGCGCGCGTCGCAAGGGCACCACCGGACGCATCGTGCAGGCGAATGGCGGCACGCTCTTTCTCGACGAGATCGGCGCGCTGCCGGCCGACGTGCAGTTGCGCTTGCTCGGGGTGCTGCAGGACCGCTGCGTCACGCCGCTCGGCGGCCAGCACCCGATAGCGGTCGACCTGGCGATCGTCTGCGCGAGCCGGCGCGACCTGCGTCACATGATCCAGGCGCAGACCTTTCGCGAAGACCTCTATTACCGCCTCAACGGCCTGGTGCTGCGCCTGCCGGCGCTGCGCGAACGCAGCGACTTGCGCCTGTTGACGCAACGCATCCTGCAGCACGAAAGCCCGCACGCGCCACCCGAGATCAGCCCGAGCGTGATGGACATGTTCAGGCGCTACGCCTGGCCGGGCAACGTTCGCCAGCTCGCCAACGTGCTGCGCACCGCCGCCCTCATGTGCGCCGACGAGCGACTGGTCACCGAGGCCCACCTGTCCGACGATTTTCTCGAAGACGTCGGGCGCGTGCCGCCGGCGCTGTGTGCGACCCGGCCGCCCTCGGGCACGCAAGCCCTGTCGCAAGCGCCTGAAGCGCCCGCATCGGAGCCCGAACCGGCCGTCACCGTGCCGCTGTCGACGTCTGGCGCCGTCGCCGACGCCACCCTCGAAGCCGTCGAAGGCCGGCTCATCCAGGATGTGATGGCGCAGGTCGACGGCAATATCTCCGCGGCTGCGAAGCGCCTGGGCATCAGCCGCAATACGGTCTACCGCAAGCTGCGCCGACTCGCGTCGACGATCGATATCAATCCCAACCCGCGGACGCTGCGGTGATCGAATCCGCCCCTCCATCTAAAGCGCCGAGTCGCCTCATCGTCGGCATCAGCGGCGCATCGGGCGCGGTCTACGGCATCCGCATCCTGCAGGCGCTGCGGGGCTCGGGGATCGAGACGCACCTGGTCATGTCGGAGTCGGCGCGCATCACGCTCGCAGCCGAAACCGTCTTCAGCGTCGCCGAGGTCGAGGCGCTCGCGACCGAGGTCCATCACGTGCGCAATATCGGCGCGAGCATCGCGTCCGGGTCGTTCCAGAGCCTCGGCATGGTGATCGCGCCGTGCTCGGTGCGCACCCTGTCCGAGGTCGCGTGGGGAACGACGAGCAACCTGCTGACGCGTGCCGCCGATGTGGCGCTGAAAGAGCGCCGCCGGCTCGTGCTGATGCTGCGCGAAACGCCGCTGCACGAAGGCCACCTGCGATCGATGCTGCAGGTCACGCGCAGCGGTGCCATCGTCATGCCACCGGTGCCGGCTTTCTATGCAATGCCGAAAAGCATCGACGAGATGGTCGGCCACAGCGTCGGCCGCTGTCTCGACCTGTTCGGCATCGACAGTGGCCTGACGCAGCGCTGGAACGGCCTGGGCAAACAGTGAACAACGAAACGCACGCTGCGACGAGCGGCGGCCTGCTGTACATCTACTACAAGGTGCCGGTGGCGCGCCACGCCGAACTTGCGCGCGAGGTCACACGCCTGCAGGCCACCTTGCTCGAAATGTGGCCCGGCCTGGCCTGCGGACTGTTGCAGCGTCCGCAGGCGACCGACGGCATCGAGACCTGGATGGAGACCTATCGCCACCCGAGCGCCGCGATCGATGCGCTGGCAGCTTCGATCGAACAGACAGCGTCCGCCCACCCTGAACTGCCGCTGCCGCGGCATGCCGAAATCTTCATCGCGGTGACGCACGGCGATTGAGTCGCCAGGCCCGCGTCAGCCGGCGAGCGTGAACCGCAGCTCACGGCAGTTCAGGTCGTAGGGGTGGTGCTGCGCGCGTGTCCGGTTCTCGACCGCGACGCCGAAGTACACGTCGTGCAGCGTGATCCTCGGCCGCAGCAGGTAGCTGCCGGCCCGGCGCAGGTCGAAGGCTTCGGCGAGGTCGACGCCGACCTTCCGTCGGGCGCCCGGCGCAAGCGTGAGGTACTCCTCGCGACCCGGATCGCCGCGCTTGACGCTGGCACCCGCGTATTGGAGCGCAGTCCCGTCGCGCAGCAGGTCCACAAACGGCGCGAGCCAGCCTTCGAAGGGCGTGCCCCACTCGAGCACTTGCACCGTCTGTCGGCCGCGATTCACGAGGGTGAAGTGCAGCACGACGGGCGCGCCGGCCCGCCCCGACTCGGCCACCGAGCACTCGCACTGCAGCCGCGGTGTGGACGGGGTCGTCGCCGTCACCACGCCGGCCGGCGCCACGAGTGCGCAGGCCAGCGCCTCAATCCAGTGCCGGCGTGTTCTCAGCAAAATATTCGTGGCTGTCGGCGTTGTCGAGTGCCTTGGCCGGATCGGTCGCGGCAAGGTTCGAGGCCGCGGCCTGGCCATAGGCCCAGTCGTCGGTCGATGCGACGACGGTGAAGTGGCTCATCTCGTGGATCAGCGTGCCGCCGCGCGAATCGGTGCCGCCGAGCGGCGCTTTCCAGAATGCGCCGCACAGATAGATCTTGTACGGCTGGTTCGCATACACATAGGCATAGGTCGATGGCTTCTTGCACTTGCAGTCGAAGGCCAGGTTCTGGGTCGTGAAGGCGGAGTGGATGGCGGAGAAGTGGCTCTTCGCCGTACCCCATCCCGTGCTGCTGTAGCTTCCGAACCACTTGATGTAGCGCGGTGTACCGCTCGGCGTACCGGCGAGATAGCTCCCCACCGCGCTCGAATAGCTGACCGCCTGGCTCGTCGCCGCGGTCAGGTCCGATTGCTGGCTCGCCGAGCAACTGCTGTAGATTGGCTGCGCAGACCCGACCGGAGGCGCAGGCGGCGCGCTGCCCTTGCCGTTGCGGCCTTCGAGCCACAGATAGATCGGCTCGGAACGCAGCAGCGTCGCCTGCGCGCCGTGCCCACCCGGGCTCGCATATTCGATGCTGTAGCGCCCGCTGCGCGACAGGTCGTAGCTGGCCGTCAGCTCGACCGTATACGAAAGCGTTGCACCCGCTTCGATGCGCACATGGTCCTGCGCCTGCGGCGCGGCGCGCTTGACGATCGGCCCTTCGTATCGAACGGTCGATCCATCTTCGCGCTTGATGCGAAAGAGCGCGCTTTCGATCTCGTCGTCGGGCAGCTGCCACTTCAGCAACTGGATCGGATGGCGCGTCGTATTGGTCAGCGTGACTGTCAGCCTCACATCGACATCGCCCTGGAGCACCGGCGCGGGCACGGACAGCCGCACGTCCAGGCCGGGCGGGTTCGCGACGGCTGCGCTCGCCGACAACAGGCCGCAGGCCGCGACGAAAGCCGCCGCGATCCCGCCACGATTGAGCCATCCACGACGCGTCATCTCAGCCTCCTTGAAGTTCGGTTGATTCGGCGGCGATCTGGCGCAAGGCCTGCGCCAGCGCCTCGACCGGCTGCGCACCCTGGATCAGATGCCGGCCGTCGATGACGATCGACGGCACCGAATCGATTCCGAGTTGCTGCCAGTGCCGCTCGCTGGCGCGCACCTCGGACACGTATTCGTCGGACTCGAGAATGGCACGGGCCCGAACCACATCCATTCCAAGCTCGCCCACGATGCGCAGCATCACGTCGTGCGCACCGGGGTTCAGCGCGTCGGTGTGGTAGGCCCGGAGCAGCGCGCGCTTGAGCTCGTGGGCTCGCCCTTCCAGACCCGCCCAGTGCAACAGCCGGTGCGCGTCGAAGGTATTCCAGACCCAGGGCCGCTCGCCGAAAATGAAGCCGACCTCGGCGCCACGCTGGCGGATCGTCTCGCGCATCTGCGCGACCCGTTGCGGTGTCGAGCCGTATTTCTGTGTCAGGTAGGCGACCGTCTCACAGCCTTCCGGCGGCAGCGTCGGGTTCAGCTCGAAAGGCTGGAACTGGAGATCGACCGGGACCGTGGGCGGCAGGCTCGCCAGCGCAGCTTCGAGCGAGGCCAGTCCGACTGCGCACCAGGGGCAGGCGACATCTGAAACGAAGTCGATCTTCATGCGGGCTCCGGCGGAGTTGAAACACAATGGCGCGGCCATCGTAGCAGTCGTGCGGTGCACGGTTCGGCGCTCTCCTACGTGCACGCGATTCGCCAGCCCACACCCGGACGGCGCCGCCTTGCCTACGATTCGCCGCAGTCAAAGTTACCTCACCCGAACCCTTGTATCTTCCACCTCGAGAGTTTCGAGGCTTTGATTTCGGACCTTTGTTTTGTGTCGTGGTGGCAGGCTGTGGGCAAGTGTGCAGAGGTAGGCGCGGTGGGCAACGCGCAGCGTTGTCCACGGCAAGCCGGCCGGTTCGAGCGCAGCTCGAACTGTCCACTTGTCCACAGCCTCGAGCTGCGGCGTCTTTCGCGGTCGGCGCGCCAAACCTGTTGGCCCTCGGAGCTTGCAGCTCGTGGGTGAGCACCCGGTCAACGCGTCGGTCCGTCTTGTCCAACCGTGTAGCCCGAACAGTTGCCAATCATGAACATGCATCCGCAAGGTGGGGTAGCGAATCGCGATCAACGTGCCAACGCCGGTATCGACGTGTCCAAGCAGCATCTGGATGCCTGCTGGAGCACCGAGCAGCCGCGCGTGCTCAACGACGCGAGTGGATGGGACGAGCTGACCGCGAAGCTGCGCCAGGCCGGGGTGGACCTGGTGGTGGTGGAGGCCACGGGGGGCTACGAGCGAGGCCTGGTGTGCGCGCTGCAAGGCGCGGGCATCGCGGTGGCGCGCGTGAACCCGAGGCAGGCGCGCGACTTTGCCAAGTCGATGGGGGTGCTGGCCAAGACCGACCGGGTCGATGCGCGCTTGCTGCGCGACTTCGCCGACGTGCTGGCTCGCCACCCCGACCGGGCCAAGTACATCACCCCGGTCATCGAGGCCCATCGGCTGGAGCTGGCGGCGTTGATGACGCGCCGGCGCCAGTTGGTGGAGATGCGGGTGGCCGAGGGCAACCGCATGGAGCAAGCCACCAAGCGGACGTACCGCAGCATCAAGCGCGTGCTGCGCTTGCTGGACCAGCAGATCGCCCTGCTCGACGAGGAGGCCGACCAGCATCTGGACCGGCACTTCAATGATCAGCGCAAGCTGCTGGACAGCGTCAAGGGGGTCGGGCCGGTGACGATCATGACGCTCAGCGCGGCACTGCCCGAACTCGGGCGGCTGCAGCGCCGCCAGATCGCCAAGCTGGTAGGGGTGGCGCCGCTGGCCGACGATTCGGGCCAGCGCAAGGGGCCTCGGCGCATCTGGGGCGGGCGCGCCGAGGTACGCGCCGTGCTCTACATGGCCACGCTTGCGGCGATTCGTCACAACCCGGCAATCCAGGTTTTCCACAGCCGCCTGATCAGCGCAGGCAAGGCCCCGAAGGTGGCGATCGTGGCTTGCATGAGAAAGCTGCTGACGATCCTGAACGCCATGCTCAGGGACCAGAAATCGTGGGACGCGGCAAAACATGCTCAGTCCCCGAAAACAGCTTGACTTGAAACACAGTTGCTCACCC
>JBDSEG010000221.1:0-4308 GCA_039920165.1 Burkholderiaceae bacterium
CGGCTCGACGACGCGACCAAGAAAACCATCGAGCACGGCCAGCGCATCCGCGCCTGCCTGAAGCAGCCGCAGTTCGAGCCGGTGGCCGTACCGGCGCAGATCGCCGTGCTGCAGGCATTGACGGCCGGCCTGTTCGACACCGTTGCGCTGCCGCGCATGGCCGAGGCGCAGCGCGCCGTCCAGGACGCCGCGGCCAAGCTCGACCCGCCGCTGCTCGGGCGCCTGGTCGATAAGGAGAAGCTGAGCGATGAGGATCGCAAGACCGTCATCGAAAGCGCGCGGGCGGAGCTGAAGGCCTTCTCGCCGAAATCCGACGCGAAGCCGAACGGGAAGCCCGATGCGAAACCAGACGCGGCGGTGGACGCGAAACCGGACGAGAAACCGGATGCGAAGCCGGCGACAGCGAAAAAGGGGGCCGCGTGAGCGACAGCATCGCGGCCTTGCGCCGCAAGATCTCCGGTGCCGGCGATCTGCACGCCGTGGTGCGGACGATGAAGGCGCTGGCGGCGTCGAGCATCGGCGACTACGAACGCTCGGTGACGGCGCTGGCCGAATACGACCGCACGGTCTCGCTCGGCCTGGGTGAATGTTTTCGACAAGCGCGGACGAACCCTGGCGCCGCAGCCGAGCCCGCACCGACAGGAAAGCCGGACCTGATCGAGGCCGTCGTCTTCGGCTCGGACCAAGGCCTTGTGGGCCCTTTCAACGACGTGATCGCCGAACATGCGATCGCCGCCCTGGCCAGTCTGCCGGGGCGGGCCGATGTCTGGGCCGTGGGTGGACGCGTGCAGGCACGTCTGCAGGATGCGGGCCTCGCCGTGCCGGGCGTGTATGCCGTTCCGGGGTCGGTCGACGCCATCGCTCCGCTCGTGGCGCAGATCCAGATCGACAGCGAGGCGCGCCGCGCGAAGACAGGCCCGGGACGGCGCACGCAGGTCCATCTCTTCCACAACCGGCCGTTGGCCGGATCGCTGTACGAGCCTGTCGGCCAGCGCCTGTTGCCACTCGACGCAGCCTGGCAGCAGAGCCTGGCGACCGTGCCCTGGCCCGGCAAGGTCCTGCCCGAGGTGCTGGACCATGGCGCGACGACTTTGCGCGCGCTGATCCGCGAGCACCTGTTCATCTCGCTGTTCCGCGCCTGCGCCGAGTCGCTGGCGAGTGAGAACGCCAGCCGGCTGGCGGCGATGGAGCGGGCCGATCGCAACATCAAGGACCTGCTCGAACACCTGCATGGCAGCTTTCGCCGGCTGCGCCAGGGTTCGATCGACGAAGAGCTCTTCGATGTCACAGCGGGCTACGAAGCCCTTGCCCACACATGACGATCCTGACCCTCAACGCTGGCTCGTCGAGCATCAAGTTCGCGCTCTACCGGGAAGATCCGGCGCTGCAATGCCTGCTGCGCGGCCAGGTCGACCGCATCGGCCACGCCGAGGCTGCGATCGATGTCGAGGTCGCGGACACGCCGGCCGGCGGCCGCAGATCGCCGCCGCAGCGCATCGCCGGCAACAGCTTCGACAGCGCCGCCGCGGCGCTGCTGTCATGGCTAGAGGTGCGGCCGGAATTCGCATCGATCACGGGCGTCGGGCACCGCGTCGTGCATGGCTTGCGACACAGCGAGCCGGAACAAGTCGGCGACGCGCTGCTCGATGAACTGCGCCGCCTGAAGCCCGAGGACCCGGACCATCTGCCGGCCGAGATCCTGCTGATCGAGCTGCTGCGCCAGCGCCAGCCGCAGCTGCCCCAGATCGCCTGCTTCGACACCGCGTTCCACCACGGCCTCCCCCGAGTCGCGCAAATGCTGTCCATCCCGCGCCGCTACGAGCGCAAAGGCTTGCGGCGCTACGGCTTCCACGGTCTGTCGTACGCGTTCCTGATGGAAGAACTGGCTCGCGTCGCCGGAACCGGGGCGGCGCAGGGTCGTGTGATCCTGGCGCACCTGGGCAGCGGCGCCAGCCTCGCCGCCGTTCATGCCGGCCGCTGTGTCGACACCAGCATGGCATTCACGCCGACGGCGGGTCTGCCGATGGCCACGCGTTCGGGTGATCGGATCCCGGCATCGCCGCGCACCTGGCGCGGAGCGAGGCGATGAGCGCAGAGCGCTTCTACGCCATGGCAAGCCACGAGTCGGGTCTGCTCGGCATCTCCGAGACCAGCGGCGACATGCGCGACCTGCTCGCCGCCGAAGCCACCGACGTGCGCGCTGCCGAAGCGGTGACCTATTTCTGCTACCAGACGAAGAAGTGGATCGGCGCCTATGCCGCTGCGCTCGGTGGCGTCGACACGCTGGTGTTCGCCGGCGGCATCGGCGAGCACGCGGCGCCGGTGCGCGAGCGCATCTGCGAAGGGCTCGGCTTTCTCGGCATCGAGCTGGATCCGGTGCGCAATGTCGCGCACGCCGACGTGATCTCGGTCGAGGCCGGCCAAGCGTCGGTGCGCGTCATCCGCACCGACGAGGAACTGATGATCGCCCGCTCGGTCTCCCGCTGGCTGGCGGCGGGCCCACAAATGAAGGTCTGGCCATGACACCCAAGAAGTCCGCACTCGACGCAGAACAGCTTGCCCGCATCGACGCCTACTGGCGCGCCGCGAACTACCTTTCGGTCGGGCAGATCTACCTCTACGACAACCCGCTGCTGAAGCGGCCGCTCGCATTGGCCGACATCAAGCACATGCTCCTCGGCCACTGGGGCACGACGCCGGGGCAGAACTTCATCTACGTGCACCTGAACCGGGTCATCAAGAAATACGACCTCGACATGATCTATGTCTCGGGTCCGGGCCATGGCGGCCCCGCGGTCGTCGGCAACACCTACCTAGAAGGCACTTACAGCGAGGTCTATCCCGACATCAGCCAGGACGAGGCCGGCCTGCAGAAGCTGTTCCGGCAGTTTTCGTTTCCCGGCGGCATCCCGAGCCACGCGTCGCCGGAATGCCCGGGCTCGATCCACGAGGGCGGCGAACTCGGCTATTCGCTCAGCCATTCCTTCGGCGCGGTTTTCGACAACCCCGAGCTGATCGTCGCCTGCGTCGTCGGCGACGGCGAGGCCGAGACCGGGCCGCTGGCAACGGCGTGGCATTCGAACAAGTTTCTCGATCCGGTGACGGACGGCGCCGTGCTGCCGATCCTGCACCTGAACGGCTACAAGATCGCCAACCCAACGGTGCTCGCACGCATCACTCGCGAGGAGCTGGAGCAGCTGATGCGCGGCTACGGCTGGGCGCCGATCTTCGTCGCCGGCCATGAGCCGGAACTGATGCACGAGGCCATGGCCACGGCGCTGGACCGAGCCATCGAGCAGATCCGCAGCGTGCAGAGCGAGGCGCGCGCGACGGGCAAAGCGGTGCGACCGCGCTGGCCCATGATCGTGCTCGATTCGCCGAAGGGCTGGACCGGGCCAAAGGAGGTCGACGGCCTGCAGATCGAAGGTACCTTCCGCGCCCACCAGGTGCCGATCACCGACCCTGCCACTCACCCGGGCCATCTCGCCTTGATCGACGCGTGGCTGAAGAGTTATCGCGCCGAGGAATTGTTCGACGCAAAGGGCCGGCTGATGCCGGAGCTGGCCGAGCTCGCACCCGTCGGCACACGGCGCATGGGCGCCAATCCGCACGCCAACGGCGGCCTGCTGCTCCGCGACCTGCATTTGCCAGACTTTCGCGAGTACGCGTGCGCGGTGCCCGTGCCCGGCACCCCGGGTATCGGCGACACCCATGTGCTCGGGCCTTTCCTCCGCGACGTGGCGAAGTGGAACGATGCGCAGCGCAACTTCCGCGTCTTCGGCCCCGACGAGACGCTCTCCAACGGTCTGGCGGCGCTCTTCGAGACTACGCAGCGCCAGTGGGATGCGGCAACCCAGCCGAACGACGAATTCCTCGCCCCCACCGGCCGCGTCATGGAGATGCTCAGCGAGCACCAGTGCGAAGGCTGGCTCGAAGGCTATCTGCTGACCGGTCGGCACGGCATCTTCAATTGTTACGAGGCCTTCATCCACATCGTCGATTCGATGTTCAACCAGCACGCGAAGTGGCTGAAGGTCACGGCGCACATCCCGTGGCGGCGCAAGATCGCGTCGCTCAACTACCTGCTGGCCTCACACGTCTGGCGCCAGGATCACAACGGCTTCACGCACCAGGACCCGGGCTTCATCGATCACGTCGTCAACAAGAAAGCGGAGATCGTCCGCGTCTACCTGCCGCCCGACGCGAACTGCCTGCTGTCGGTGATGGACCATTGCCTGCGCAGCCGTCACTACGTCAACGTGGTGGTGGCCGGCAAGCACCCGGCGCCGCAATGGCTGACGATGGACG
>JBDSEG010000222.1:0-12633 GCA_039920165.1 Burkholderiaceae bacterium
TGTCGAGCACCGACAGGCCCGACATGTCGGGCAGGTTGACGTCGAGCACCACCGCGCTCGGCCGGTGCGCCAGCGCGGCGGCCAGGCCGTCGGTGCCGTTGTGCGCGATCACGCACTGGAAGCCCATCTCGCGCACCACGTCGCGCAGGACGGCGGCAAAGCGCACGTCGTCCTCAATCACGAGGATCAGGCGGTGGCCGGGCTCGAGGTGTGCCCGGTCGTCGTCGACCTGCGCCGCGGCCGGCGGCGGCCGCGGCGATGCCGGGCGTGCCGGGGGAAAGGCGGCGAGTGTCGGCGCCGCGGCCGCCGCGCTCTCTTCGCTCTCTCGAGCGGCGTGCGCCGGGCCGTGTGAAGCCGGTAGCGCCAGCGTGAACACGCTGCCGGCGCCGTCCGCGCTGTGCACCTCGACATCGCCGCCGAGCAGGCGTGCCAGGTTGCGCGAGATCGACAGCCCGAGGCCCGTGCCGCCGTACTGGCGGTGCGTGCTGCCGTCGGCCTGTCGAAAGGCCTCGAAGACCACGCGATGCTGTTCGGGTGCGATGCCGATGCCGGTATCGCGCACCGCAAAGGTGATCCGGCCGTCTTCGGCCGGCGCCACTCGCAGCGTTACCTCGCCTTGCGCGGTGAACTTGATCGCATTCGAAAGCAGATTCCTGAGGATCTGGGCGAGGCGCTGCGCGTCGGTCTCCAGGGTCGCCGGGGTGGCGCGGTCGACCTCGGTTCGAAAGGCAAGGCCCTTGTGGCTTGCGAGCGGGGCGATGCCGCTCGCGACTGCCTCGACCGCGCGTTCGATGTCGACCGCCTCGAATACCACCTCGACCTTGCCGGCCTCGATCTTCGACAGGTCGAGGATGTCGTTGATGAGTTCGAGCAGGTCGTGGCCGGCGTCCGAAATGGTCTGAGCGAAGCGAACTTGCTCTTCGCTCAGGTTGCCTTGCGGGTTGTCGGCCAGCAGCTTGGACAGGATCAGCGACGAGTTGAGCGGCGTGCGCAGCTCGTGGCTCATGTTGGCCAGAAATTCGCTCTTGTAGCGGTTCGATCGCACCAGCTCGTCGGCCTTGGCCGACAGCTCCAACTGGGCCTGGGTCAGCACTTCCTTTTGCTGGCGCAGCACGTCGGCCTGCGCCTCGAGCTGGGTATTGATGTCCTCCAGCTGGCCCTGCTGCGCCTGCAGCCGCTGCTGCGAGTCGCGCAGCGCGTGGCCCTGTTCTTCCAGCTCCTCGTTGGACACGCGCAACTCTTCCTGCTGCACCTGCAGCTCCTCGGCCTGCTGCTGGGTCTGCTGCAGCAGCAGTTCGCGGCGCAGATGCTCCTGCGACGAGCGCAGCGCGACCCCGAGTGAAGGAGCGATGCGAGCCAGAAATTCGCGGTCGGCTTCGTCGAGCGCACGCAGGAAGCCGAGCTCGAGCACGCCTCGCACGCGTCCGTTGTCCGCTGCCGGCAGCGCGACCACGGTGCGCGTTGCGTGCTTGCCCAGGCTCGAATTGACATCCAGGTAGCCCGGCGGCAGATCGGACTGGACGATCACGCGGTTCTCGCACACCGCCTGCCCGGCCAGCCCGGCGCCCGGCGGGGTGGTCATGCCGGCGGCACCGGGGGCGAGCGCATAGCCGGTGATGCGGCGCAGGCTGCCATCGTCCTCGACGCTGTGCAGCACGCCGACCGTGGCCTCGAGGTGGTGCCGATGAACTGCAGCACGCTCGCGCCGAGGGCTTCCATGCTCTGCTCGCCGCCCATGCGAATGCTCAGGCTGACCTGCCCCGATTCGAGCCAGCTGCGGCTGCGCTGCGCGCGGTGCCCACGCACCGCCACGATCAGCGAAACCAGGATCAGTCCGAGCAGCACCCCGGCGCTCGTGACCGCGATCGCGGTCGATGTGGTCGCGGCTTCGCGCCATGCCTGCTGGCGGGTGGCAAAGACCGCCTCTTCGTCGCGTTCGAGCAAGCCGATCTGCTCGCGCACCCGGTCCATCGCGAGCTTGCCGCGGCCCGACCTCACCAGAGCCACCGCGGCCGCTTCGTCGCCCTCGCGGCGCAGCATGACCGTCTGCTCCAGGTGCGCGAGGCTGTCGGCGGCCAGCCGGGCCAGCGTTTCGATCTTGTCGCGCGCTTCGGACGCCGATGCGCGCAGCTGATCCAGATCGGTGGCGAGCACCGAGCGGGCGCGCATATACGGGTCGAGATAGCGCTCCTCGCCGGTCAGAAGATAACCGCGTGTGCCGGTCTCGGCATTCAGCAGCGTGATCATCAGCTCCTTCAGCCGGTCCAGGCTGCGCGACGACTGCGCGAGCCGGTCTGTCGCGGACGACCCCTGTTGCAGCGACTGGTACGAGAAGAAGGCGATCAGAAGCACCGCGATCAGTGCGACGGCGAAGGCCAGGCTCGTGCGGGCCGGCAGCGCGGCGTGGCGCAGGCGCCGCGCCGAGTTCGGATCGAGGTCGTCGGGGCTCATCGTGTCAGGTGCTCATGGATCGCGTTGGCAGCCGCCAGCAATCGATGGTCCTGCGCATAGCGGCCGACCGCCTGCAAGCCGATCGGCAGTCCGTCGCGGCCGCGTCCCACGGGCAGATGCACGCAGGGCAGGCCGAGCAGCGTCCAGCCGCGGCAGAAGACCGGGTCGCCGGTCGCTTCGATGCCCTGCGGCGCCTCGCCGGTCGCGCTCGGGGCGAGCAGCACGTCGTGCTCGTCGAACAGGCGATCGATGGTCTGGCGCGCGAGCACGGTGCGCGCGAGGTCGGCCGCATGCCGCGCGCCGCCGATCGCCATGCCCTCGTCGAGCAGCGCGAGCAGCGGCGCGCTGAGGCGGTCGCGATGCTGTGCGCGCTCGTGCGCGAGCGAGCGCGCCATCTCGTACGCCATCACCGATTTCTGCAATGCGATCCAGTCACCGAGTTCGACCGGCAGCTCGATCTCGGTGACGCTCGCCGCATGGCGCGCGAGGGCGCCCGGCAGGCCGTCGAAGAGCGCGCGCACGTCGGCATCGGCTTGTGCCCACTCGGGCGTTCGAACGATGCCGATTCGCGGCGCAGGCGCTTCGTCCAGGCCCTCGCGCAAGCGCTCGTCGCCAGTCAATACCGCGCCGAGCCAGGCGACGTCGCGCACGCTGCGGCCGAAGCCGCCGAAGGCATCGAGCGTCTCAGACAAGGTCTTGATCCCCGCGCGCGGCACCCGGCCGAGGCTGGCCTTGAAGCCGACGACACCGCAGTACGACGCCGGGCGAATGATCGATCCGGCCGTCTGGCTGCCCAGGGCGAGCGGCAGCATCGAAGCGCCGACCGCTGCCGCCGAGCCGCTCGACGAGCCGCCGGGGCTGTGCCCGGGGTGGTGCGGGTTGCGCGTCGGTCCGGGCTGGAAATAGGCGAACTCGGTGCTCACCGTCTTGCCGATCACCACCGCACCGGCCGCGCGGCACAGCGCCAGCGCCGCCGCATCGGCGGCCGGGCGATGGCCGGCGTACAGCGCCGAGCCGTAGGTGGTGGGCATGTCGGCGCTGTCGAACAGATCCTTCACCCCGACCGGCAGGCCGTGCAGCGCACCGCGCAGCGGGCCGGCGTCGAGCGCGCGCGCCTGGGCGAGCGCGGCGTCGGCGTCGAGGTGGGCGAAGGCATGGACCTGCGGCTCGCGCTGCGCGATCCGGTCCAGGCACGCGCGCACCAGGTCGACCGTTTTCAGTTCGCGGCGCGCGAGCAGGCGCGCTGCTTCGAAGGCGCCAAGTTCATGCAAAGCAATCATGGGGCGCAGTCTCGCACGCAGCCTTGGCGAAGTAGGCCGGATCGATGCGCTTCAGAGTTGGGTCGGAGCCGGCGTTTGTGAAGAGACGATTTCATGACCTCGAAGTCTCGACTTGAATTCCTTTGCTCCCTTCGCGTCCTTGGCGGTAGAAATTTGTCCTGCCCGCCTCGGCGATGAACACAAGCCGTGCCGCCAAGGACTGCAACGAACGCGACGAAAATTCTCGAGAGACCTTGACCTGATATTTGTCCCAATGCAGGGGGTCGAAAAAGTGCTCGCTACCGCCCTGGTCGCGCCGCGCAGGTCTTCGAGCAGCAGATTTCGTCGACGCGCCTGGCATGATCGCGAGCAACGTGCGAGGTCCGGCGCCGACGTAGATCGCACACCGTGAGGCGCCGCTCGGGCACGCCCGAAAAACGCTCACACTCTGACGCGCCGGTTCGAGGCACGCATATTGCCAGCCGGCGCTGCCCACCACCCACCCCTTGGAGACACCGATGCGCCCGACAACTTTGCCCGTTCTTGCCGCCGCGCTGCTGACGCTGGCGGCCACGCTGCCGGCGCATGCCGCCTGGCCCGAAAAGCCGATCCGCATCGTCGTGACCTTTGCCGCCGGCGGGGCGAGCGATATCGTGGCGCGCGCCATCGCCGACCCGCTCGCCAAGGCGCTCGGCCAGCCCGTGATCGTCGACAACAAGCCGGGCGCAGGCGGCACGATCGGCGGCGCCGAGGTGGTACGCGCCGCACCCGACGGCTATACCTTGATGCTGTCGAATTCGACCCCGACCTCGATCGGACCGTACACCGTCGCGAAGCTGCCGTACGAGCCGGGCAAGAGCTTCACCCACATCGCGATGCTGGGCGTCGCGCCGGTGCTCATCATGGGCAACCCCAAGACCGGTCCGGCGAGCCTGAAGGATCTGCCCAAGGCAGCCGCCGCGCCGGGCTACAACTTCGGCAGCGGCGGGCCGGGGTCGATCGGCCACATCGTCGGCGAAATGGCCAAGGGTGCGATGAAGATCGAGATGGTTCACGTTCCGTACCGCGGCGGCGCACCGATGACGACCGACTTGATCGCAGGCCAGATTCCGCTCGGCATCGACGTCATCACCGCCTTCGTTCCGATGGTCAAGGCCGGTCAGATCAAGCCGCTCGCGGTCACGACCCGCACGCGCTCGCCGCTGCTGCCCGACGTGCCGACCGTCGTCGAGCTTGGGTTGCCGCAGCTCGTGGCCGAAAACTATTTCGGCGTCTCCGGCCCGGCCGGGATGCCGCGCGATGTGACCGACAAGCTCGCAAAGGCGCTGGCCGAGATCGTCGCTGATCCGGCGATCGTCAAGCGATTCGAGGAGCTCGGCGTGACGCCAGTGAAAATGAGCCCGGCCGAGTTCGGCGATTTCGTCGTCAAGCAGGCGGCCGACTGGCAGCCGGCGATCAAGGCTGCCGATCTGCGGCCGTAAGCAGTGGATGACTGCGAGCTCCGGGCGGTGTACGGCGGGGGCTTCTACAACCCGCAGAAATACCTCGGCAGGGAGGCGCGAGGCTTAGTTAGTGCTCGGCGCTGACCATCCAGCCGACGCCGAAGCGGTCGGCCACCATGCCGAACATCGGCGCCCAGAAGGTCTTGGCGAGCGGCATCTGCACCTGACCGCCTTCGCCGAGCGCATCGAACACGCGCTTGCATTCGGCGGCATCGGCGACCGTGATCGAGAGCGAGAAGCCCTTGAACTCGGGATGCCCGCCGTTGCGCCCGTCGGAGGCCATGACGGTGGTATCGCCGACCTTGAACGAGACGTGCATCACCTTGTTCCCGGAGCCCGCCGGCAGCATGCCGGGCGGCGCCGGCTCGGGGTTGTCCGAGTTGCGCATCATCATCAGCACTTCGGCGCCGATGGCTTGCTTGTAGAACTCGACCGCCTCTTCGCAGCGGCCGTCGAAGAAGAGATAGGGCTGGACGTACATGGCATGGCTCCCGATGAGAGTGAGGGACGGCGCCGGCCTTCGCCTCACCACTTGGGTGCGAGTCGGGCGCCGGGCAGCACATCGTAAGGCGACGCAAAACCCGACAGCGCGCGCAGCCGATCGAGCCACGCCGCGATATGCGGGAACTGGCCCGCGACGTCGTAGCCACTCTCCTCGACCGGGTAGAAGAGATAGCCGCAGATCGAGAAATCGGCGATCGTGGGCGCCGTGCCGACGACCCACGGACCCTGCAGGAGATGCTTGTCGAGGACGCGAAACGCGAGGTCCATCCGGCCGTGCAGCCAGGCCATCACCGCCGGGTCCGGAGGCGACGGCGCGAACGATTTCATGAAGCGATAGCTCGCCAGGTAGCTCGTGAGTTTGTGATTGTCGAAGAAGAGCCAGCGCAGCACCTCGCGCCGCTCGGCATCGTCTTTGCCGCCGTGCGTGCCGTGCGCCTGCGCCAGGTGGGTGAGGATCACGCCCGACTGTGTGAGTCGCAGCGCGCCGTCCTCGAATACCGGCACTTCGCCCATCTCGTTCGTCTGCGCGCGCCACTGCGGTTCGCGCGTCGCGCCGTGCATGAAATCGACGAAGACCGGCTCGAACGGCAGGCCGAGGGTGCGCAGGAAGAAGGCCACCTTGAAGGAGTTGCCGGATTGACTGAAACCGTGCAGTCGGATCATGGTGCTGGCCCTCGGGTATGGTGAACGGCCCGGGTTGCGTGCAGACCCGGCCGCCCCATATTCTGACTCGCATCGACACGACCCGAAGGAGCCGAGCATGAATCCCAACGCCTATGAAGAAGGCTTGAAGACGCGCCGCGAAGTGCTGGGCGCCGAATATGTCGACGCCGCCATCCAGGGCGCCGACGATTTCAACCGGCCGCTGCAGCAACTCGTCACCGAATACGCCTGGGACACGATCTGGAACCGTCCCGGTCTCGACCGCCGCTCGCGCAGCATGATCAATCTGGCGATGCTGACCGCGCTGAACCGGCCGCACGAATTGCGCCTGCACCTGCGCGGCGCGATCAACAACGGCGTCACGAAGGTCGAGATTCGCGAGGTGCTGATGCAGACCGCAATCTACTGCGGCGTGCCGGCAGCGATGGACGGCTTCCGGGTTGCACGCGAGGTGTTCAAGGAGATGGGCGTCTGATGCGCTCCCGCGCACCGGCCTGCGACGCGGCCCGGCGGGTCATCGCGCCGAGGGCGTGACCCGCCGCAGTCCGCTCAACAGCCTGCCGTGCACTTGCCGGCGGCGTCGAACTCCATCGTCTTGCCGGACAGGGGAATGTGGACCGAGGCCGACTTGACGGTCTTGACGAAGGCCTCGGTTTTGCTGCCGGGGCGGACCTTGCCATCGACGGTGCCGGCCTCGTTGGCGTGGGACGCGATGACCGACGCCGGCTTGACGAGGTCGTTGATGACGAAGGCGGCCTCGACCGGTCCGGTGCTGAACCCGTCGCCGATGTTCATGACCGCCAGTTTCGCGTTGTAGTGGTCGCGCACGACGCGTTCCTGGTCGGCCGTGATGCCGGTGTCGCCCGAGAGGTAGGCCACCAGCCCGGTGCTGAAGCGCAGCACGAACCCGGTGGCCAGGCCGACGTCGCCGGCGATGCCGACGTCCTTCATCGCCTTGCCGAGGTCGCCGCCGATATAGTCGGGGTCGAGGCCGTTGCTGTGCATCGCCGTCACCGTGGCGATGCGCACGCCGCCGACCGTCACGCTGCCGCCGAAGCGCGCCAGCATCGCGTTCGCCGGGTCGCCGCCGTTCGCCTTCAGCTTGGCCGCGAAGAAGGGCGGCATCTCGCTGCCGGTCACGATCTTCGATTTCTTGGCCAGCGCGATATTCACCGCCAGCGAGTTGGGCATGGCCGAGACCGACATGTCGGGTTGTGCGCAGGTGCCGGTGTTCGCTGCCTTGGTGTGCGCATTGCCCAGGTGGTCGCCGTGCATGTGGCTCACCAGGATGATGTCGATCTTGCCCAGGCGCGGATCGGCGGCGCCGGCGACGCTGCGTCCCGGGTCGTAGAGCACGCGGGTGCCGTTCGGGTCCTCGAAGATCAGCGCGCGGTCCTGGGCACAGAACTCGCCGTCGATGCTGCCCAGCGGCGTGACCTTCACGGTCTGCGCCAGCGCAGGCAAGGCAAGTGCGGCGCAGCATGCGCCCAGCGCGGCGATCCAGGTCGAACGGTTCATCGGTCGTCTCCTCGAGGGGTTCATTCTGCAAAGTGCGTCGCCGGTGCAGTCGCGCGGACGGTCGGCGGGTGGCGGTGGGCGGCGCGTGCCGGCAAGCAAGCGACGCCGCGCGCGAACGAGATTGTCCACGCAAGTCGTTCGGCGCGTACGGCTTCGGCGCGCCGCGCAGACCGTCGCTGCTCATCGGTCGCTGCGCGCGCCGAGCAGATCGACGTAGGCCGCGTCGACCAGCTGGCCCGCTTCGATCCCGAGCCGGAGCATGAGCCCGGCGGCCTCGCGCACGCCGGCCTGCGTCGGCTCGTCCGCGGTCAGCACCACCTCGAGTTCGAGGAAATGGCCGAGCCCTTCGACCCGGTCGAGGTGGACCCGGGTGCGTCCGACGAGAAAGAGCGTGCGGTGCTTGACCACCCGGCCGGCCTGCCCGTAGGCGAGCGCCAGGGAATCCCGCAGGATCGCCGGTGTCGAGGTGGCGGAGCGAAGGTAGTACGACTCCTTCGGGCCGGTCTGGTCGGCGCGCCGGTAGAAGATCAGCTCGCCGCTGCCGTCGAGGAAATCGCGCAGCTTGAGCCGGCCTGCGGCGCAGCGGAAGAAGGTGTCGTCCTGCCGGATCTCGAACGGGCCTTCGCTCGCGAGCGCAGCGGCGATCGGCAGCAGCGCGTCGACGCTGGCGATGCGCGCCTTGATCTCAACGTTGCGCGGCATGGCGCACCGCCGCCCGAGGTTCTGGCGCGGCCGGCCATTCGTCGGCGAGCAGCCCGTAGAAGCGCGTGTCGTAGCTCGCGCCCTTGCCGGTCCAGCGCTGGCGCAGCAGCCCTTCGTTCTGGAATCCGAGGTGTTCCAGCAACCGGCACGACGCCACGTTGTCCGGGTTCACCTCGGCTTCCAGGCGGCGCAGCGCTCGCGACCCGAACAGCTGCGAGATCAGCGCCGACAAGGCTTCGAGCAGGTAGCCACGGCCCCAGCAGCGACGTGCGAGCACGTAGCCCAGTTCAGCGCGCGCGCTGGCTTCCTCGTAGCGGAACAGCAGGCAGGTCCCTATCGCCTTGCCGGACGCTCTTTCGACCACGACGAGCTGGGTGCCCGTGCCGGCGCTCTCCAGCTTCTGCATGCGTTCCAGCCAGGCCATGCCGTCGTCGACCGAGCGCCAGCTTGCATACGGAAGGAAGCGGGTGACCTCGTCGTCGCCGTTCGCCAGCAGCAGGTCTTCGATGTCGGCCGCGTCGAGCGGTCTGGTCTGCACGCGTTCGGACTCGACACGGATCGGCAGGGGCAAGGGCATGGGGCCTCGATGCAGGGAGTGCCTGTCATTCTGTGCGATGCAGAGCGTTCGTCAGGCCTCGCCTGCGCGCGCCATGGCCTGCAGTTTGAGGACGGTGGCCCAGTTCCGGGAGGTCACCGACCTGCCGGCCTTGCCGAGAAGGGCATCACCCGCCTTGCTTTCGAGTATTCCGTTGGCGCAGAGCAGGTAGGCGGCGTGCTTTCCGACCGCGAACCGCTCCGGTGGCACGACCAGCGCTTCGACGGAGCTCAGGCCCGCCAACGCCTTCGCGTCCTGGACCAAAGCGACCAGCAAGCGCGGATGGTCCGCCGCTTCGGCATGGACCGTGTTCTGGGACACGATCGCCGCCAGCGTGGTGGTCGACATGACGATGACCGGCACGTCGACTTCGAGCTGGTCCTTGATCGCAGCGGCGATGTCGGCGGCGATCCTGGCCGCCGCGGATGCCCGCTTCGAGCAGCGGAACACCGCGTTGCCGCTGTTGAGCAGCGTTGCCACGCCGGTGTAGCCCAGGCCTTCGAGCAGACGCCGGAACTCGGCCATCGGAACACGCTTGGCCTTGCCGACGTTGACGCCGCGCAGCAGGGCTACGAAGGTGGGCATGTCGGTGGTTTGGATTCGGCGCCGCGGCGGTGCCGTGCAGGAAGCCGCTGCCAAGCGCGCTACTCGGCCTTGATGTCGGCCTTCTTGATCAGCGCCGCGTACTTGGCCAGTTGCGCCTTGGTCGCGTTGCCGAGGTCGTCGGCGCTCGAACCGCGCGGCGTCAGGCCCTGCCCGATCAATTGCTCGCGCACGGTCGGGTCGGCCACGGCCTTGATGATCTCGGCGTTGAGCCTCCCGACGATCTCGGCCGGTGTGCCGCCCGGCGCCAGCACCGCGAACCACGAGTTGAACTCGAAACCGGGCAGGCCGCTTTCGCCGACCGTCGGCACGTCGGGGTACTGCAGCATGCGCTTGGGCGTCGACACCGCGATCAGCTTGACCTTGCCGGCCTTGATGAGCGAGTTGACCGTGGCCAGGCCCTGGAATGCGACCGCCACCTCGTTGCCGCCGACGCCGATCGCCGCCTGCGTCGCACCCTTGTACGGCACGTGGGTCAGGCTGACCCCGGCCTCGGAGGCGAACAGCGCCATCGCGATGTGCTGCGGGCTGCCGATGCCGCCGCTGCCGTAGTCGATCTTGCCCGGCGCGGCCTTGGCGGCGGCGATCAGCGCGGCGGCGCTGGAGTAGGGTCGTTCCGGATTGGCGACAAGGCCCCACTCGACCGTCGCGACCAGCGAGACCGGTGCGAAGTCGCGCACGATGTCCCACGGCATCTTGGGCTGCAGCGCCGGCACCATGGTCATGATGCTGTCGTTGAAGCCGCCGATGGTGTAGCCGTCGGGCGGCGCCTTCGCGACGCGATCGGCGCCCACCATGCCCGCGGCGCCGGGCTGGTTCTCGACCACCACGCTCTGGCCCATCGAGACCGACATCTTCTGCGCGACTATGCGCGCCGCGACATCGACCGCACTGCCCGCCGCGAGCGGAACGATCATACGGATCGGCCGGTTCGGGTAGGGGCCGGTCTGGGCGTGCGCGGGCGCCGCGAGCAGGGTAGCGGTCAGGGCGATGGCGATGCGGTTCGGTGTCATGGTGTCTTTCGGTGAAGAAATGTCCGGACGCAAAGACGCAAAGGGCGGGAAGGACGCAAAGGTCGACGGGCAGGCCCAGAGCCTTTGGTCTTTTCTTCGCGACCTTTGCAAACTTCGTGCCTTTGCGTCCGGCAACCTCGTGGCATGTGGCGGCTCATCCCAGCGCAGCGACCCCGACCTCGGCCGCCACCCTGTCCAGTGAGCTGCGCAATCCCGCTCCGATCGGAATGCCGTCGCGCTGGTGGACGATTCGCTTGGCGTGGCTTTGCTCGCCCGGCAGCCAGATGCGGTCGATGCCGGGCAGGCGTTCGCTGGCGCGCATCTCGCGCACCAGCTCGTCGACGCGCTGCTTGAATTCGGACGGGTCGCCGAAAGCAGCGATATCGATCATCGCGATTGCCTGGCCGGTGTTGGTGGTGGTCTTGAAATCGTGGTTGAAATCGACCACCTCGCGGCCCATCGCGGCGCCGTTCAGGGTGCCGGCGAGCAGCCCGACGATCAGCGCCAGGCCGTAGCCCTTGTAGCCGCCGATCGGCAGCAGAAAGCCTTCGTCGGCGCGCGTCGGGTCGAGCAGCGGCCGGCCCTGCCGGTCGATCATCCAGCCCTCGGGCATCGGCTCGCCGCGCTGCGCCTTGGCCTTGACCTTGCCGTAGGCCGCGACCGTGGTTGCCATGTCGAGTACGACCGGCGGCTCGTCCTGCGCCGGCACCGCGACCGCGATCGGATTCGTCGACAGCAGCATCGACATGCCGCCCCACGGCGGCAGGTGGTTGGCGTTGCCGACCGCGAAATACAGGCCGATCATGTCGTGCGGCAGCGCCATGCGCGCATACAGAGACGCCGGCCCGGCGTGGTTGCTCAGGGTCGAGCCGACCCAGGCGATGCCGGCCGTTCGCGCCTTGTCGACCGCGATTGCGGCGGCGCGCTGCATGACCAGGTGTCCCATGGCGTTGTCGCCGTCGACGAGCGCCGTCGCGGCGCGCTCCTGGACGACCCGGATAGTGGGCCGCAGGTTGATGCCGCCGGCCTTCATGCGCTTGACATACGGCGCGACGCGGATCGCGCCGTGGCCGTCGGAGCCCTGCAGCTCGGCCTCTGTCATGAGCGCGGCGACCGTGGCCGCATCCTCTTCCGGCATGCCGACGGCGGCGAAGGCGCGCGCGATGAATGCGGCCAGCGCGTCGGGTCGAACCAGACTCGTCTCCATCTCAGCGGATCGTGGTCCAGGCCGATGCGCCGCCCGCGTAGCGCGCGATCGCCGCCTCGTCGAAGCCGAAGCCCAGGCCCGGGGTCTGGTGCAGCATCAGGTAGCCGTCCCGGTGCTCCAGCTGCCGGTCGATCAGGCGGCGGAAGTTGAGCACCTGGTCGTCGGTGAAGAACTCGACATAGCGCGCATTCGGCGTCGCTGCCACCAGCGGGGCGTGCAAGTCGTGGAACCAGTGCGGGCTGACGGTCACGCCGATGCTGCCGGCGTGCGCCGCGATGCGCCGCCACTCCGAGATGCCGCCGCACACAGCGGCGTCGGCCTGCAGGATCTCGGCCCCGCCGGCGTCGACCAGTTCGCGAAAGCGCCAGCGGCCGACCTCGATCTCGCCGGTCGCGATGGTGATGGTGGTGCGCTGCGCGAGCCGCGCGTGCAGATCGATCGCGTCGGGCAGGAAGGGCTCTTCCAGCCAGTACGGGTTGTGGGGCTCGAAGCGGCGCGTGTACTCGAGCGCGGTCGGTAGGTCGGACCAGCCGTTGTTGACGTCGAGCATCAGCACGACGTCGGGACCGATGGCGTCGCGCGCGCTGCGCACCCGCTCCTCCTCGATCGCCGGCGA
>JBDSEG010000223.1:0-3675 GCA_039920165.1 Burkholderiaceae bacterium
GGCGGCAGTCGCCGCGCCGGCATCAACGAGGGCAGCGCCCGTTGCCGCCAAAGAAGCGCCCGCGACGTCGCGCCCGGCCAAGCCGATCATGCCCGACGATCTGCGCCGCATCCTCGCCGTCCTGCCCGAGCTAGTGCGCGGCGGCAAGATGGACCTCGGCCTCGCCGCCGAGCGGCTGCGCTCGGAAAACCTGCTGTCGCGCAGTGGGCCGTCGAGCCGCCTGTTCAAGAAATATCCCGACTGGTTCTTGCTCACGCCAGAGCAGCAACCGAACAAGGTCGAATACCGCGGGCTCGGCGCCGCCTGAGATGCTGGCAGGGGTGCTCGCGCGCATTGCCGCCGCGAGCGCGACGGATGCGCCCTGGCTGCTGCCGTATGGCGAACTGGCGCGGCGCGTGGCGGCCGAGCGGGTGCCCGGCGTCGCGCTGGCGCAGGCGCTGAATGCGGTGCTGACAGAAACGTTGCCGATCGAGCTCGACGCGGGAACGCTGCGCTTCGAGGCGCCCGATACGCTGGCCGTCGGCGAGACCTATGAGGCCCACATCGCGCGCACGGCACGGGTGCCGACGCGCGACGATTGCCACGACCTCTTCAACGCGCTGGTGTGGCTGGTCCACCCGACGCTCAAGTCATGCCTGAACCGCCTGCACGGCGCCGAGCTCGCACGCGCGGGATCCGGCGCGACGCGCGGACCGCTGCGCGATGCGCTGACCCTGTTCGACGAGAACGGCGCGCTGTTGCGCGCGCCTGAGCCGCTCGCGCAGGCGCTTCGCGCTCGCGACTGGGAGGCGCTCTTCGGCACCCTGCGGCCGCTGTGGTCGCAGGCGCGGCTTCAAATCGTCGGCCACGCGCTGCTCGAGAAACTGCTGGAGCCGCGCAAGGCGATCACCGCCCACGTGTGGGTGGCAGACCCGGGCGACCCTGACCAAGACGGCGTCCTGCCGGCGGGATTTACGCCCGCGCGCCTGGCCGCAAAACCCTTTCTTCCGCTGCCGGTGCTCGGCGTGCCGGGCTGGTGGCCGGGCAACGAGGCGCCGGCGTTCTACGCCGACTCGCAGGTGTTCCGTCCAGCGCGTCGATAATCGCGCCCGTGAAGCAAGCCAGGTCGCCGCTGGTGCAAGGCCCGAAAGGGCGCACTGGAGGAAGGTCCGGACTGCACAGGGCAGCGCAGCAGCCAACGGCTGTCCACCGCGAGGTGAGGATCAGAGCAACAGAGACGAGTCGGCCGCGGCGCGCAAGCGTCGGGGCCGGGTGAAACGGGCAATCTCTGCGCGCAGCAATACCAAATAGGCCGGCATTGATGTGGCTCCGCGGAGCCGGCGGGTAGGTAGCACCGAGCCGTGCAGCGATGCACGGCCCAGAGGAATGGCGGCCACGGCGCGGGCTTCGCAAGAAGGCCGCGCCGCACAGAATCCGGCCTATCGGTTTGCTTCACACTTTATCGTTCCGCCGGCTGCCAACGGGCGAACCCGTCCTGCGTTGCCGCCACGCTGGCGCAGGTCTTTCCCTACACTCGCCCACCCCATGAATCCCGACGCACAAACCATCTGGCGCGCACCCCGCTGGGCGCTTGCCGCGCTGCTGGCCTGCCTAGGAATGCTGGGTCCGTTCTCGATCGATACCTACCTGCCGGCCTTCACCGGCATCGCGCAGTCGATCGGCGCGACGCCGGTCGAGATGCAGCAGACGCTGTCGGCGTATCTGTTCGGCTTCGCGCTGATGAACCTCTTCCACGGCGCGCTGTCGGACAGCTTCGGGCGGCGTCCGGTCGTGCTGTGCGGGATTGCGCTCTTCACGCTCGCCTCGGCCGGCTGCGCCCTCGCGGGAACGATCGGCGAACTCGTCTTCTGGCGCGCGGTGCAGGGCATGTCGGCGGGTGCCGGCATCGTCGTCTCGCGCGCGGTCATCCGCGATATGTTCCCGCCCGCCGATGCGCAGCGTGTGATGTCGCAGGTGACGATTTATTTCGGCGTCGCGCCGGCGGTCGCACCGATGGTCGGCGGGTTCCTGTTCGTGCACGTCGGCTGGCACTCGATATTCTGGTTTCTGACCGGCGTCGGCGTGCTGCTGTGGGTCGCCAATTTCCGGCTCCTTCCCGAGACGCTGCACGACTCGATGAAGCAGCCCTTCAATGTGCGCAACCTGATGCGCGGCTACTGGAAGCTCGGTTCGAACCCGCAATTTTTGATGCTCGCACTCGCGAGCGGCATTCCGTTCAACGGCATGTTTCTCTATGTGCTGTCGGCGCCGGTCTTCCTCGGTGATCTGCTCGGCTTGCACCCGGGCCAGTTTTTCTGGTTCTTCACCCTCACCATCGCCGGCATCATGGGTGGTGCCTGGTTGTCGGGGCGCCTGGCCGGGCGCATCCCGCCCAAGCGGCAGATCCGCTACGGCTTCGCGATCATGGCCGGCGTCGGCGTCCTGAATGTGGCGCTCAACCTCGCCTTCGAGGCCCAGGCGGCGTGGGCGCTGTTCCCGATCGCCGTCTTCGCATTTGGCTGGGCTTTGATGGTGCCGGTCGTGACGCTGATGGTGCTCGACCTCGTTCCCGAGCGGCGCGGCATGGCCTCGTCGATGCAGGCCTTCGTCGGCAGTGCCGCCAACGGCTTCGTCGCCGGTGCGATCGCGCCGCTGGTGATGCATTCGGCACGACTGCTTGCGCTCACATCGCTCGGCATGCTGTGCATCGGCATGCTGGCCTGGGTGTGGGTGCGCCCACGGGTCGCCTGACCCAGCCGGCTATTCTTCGTTCCCATGTACGTGCCGTTCTTCGGGTTGGCGCAGGCGCCGTTCTCGATCGCGCCGGATCCGCGCTTCCTGTTCATGAGCGAACGCCACCGCGAGGCTCTGGCCCACCTCGTCTACGGCGTGCAGGGCGGCGGCGGTTTCGTGCTGCTGAGCGGCGAGATCGGCGCGGGCAAGACGACCGTGGTGCGCTGCTTTCTCGAGCAGATCCCGAGCGACTGCAACGTCGCGTACATCTTCAACCCCAAGCTGACCGCGGGCGAACTCGTGCAATCGGTGTGCGACGAGTTCGGCGTCGCGGTGAGCGCGCGCTTCGGCGCCACGCCGAGCATCAAGGACAGCGTCGATGCGCTGAATCGCTTCCTGCTCGATGCCCATGCTTGCGGACGCAGCAATGTGCTGGTGATCGACGAGGCGCAGATGCTCGCGCCCGACGTGCTCGAGCAACTGCGCCTGCTCACCAACCTGGAGACCGACAAGCGCAAGCTGCTGCAGATCATCCTAGTCGGCCAGCCCGAACTGCGCAGCATGCTCGCCAGCCCCGGGCTGGAACAGCTCGCGCAGCGCGTGATCGCCCGCTTCCACCTCGGCGCGCTGTCGCGCTCGGAGACCGCGCAGTATGTGGCGCACCGCCTCGCGATCGCCGGGCTGTCGCGCGCGAGTCCGTTCGACGCGGCCGCGCTGCGCCGCATCCACCGCATCTCGCGTGGCGTTCCGCGGCGTATCAACCTGCTGTGCGACCGCGCCCTGCTCGGGGCGTATGCGAGCGACAGCCCGCGCGTCACCGCGCGCATCGTCGACCAGGCCGCGCGCGAGGTCTTCGACCCGCTGCCGGTCGCCGCCGCCGTCGCGCGCTCGCCCGCCCGCATCGCGGCGTGGGCCACGGCGGCAGCGCTCGGCGGCGTCGCGCTGGCGGTCGCGGTCGGCGTG
>JBDSEG010000224.1:0-15692 GCA_039920165.1 Burkholderiaceae bacterium
CGGCCCGGCACGTGCAGGTCGAAGGTCGGCTGCGAGGCCATCGACGAGCCGTGCACGAAGAAGATCGTGCCGGCGTAGGTGGTGCCGGCGCGTCGCGCCTTCTCCCACATGAACAGGCGCACGTCGCCCTTGTCGACCCAGTGTTCGTGACCGTCGGTCCACACGGTCGAGGGGTTGGAGGCTTCGTGGATGGGCATGGCGAGTCCTGGCGAACGAACAGACGGATGTGGGAAACGCGAGGGGGTGCGGACAACTTCGCGAGCGGCGAATAATACGTTCGTATCACCGGGTGCGATCCGCGCCTCAGACATGACCCCAAACCCGCTGGCTTCCACCGGTTCGACCCTGCACCTGGCCGTCATCGGCGCCGGGCCGGTCGGGCTCTCGCTCGCCCTGCACGCCGCGCGCGCGCTGCCGCTCGCGCAGGTCACGCTGTTCGACAGCCGCCCCGTCGACAAGGACGTGCGCGCCGATCCGCGCACCCTGGCGCTGTCGCTGGGCAGCGTGCAACTTCTGCAGCGCCTTTCGGCCTGGCCGGCCGAGGAGGCGCAGCCGATCCTCGAGGTCCACGTATCGCAGCAGCCGCCCACGCTCGGCGGCGCGCTGGGCAGCCTGGTCGGCGCTCTCGTCGGCGAGCCCGAAGTGCGCATCCGTGCCATCGACGAGGCGGTGTCCATGCTCGGCGCGGTGCTGGGTTATGGCGAGGTCGTGACGCCTCTTCAACAGCGCTGGCAGGCGTTGCAGGAGAGCGATCCGAAGCGCTTGCACAGCCGGTTCGGCAGCCGTGTCTCGGGTCTGAAGAACCTGCCGGGATCGGTGGAGGTGGACGTCGAGAACGACGTTGAGAAAAGCGGCGCCATCGTCGAATCGTTCGACCTCGCGGTCGTCGCCGAGGGCGGCGTGTTCGCCGGCGTCTCCGAACCGGCGCTGTCGCGTGAACGCCCGGCCGCAAGCATCACGCACGACTATGCGCAGACCGCGTGGGTCGGACAGGTCGGCTTCGATCCCGCCGCGCCCGCGCCGCGCGGCGTCGCCTTCGAGCGCGTCACGCGCGCCGGACCGGTCGCGCTGCTGCCGCGCAAGGATGGCCGCGCGGCGCTGGTGTGGTGCGTCGCGAGCGGCAGCGATCCGGTGCGCGATCTCGCCGATGCGCAACGCATCGCGGTGCTCAACAACACACTGCACCGCAGCGCCGGACGGGTTGCCAGCATCAGCCCGCTCAAGCCGTTCGCGCTCGGGCTGAACGCGCAGCGCACCCTGACCTCGGGCCGCAGCGTGCGCATCGGCAATGCCGCGCAGACGCTGCATCCAGTCGCCGGCCAGGGCTTGAACCTCGGCCTGCGCGATGCGCACGAACTGGTGCGCGCGCTGCGGCGTGATCCGGATATCGACGCCGTGCTGCGACGCCTCGAGTGGCAGCGCGCGCCCGACCGCTGGGCGATGATCGCGGCGACCGATTTTCTGGCCCGCAGCTTCACCTGGAAGCTGCCCGGCGCCGGCACGGCGCGCGGCCTCGGAATGGCGCTGCTGCAGGCGGCCGGGCCGGCCCGCTCGGCGCTGGCGCGGCGGATGATGTTCGGCTCGCGCTGAGGCCATGCACAGCCGCATGACCGACTCGCCCGCGCATGAACTGAGCGCGGCGATCCACGCTCGCCGGTTGTCGTGCCGAGAACTGATGCAGGCGACGCTCGCGCGCATCGCCGCGACCAACCCGCTGCACAACGCGATCGTGAGCCTGCGCGACGAGGCCGAACTGCTGCGCGAGGCCGACGCGCGCGACGCGCAACTCGCCGGCGGAACCCGCCTGGGCTGGTTGCACGGCATCCCGATGGCGATCAAGGACATCGCCGCCACGGCCGGCCTGCGCACGACGATGGGCTCGCCGCTTCTGTGCGACAACGTGCCCGAGCACGATGGCCTGATGGTCGCGCGCCTGAAGGCGGCCGGCTGCATCGTCATCGGCAAGACCAATACGCCCGAATTCGGCCTGGGCTCGCACACCTTCAACGAGGTCTTCGGCGTGACCCGCAATGCCTTCGATCCGAGCAAATCGGCTGGCGGCAGCAGCGGCGGCGCGGCGGTCGCGCTCGCGCTGCGGATGGTTTCGGTGGCCGACGGCAGCGACACCATGGGCAGCCTGCGCAACCCGGCCGGCTGGAACAACGTCTACGGCCTGCGCCCGAGTCAGGGCCGGGTGCCGATGTGGCCGGCGGCAGATGCCTGGGTCACCCAGTTCGGCACCGAAGGGCCGATGGCGCGCAACGTTCGCGACCTGGCGCTGCTGCTCGATGTCCAGGCCGGGTTCGACGCGCGCGCGCCGCTGTCGATCGCCGGGCGCGAGCGTTTCGACGGTGACCTGGACGGCCTGCACGCGAAGCGGCTTCGTATAGGCTGGCTCGGCGACCTGAACGGCCACCTGGCGATGGAGCCGGGTGTCATCGCGACCTGCGAAGAGGCGCTCGCGCGCTTTGCTTCGCTCGGCGCCGCGGTCGAACCCGTCGCGCCCGCCTTCGCGCCTGAAGCGGCGTGGCAAACCTGGCTCACGTGGCGGCACTGGCTCGTCGCCGGCCGCATCGAACCGTTCTTGCGCAACCCTGCCAACCGCGCGCACATCAAGCCCGAGGCCTTGTGGGAGCACGACGTCGGCCAGGCGCTGAGCGGCGTGCAGACCATGGCGGCGAGCGTCGAGCGCACGGTGTACTACCGGCAGCTGCTGGCGATGTTCGACCGCTTCGACGTGCTCGCGCTGCCGAGCGCGCAGGTTTGGCCCTTCGATGCGGCCCTGCGCTGGCCGGACGCGATCGCCGGGCGCGCGATGGACACTTATCACCGCTGGATGGAGGTGACGATCTACGCGACGCTGGCCGGGCTGCCCTGCATCGCGATGCCGGCCGGGTTCGGTCGCGCGGGGCTGCCCATGGGCCTGCAACTGATCGGCCGGCCGCATGCCGAGATGGAACTGCTTCGCGTCGCCAGAGCGTACGAGGCGGCCTTTCCGCCGGCGTAGGGCAGCCGTACTAGGTTTCGCATCGTTCTAGTTTTTCAGACCTAGGGTCTGTCGAAGATGATCTGTCATCGAGTGGCGCAACCCATCCAAGCAAACGCGCCGCCTTCATCGTCAACCCCAGGAGATCTTTCATGTCCACGCAAAATTTCAGCTCGGTCGCCACCCACGTCGTCGGCCAGTACGGCCAGGTCGGCAAGCTCATCGTCAGCACCTATCGCACCGGCGCCCAGCGCTTCGTGGCCGGCGCCAATACGCGCTACGACGCGTTCCTGAACGGCCGCTCGCTGCCGCTGGTCAACGATGCGGTCAAGGCCAGCCTCGTCAACGTGCAACGTCGCATCACCGGGATCGTCGAAGGCGGCATTACCAGCGGCTCCGATCGCGCGGCGCAGGCCATCGACCTGGTGGCTGGCGGCGTGCGCAGCGGCATCGAGCGCATCGCGGTAACCGCCGATCGCGTCGAAACCGCGTTCGACACGCAGGCCATCACGACGGTCGGCAAGCTCACGCTGCCGATCGCCCAGATCTCGCTCGAAATCGCCAATCGTGCGGTCGAAGGAACAAAGCGTCTGTCGGCCCGCGTCGCCGCCACCTCGGCTGACGAGGTGGTCGTGGCCACCCCGGTCAAGCGCGTGGTCAAGAAGGCCGTGCGCCGCGCCAAGTCGGGCCGCTGATCCGACCCGACGCCAAGGCCTTCGTGCGTGCACGAAGGCTTTTTTTCGCCTGCAGAATTCGGAGTTGCCGATGCAGTCGGGCATCATGCCCGTGAGGGGGAAGGCGATGATCACCAAGACGAAGGCCCCGGCCGCCCTTGCTGCGCCCGCGCGGAAGAAGACGGCCGGCTCGCCTGCCAAGGCCCGCGAACCGGCGCCGACCGCGTCCGAGGCATCGGCGAGCGCACCCGCTGCGAAAGTCGCCAAGCCGAGCCTGCTGCGCGCGGGCCTTGAGGCACTCGGCAATGCGCGCGACGGCGTCGTGCAACACCAGAGCCGCGTCTTCGAGGCCGTCCTCGGCCTTGAGCCCGGGCAGCGCTGGCCAACCCTGGGCAAGAAGAATTCGGCAGGCCGGCAGGCCGCTCGCGAAGCGCCGGAGTTGCTCAAGTTCGAGATGATCTTCGACCGTCGTGTGGCGGGAGCGCTGGAGCGGCTGGGGATGCCTTCGGTCGATAAACTGCGCGCGCTCCAAAGCGAGCTCGGCGCGCTCGAGGCGGAGGTGCGCAGGCTCAAGGCGGAACTGCGCAAGCGCTGAACCATGGCCCGCCCGGCACGGGTTTCAGCGCAGGTCGAGCGTGCGTCGACCGGTGATCGTTCGCTTCCTTCCAAGCGGACCCGCGACCGGATTCTCGATGCCAGCCTGGCGCTGTTCAACCAGGACGGCCTGGCCGCGGGATCGACCCACCGCATCGCTGCCGAACTGGGGATCAGCCCGGGCAATCTGCACTACCACTTCAAGGCCAAGCAGCTCATCGTCGGCGGGTTGTTTCGGCGCTTCGAGCAACGCCTGTCGGAATGCATGGAAGCGGCTGCCCGCGTCGATGCGCTCGACGACGCGTGGCTCGCCCTGCACCTCACCTTCGAGACGATCAACGCCTACCGGTTCGTCTACCGTGACATCGGGTATCTGCTCAACGAATACCCCGAGCTCGAGGTTCGCGCGCAAGCACTGACGGCGCACAGCCTGATTGCGTGCAAGAGCCTGTGTTCAGGGCTGAAGGAAGCAGGCGTCATCGAAGCCAGCGACGAGGATGTGGAGATGCTGGCAATGCAATTCGTGTTCGCCACGACCTGCTGGTTCAACTTCAAGCGCCTGACGCCAAAGCGCATCACCAACCCGCACGGCGAGCCAGCGCTCGCGGCGTATTACACGCTGTCGTTCCTGACGCCCTATGTCATCGGCGAATCGCGGGGTTATCTGAACTATCTCAGATCCAAATATCTTGCCTAGCGCTGCAACGGGGACAGCCCTTTCATCATGAACAAGGCCTCCGATAGGAGGCCGTCGATCATCGAAGCAGTGGGCATTCAGCGATAGACATGCTGGCCGCGTTCCTTCCAGCTGGTCTCGAGCGCGATGGCATCCTCTTCGCTGCGCGGCGTCACACCCATCACGATCCCGCCGCTCTTCAGCCCGGCTTCGTAATGCGTGACGCGCTCCTCCGGAATGCCCGATCCGATGAGCGCGCCGACGATGGTGCCGGTCGCGCCACCCGCGCCCGCGCCGGCCAATGCCGCAGCCAGCGGGCCGGCGATGACCAGGCCGATGCCCGGGATCGCGATCGAGGTGCCCACGGCAACCAGCGTCGCCAGCACTGCGCCGACCGTGCCGCCAACGGCTGCTCCGATTCCCGCCCCCTTGGCGGCCTTGCTGCCGAGTTCGGTCTGTTCGTCCATATCGCCGTGGAAGTGGCGATGCCGCGTGTCGTCGGACATCACGAGATTGACCTCGTCCTTGCCGTAGCCGCGCTCGGTCGCGCTGCGGTAAGCGTATTCCGCGCTGTCGCGGTCGTTGAAAAGTCCCGTCACCATCGGTCGTTGTGCCATTGCGCACTCCTGTTGTCATGGACGCCGCCTGCGGTCTGCCGGCGGAACAGGAGCGCAATGTAGGAGTGCACTTCGACCCGGTCTGTAGGACCGTGCCGCCTCGCCTTGCGGGCGCAGGGCCGGGTCGGTTTAGTCAGTCCGAACCGGCAACGTGTTCGAAATGCTCGACCTGGGGCGAGCTCGCGAAAAACGGGCCGACGATGGCACGCCACCGGGGGAACAGCGGCCCTTGGCGGAAATCGACGGTGTGATTTTCCAGCGTGTCCCAGAAGATCATCAGCACATACCGATCCGGCGATTCGATGCCCTTGTGGACCTGGTAGCTGCGAAAACCCTTGGCCTGGCTCGCGACGGTCGCGACGCCGCGTGCGATGGCTTCCTCGAAGGCGGTGTTCTGGCCGGGGGTGATGCGGATATCGGCGATTTCGAGAATCATTGTCTGCGTGCTCCGTGGTCACATCTTGCAGCCGCGCGCCGGGTCGGCCAGCGCCTTGACGGCGATCGCCCGGAACTCGTTGTTGTTGCCCTTGGCCTCGCGCAGATAAATGTCCTGCACCGGGTTGCCGGCCGGGGAGAGGGTGAACTTGCCGCGCGGGCTGTCGACCGTGGTCTTGTGCATCGCCGTGGTCAGCGCGTCGCGCTTGGAGAGGTCGCCCTTCACCGCCGCGAGCCCGGAGCCGAGCAATTGCGCCGCGTCGTAGCCCTGTACCGCATAGACGTCGGCATTCGTCTTGTAGGCCAGGGCAAAGCTCTTGCGAAAGGCGTTGTTGCGCGGCGTATCGAGGTTGTCGGCGTAGTGCAGGGTGGTGAGCATGCCCTGCGCCGACGCGCCCTGCGCCTCGAGCGTGCCGTCGGTCAGGAAGCCCGCACCATAGAGCGGGATCGTCTTGTTCAGGCCGGCCGCGGCGTAGTCCTTGACGAATTTGACGGCACCGCCGCCGGCGAAGAAGGCATAGACCGCGTCCGGCTTTTGCGATGCGATCTCGGTCAGCAGAGCCTGGAATTCGACGCCGGGGAACGGCAGGTTCAGTTCCTTCACGACCTTGCCGCCACCCTTCTCGAAGGCCTCCGTGAAGCCCTTGACCGATTCGGTCCCTGCTGCGTAGTTCCAGGTGATGGTGATCGCCTTCCTGTGACCTTTTTCAGCCGCGATCTTGCCCATTGCGAAAGCGGGTTGCCAGTTCGAAAACGAGCTGCGAACGATATTGCTCGCGCACAGCGGGCCGGTGATCGCGTCGGCGCCGGCGTTCGGAATGATGAGCAGCGTGTTGTTGTCCTTGGCCGCTTTCGCCATGCCGAGCGCGACGCCCGAATGCACGGTGCCCACCAGGACGTCGACCTGGTCGCGCTTGATGAGCTTGTTGACGTTGTCGGCTGCCTTGGAAGGTTCGGATTCGTCGTCGACCTTGAAATACTGGATCTCGCGCCCCGACAGCTTGCCGCCGTGCTCCTGCACGTACAGCTTGAAGCCGTTTTCGATCATGTTGCCCAGGCTGGCGTAGGTGCCGCTGTACGGCAGCATGAAGCCGACCTTGATCGGCCCGCTCGATTGCGCGTAGGCGCTGTGGCCGACGGCAAGGGCAGCGGCGAGCGCCGCGGCGCTGATCAGTGGGGTGCGATGCATAGGGTTCTCCTGAGGGCGGATGCTTGAAATCGCAGCGATCCTAGTCGCGCTGCGGGCCGCGCCCATCGGTGTTTCCCAGGCGGCCTGCCGGCTTGCGCGATGATTGCCTTCCTGAATCGCGAGGAGTGCGCATGAAGATCCTATTGCCGGTCGACGGATCGAGCGCATCGCTCGCAGCGGTCGCGCTGCTCGTGCGGCTGGTCGACGAAGGACTGCGCGCGAGCGCCGTGCTCGCCAATGTCCAGGAGCCAGCATCGCTGTACGAATTGCTGCGCCTGCACGATGCGCAAGCCATCGAGCGCATCAGCGCGGGCGCTGCGGCGACGGCACTCGAAGCCGCGCAGATGCTGCTCGAGCGCGCGCACATCGAGTACGAGTCGGTGGTCGGCAGCGGCGACCCCGCGCACACCCTGGTCGACCTGATCGAGCGCAATGCCTGCGACGCCGTCTTCATGGGTTCGCGCGGCCTCGGAACGCTGCGCATCGCGGCGATCGGGTCGGTTGCCAACGAGGTACTCCACGCGGCGTCGGTGCCGGTGACGATCGTCAAGCCGCCGGCCGATATCGAGGCCGAAGCGCGGGACTCCGACGACGTCGATTCGAGCCTCGATGCGGCCAGCGATTGAAGTGCATGCGCCGCGTCGTGGGTTCACCAACCCGTCCGACAGTTGCAACAGCGCTTGTCCTACGTGCAGTGTGGCTTGCGGCGGAGTGACCACCTCGGGAGCCGTGGCTATCCTGCCTTCAGGTTTCAGCCGGTTACGGCTGCGGCCAACGAGGGTGAACAGCAGCGGTTCCTCCTTCTATCGGGAGCCTTTGCCGACCGCCTGCTTGCGGAAAAACTTCAAGGGGAAATCATGAACTTCATTATTTGGTTAGTGGTCGGTGGGGTGATTGGCTGGATCGCCAGCATGATGATGAAAACGGATGGCCAGCAAGGCATCATTCTGAATGTGGTGGTCGGCATCATCGGTGCCGTTCTGGGTGGCTGGTTCCTGTCGCCGATGTTCGGCACCGGCACCATCAACGCGAACGACTTCAGCCTGCCTTCGCTGCTGGTCTCGCTGGGCGGCGCGGTCATCCTGCTCGCCATCGTCAATCTGTTCCGTCGCGGCAGCGTTCGCTGACCACTCCGGACCGATCAGAATGGGCCACCCTGTCGGGCTGGCCCATTTTTCATTGCGGGTCGCAACCAACGCGCGGAGGCAGCGATGAAGTGGGAAGGCAACGAACAAAGCGAGAACGTCGAGGACCGCCGGTCCGGCGGCGGGGGTTTCGGCCTCGGCGGACGCAGTATCGGCATCGGCAGCCTGGCGGTCGCGCTGATCGGCGGCTGGGTCTTCGGCGTCAACCCGCTGACCATTCTCGACATGATGAGCGGCGGCGGTGGCGGTACCGTCGCGCAGGCGCCGGCCCAGGCGCCGCCGGCCAACGACCGGCAGGCGGCCTTCGTCTCGACCGTCCTCGCCGATACCGAAAAAGTCTGGACCCGCGTCATGCAGCAAGGCGGTGCGACCTACCGCCAGCCGAAGCTGGTGCTGTTTCGCGGGGCGACGCAAACCGCCTGCGGACAAGGTCAGTCGGCGATGGGGCCGTTCTACTGCCCGGCCGACGAAAAGGTCTACCTCGACCTGAATTTCTTCGACACGCTCAGCCAGCGGCTCGGTGCACCCGGCGACTTCGCCCAGGCCTATGTGATCGCTCACGAGATTGGCCACCATGTGCAGAATCTGCTCGGGCTGACCGAGCAGGCCGAGACCGCGCGACGCAGTGGTTCGAGTACGCAAGCAAATGCGATGTCGGTACGCATCGAGTTGCAGGCCGATTGCTTTGCCGGCGTGTGGGCGCGCAATTCACAGCAATCCAAGAACTGGCTCGAAGCCGGCGATATCGAGGAAGCCATGAATGCGGCCTCGCAGATCGGCGACGACACCTTGCAGAAGAAGTCGCGTGGCACGGTCGTTCCCGAGAGCTTCACTCACGGCACGAGCGCGCAGCGGGTCGCTTCGTTCAAGCACGGCTTCGATTCAGGCACCCTGCAGCAGTGCGACCTCTCGAAATCACGCCAGGTGCGACTGCAGCCGAGCCTTTACTGGAACCGCATGCCCTCGGTCGGCTCGAGCGGCAAACCGACATAGTTTTCGGCCAGCGCGGTCGCGGCCGCTGTCGAGCCGAGCAGATAGCCGAGCTCGGCTTCCTGAATCTTCTGGCCGAACGGTCCGGCGTCCGGAAATTTGTGCATCAGCGACGTGAACCACCACGAGAAGCGCACCGCATTCCAGACCCGCCGCAGGCAACGTTCCGAATAGCGATCGATGCCGTCTGATTCGCCGCGCAGACAGGCGCCGGTCAGCGCCGCGGCCAGATAGCGGACGTCCGACGCCGCCAGATTGAGTCCTTTCGCGCCGGTGGGCGGAACGATGTGCGCCGCGTCGCCGGCGAGAAAGAGGCGACCGAAGCGCATCGGCTCGGCGACGAAGCTGCGCAGCGGCGCGATGCTTTTTTCGATCGACGGGCCGGTCACCATCGCCTCGGCGGCGGCCGGGTCGAGGCGGCGCCGCAACTCGTCCCAGAATGCAGCGTCCGACCAGCGCTCGACCCGATCGTCGAGCGCGCACTGGAGGTAGTAGCGACTGCGCGCGGCCGACCGCATGCTGCACAGCGCGAAACCGCGCTCATGGTTCGAATAGATCAGTTCGTGTGAAACGGGCGGTGTCTGCGACAGCACGCCGAGCCAGCCGAACGGATAGACGCGTTCGTAGATCTGAAGCTTGTCGGCCGGGATGCTGGCCCGGCTCACGCCGTGGTAGCCGTCGCAGCCGGCGATGAAATCGCAGCGCACCTCGCGCCGCACACCGGCCAGAGTGAAGGTGACGCGGGGTGCCTCGCCGTCGATATCCTGCACCGCGACATCGGCCGCTTCGTAGACCGTCTTGGCACCGCAGGCCGTGCGCGCATCCATCAGGTCGCGCGTGAGTTCGGTCTGGCCGTAGACGGTGACGCGCTTGCCGCCGGTCAGGGTATGCAGATCGACCCGATGGCGGCTATTGCGAAAGCACAGTTCGATCCCCGAATGCGGCAGGCCCTGTTCGTGCAGCCGGGCTCCGAGGCCGAGCGACTCCATCAGGTCGACCGTGCCCTGCTCGAGCACGCCGGCACGGATGCGCCCCAGCACATAGGCGGCGCTGCGCTGCTCGATGACGATCGCATCGACCCCGGCCTGGTGCAGGCTCTGGCCCAGCAGCAGCCCGGCGGGGCCGGCGCCGATGATCGCAACCTGGACTCGTTCGCTCATCGCATCTCCCCCTGATGTGCGTCCCACGCGGCGAGCAGGCCGGCCTCGATCTCACTGGCGAGTTTGCCCTCGATCCGACGATCGCCCGGTGCCGGCGCCGGTTCGTCGAGCACCGTGTCGATGGTCTCGCGCAGCGTCCGCGTTCGCAGGCCAGCGGCACGGGCCCGGTGGCAGTCGATGGCCAGGAAGCCTGCATGTTCGGGGTCGGTGGACGGAATCCACAACGGCAGTTCGCTCCAGGGCGCAACCCCATGTTCAAGCAGGAGCGCTTCGCCGACCCGCAACGCCTGCGCCGCGTCGATTCCGCGTGCCCGTACCGCAGCCGAACACTCATCGATGAGCCGGCGCCAGTCAAGGGCAGGGCCGTCGATCGGACCGTTCGCATTGAAGGCGCCGGATCGGTCGGATTCGAGCAGCTGCACCATCCACTCGGCCAGGTCGCGCACATCGATGCATTGCAGCGCCGAAGGTTGCGGCATGTCGGGCACGAGCATGCGACCGCCGGCGGCGACGCGCCAGGGCCAGTAGGAGAAGCGTCCGGTCGGGTCGTTTGGGCCGACGATCAAACCCGGCCGGACGATGGTCGCGCGCGCCCCGAACGCCGCGTGCACCTGCGCTTCGCAGGCGGCCTTCTGCGGTCCGTAGAACTGCCGATTGCGGTCGGTCGGCGCGATGCCGGCAGCGTCGGCCAGCGCATCGTCCTCGCGCACCGGCGCGTGCCGGAACGAGGCATAGGCCGAGACGCTGGAGACGAAGAGGTAGCGCCCGCACAAACGCAAAGCTGCGGTGCTCGCCTGCACGTCGGCGGGTACATAGGCGCAGGTATCGATCACGCCGTCCCAGTGGCGCCCTGACAGCGCGTCGAGGCGGCCGGCTTCGCTGCGGTCGCCGGTCAGCGCTTCGACCCCGTCCGGCCAGGCGTTGCGCGTGCGGCCGCGGGTGAGCACCGTCACCGCATGGCCGCGTGCGAGCGCCGCATCGAGTGTTGCCGCGCCCACAAAGACGCCGCCGCCGAGAATGAGAAGTTGCATGGGCACCGCCGTGTCGCGTCGACAGCGCCAGTATCAGCCGAGTCGAGCGGCCAGCGCGACCAGCCCCGCCAGCAGTGCGAACCAGATCGCTGTTGCGAGCGTCGCGCGCAGCCGACCGACATCGAATGCAGCGCGGAAGGCACCCCAAGCGACCGCGACCCAGGCCAGCGTCGCGAGCCAGATCGACATTCCGAACACCGCGACCGGCAGCGCACCGCGTGCGGCAAAGGCGCGCGTCAGCATCGCCTCGACATCGCGCCAGCGCTCGGGCGCCGTCACGTCGACCGCCCCGTCCGGCCTCGGCGCATACAGGCGCTCGAACATGCGCTCGAGCACGTTTGTATCGCCGAGTTGAACGCCGCTCGCGAGCAGCAGCGTGTCGATGCTGAAGCCGAGCCAGGCTCCGCTGTAGACGAAGGCGACGACCAGGGCGACGCGACGCAGATCGACCCGCACGCCGGCGAGACGCCAGGCCAGCGCCAGCGTTGCCGAGAGCGCGCCGGCGAGCAGCCCGTGCAGCAGCGTGCCGACCGCGAGCCACGCCAGCACCGCGCCGACGCCGGTGCGCCTTCCCGGCCCCGGCGGACCGTCGAAGCCGATCATCAAGGCGAGGTTGCCAAGCCCGATGCACAGAGCGAGAAAGACGAGCGCGCGCAGCGCGTCGAGCGCGTGACCGGTCTGGCGGCGCGCGATCAGCCGGGTCGGGTGGGTCAGCAGTTCCAGCAGGTCGAGGCCGAAGCGGGCCGGAGCGCCGATGCCCGCCGGCCCGCCCTGCTGCCCGTTCGCCGCGACGGCATTCGACTCGATCGCAAAGCGCGACTGCAGTTGTTCGATTAGCCGCCGCGAATCCTGCTGCCAACGCGACGTCGATAACTCGATCGCCTCGCAGCGCGCAAACGGCGCGAGGCTCGCCGGCAACTGCGGTGCGGTCGGCATCCGCGCATCGTCGACCAGCACCGGGACGACCGCGATTCCCTGCGCGAACGCCGCCTCGATCTCGAGTCGCACGAAATCGGCGGAGTCGTCCAGTCGCGGCCGGCCATCGCTGGCGCTAGCCGCCAGCCAGTCGGGCCCCACCATCACCAGCAGCACGGTCGCGCTGCGAATGGCGCGCCGGATCGTCGCCGCGAAGTCGTCGCCGAGCGGGATCGATTCGATATCGTGAAAGACCCGATCAGCGCCGAAGTGCGCTTCCAGCCGGTCTGCCAGACGGCCGGTCGCACTCTGGCTGTCTTGCCGGCGGTACGACAGGAAGATGTCGGCCACGGCAGCGCTTTCGCGCAGGGGCTACAGCGCGGCCGCGCAGTTCGAGCAGAAACGCGCGCCCGGCCCGGCTTCGGTGCCACAGGCCGTGCAGAAACGCTTCCCGGCGGTACCGAGCGCCGCGGCGGTCTGCAGCTCGCGGTGGATCAGCGCGGCCGGCGGCGCGTCGGCCGCGCCGACCAGTGCGCGCTCGCCCTGGTTGAGCGCGGCGATGCGCTGCTGGTCTTCGCTGCTCGTCGGCGCGACGAAGACGCTCATGCCGCGCGCGAACTGCAGCAGGTGTTCGGCCAGCGCTTTTGCCTGCGGCTCGGTCGAGAACATCGCCGTCACCTGGCGGTTGTCGTCCTTGCCGAAGACGACCGACTCGATGCGCGCGCGCCAGACCCGCAGCGTCATCGCCTCGGTGCGCACCACGTCGTTCTCGCTCGTCATGCGGCTCGAGAAATTGTTGCCGGTACCGATGCGCGAGCGCTGGTAGTTGCCGACCATCTCGACCCAGGTCAGCACCGATTCGAAATCGAAGCGACCCCACAGCCGGGACGATTCGCGAAAGCAGAAGGCGCCGACGAAGCCGAGGATGGCGGCGCTGCCGAGCAGCGAAAGCCGGTTGTCCAGCAGCGGCGACGCCGCGTCGAAGCGGCGCACGAACAGCAGCGCGCAGACGAGCGCGGCCAGCACGAGTGCCGTGCCGTATGCATCGAGCAGCAGCAGCATGCGATGGCGCGGCGCGGGCAGCGCCGAGGCGAGCGTGGGCGCGGCACTGCCGGGCAGCGGCAGTGGCTGCGTCTCTTCGAGCAGTTCGCCGGCGAAGCTGCCGGTCGCGGTCTCCGCGGTAACGACTGGCTCGATGCGCGCATAGCGGCGGTTCGGGATGCGCTCCGTCCACTGGGTCTGCAGATGGCGGTCGAGTTCGTCCATCAGGCTGGCCGGCGGCGAGTTCATCGATAGCCGCTGCTGCTCGACGCTGGCGCGCGTCTGCGGCGCCGCATCGACCTGCGCCAGCACCGCGAAGGTGGCCAAGGCGCAGGCCGCGAGCGCGGTGAGCAGCATGACCCAGGTCTGGTTCGTGACCGAGAACGCCGCCATATCGGGCAGCTTGCCGGCCAGCAGACCGAGCAACACCGGGGCGAGGATGGCCGCCGCGATCAAGCCTGCCAGCGAGACGCTGGAGAGCCGTGCGCGGCCCTGGCCGAGCACCGGCTTGACCAGAAAGTAAGCGCCGAAGGCGAAGTACAGCAGGCCGATCCACGGCCGCGTCGCTTCGTTGCCGAAGACCAGCGAGGAAAAGACAAAGCTCGCGAGCGTGGCGGCCAGCGCGGCGAGGTTGAACATATTGCGTTGGGCCAGGAACTGCACCTCCTGCGGCGCCGTGATGAGCTGCGGTGCCCAGTGGTAAAGCACGCCTTCGACCGCGCCCTGCGGCTCGGGGTAGGTGATGCCGCCCTGGCGCAGCATGTCCTTCACCGCATCGGCAAGCGGTGAGCCGCCGACCGCGCCGACCGGGATATCGGGGGCGAGCGAATGCGGCCGGCCACGGCCGAAGAAGAATCGAAGCCGGCGTGCCGCGGTCGCCGCGCAGGCCAGGCCGGCGAGCAGGAGGACCAGCCCGACCGCGAGCGGCGCAGCGGTGCGACCCGCCGATGCGAACTCCATCGCATCGCGTGCGCCGAGCAGGCTGCTCAGGCCGCCGCCGATCAACAGCGCGGCGCATCCCCACAGAAAGCGGTTTTGCAGCCGGTACGGATTGGGCAGCTCGAGGCGCCGGGACTCCGAGCTGTAGTCATAGGACATGCGCGTCAGACCCGCTCGACGACGAGCGCGATGCCCTGGCCGACGCCGATGCACATGGTGCACAGCGCGTAGCGGCCGTTCGTCCGTTGCAGCTGGTTGACCGCCGTCATCACCAGACGCGCGCCGCTCGCGCCGAGCGGATGGCCGAGGGCGATCGCGCCGCCGTTCGGGTTCACCCGCGGGTCGTCGTCTTGCAGCCCGAGGTCGCGCAGCACCGCCAGGCCTTGCGCGGCAAACGCTTCGTTCAGCTCGATCACATCGATTTGCGACAGCGCCAGGCCGGTCAGCTCGAGCACCTTTCGCGTTGCTGGCGCCGGGCCGAAACCCATGATGCGCGGCGCCACACCGGCGGTCGCCATGCCGACGATGCGTGCGCGGGGGGTCAGGCCGTGGCGCGCCGCGGCGGCTTCGCCCGCAATCAGCAGGGCGCAGGCGCCGTCGTTCACCCCCGAGGCGTTGCCGGCGGTCACGCTGCCGTCCGGGCGCACCACCCCCTTGAGTTTGGCGAGCGCCTCGAGGCTCGTCTCGCGCGGGTGTTCGTCCTTCGAAACGACGACCGGGTCGCCCTTCTTTTGCGCGATCGTGACTGGCGTGATCTCGGTATCGAAGAAGCCGCTCTTCTGCGCCGCGACCGCCTTCAACTGCGAAGCGAGCGCCATGCGGTCCTGCGCTTCGCGTTCGATGCCGAACTGCGCTGCGACGTTCTCCGCCGTCTCGGGCATCGAATCGACGCCGTACTGCGCCTTCATCAGTTTGTTGACGAAGCGCCAGCCGATGGTCGTGTCGTAGACCGCGTTGCTGCGGCTGAAGGCACTCTCGGCCTTGGGCATGACGAAGGGCGCGCGGCTCATGCTCTCGACCCCGCCGGCGATCATCAGCTGCGCCTCGCCCGACTTGATCGCGCGCGCTGCCGTGCCGACCGCGTCCATGCCCGATCCGCACAGTCGGTTGATCGTCGCGCCGGGCACTTCGATCGGCAGCCCGGCAAGCAGGCTGGCCATGTGGGCGACGTTGCGGTTGTCCTCGCCGGCCTGGTTGGCGCAACCGTAAATCACGTCGGCCACGGCTTGCCAGTCGACCTTCGGGTTGCGCGCCATCAGCGCGCGGATCGGGATCGCACCGAGGTCGTCGGTGCGCACCG
>JBDSEG010000225.1:0-18733 GCA_039920165.1 Burkholderiaceae bacterium
CGACGAGCGGCTGGCCGCCGAGGTCTATGCCTGGCAGGACAAGCTGTTGCCGCTGACGGCGCGCGTCGCGTCCCAAGTGCCGGTACCGTCGCTGTGGCGCCGCATCGAGCTGGCGCTGGATGCGGCGTCGTCACCCTCGTCCGCGGCGCGTCCTGCGCCCCGACCCGTCCCCTGGTGGCAGCGCCTGGGTCTGTGGCAGGGCCTGAGTGGCGCGGCGGTGGCGGGTTCGCTGGCGATGGGCATGGTGCTGGTACAGCGTATGAACGCGCCGGAGCCCGCCCGCTATCTGGCCGTGCTGCAAAGCCCGGACGCCGGCGCCACCGGCTGGCTCGTCGAGATACAGGCCGGCCGCCAGCTCAAGCTGGTGCCGGTGACCGAAAGCCCCGCCGTACCCGAAGGCCGCACGCTGCAGTTCTGGACCAAGCCGCAGGGCGCGTCGGCACCCACCTCGCTCGGGCTGGTCACGGTCGGCAAGACGGTGGAGCTGCCGGTATCGCAGCTGCCGGCCGTCGAGGCGCAGCAGCTGTTCGAGATCACGCTCGAGCCGCCAGGCGGCTCGCCCATCGGCCGACCGACGGGGCCGATCTTGTTCGTCGGCCGCACGGTGCGGTTGTAGCCGCGCCACCGCGCCGCGCCGGGCAGTGTCGGCTCGGCGCGGCGAACCGCCCCTGGGCAATACGCGACGCCGTGCCGTCCGGCGCGCCCTCAGCGGCTGCCGGTGTGGCTGTGGCTCGCGGTGTCCTGCAACTGACCGCGCACCGCCCCAGGACGGGCAGGCCGTCCCCCGCCTGCCCATCCTGGGTCCACGCGATATTCGCGATCACCGAGCCGTTGGTCCCATGCGCGCCGTTGTGGATGCGCGCTGCGCGCATGCCGCCCGGGGGCAGCGCCAGTTCGGGAGGACATTCGCGAAGTTGAATGCGCCCGGGGCCCGGAGCGCCGACCACGTGATCGCATGCGAATCTATGATCGATCGATGGCCACGCTGAATCGAGCCGTAGGCAGTAGCGTTTCGAGCATGAGTCCCGGCGAGCGGCGACTTGCCGAGCGGCTGGAAAACCGGACGACGACTACCTGCTCTGGTACGAGGTACCTGTCGGCCTGGGCTGCCGCGCTGCGACGCAACCGTATGCCGCACCAGCTGAGCGAACACTCCGGCGACTTCGAGCCGACCCTCGACGTGATCCGGATCCTCACCATGACGGCCAGTAAGGGGCTCGAATTCCCGGGGGTTGGCGTTTCCGGGCCTCGGCCGCATGCCGGTCGAACGCGAAGACGAATCAGAAGAGGTCCGGCTCTTCTATGTCGCGGCGACGCGGGCCACCGACAAGCTGCTGATCACGGTCAGCGGCGACGGATCGTTCGGTCGCCAGCTCGGCGCGTGAGCGTGTGATAGGCCCCGAGTTGCGAGACGGCCCCCGCCTCCCCGCCCTGCGCGGCGCCCTGCTCGCGCTGCTGGCCGCGCTGCTGTTCGGCATCAGCACGCCGCTCGTGCAGCGCTACGGGGCGGGCGTGGGTGCGTTCGGCACCGCGGCGTTGCTGTACGCGGGTGCGGCGGCGGTGGGCGTGCTCTCGCGCCGGCCGGTCGGGCGCGAGGCGCGGCTGCTGCCCAGCGACGCGCCGCGCCTGCTTGCGATGGCCGGCTTCGGTGCCGTGCTGGGGCCAGTGGCGCTCGTCTGGGGGCTGCAACGCACGAGCGGCACCAGCGCGTCGCTGATGCTCACGCTGGAAGCGCTCTTCACCACTTTGCTCGCCTGGCGGCTGTACCGGGAAAGCGTGGATGCGCGGGTCGCCTGCGCGATGGGCCTGCTGCTCGCCGGCGCCATGGTGCTGGTGCTCGACCGCGGGCAGGCCGGCGACGCGGCGCATCTTCATGGACTGCTCGCAGTACTGCTGGCTACGCTCGCCTGGGGCATCGACAACACCTTGTCGCGCGCGCTCGCGGAGCGCGACCCGGGCCAGGTCGTCATGGCCAAGTCGGCGCTCGGTGCCGCCGCCACGGCGCTGCTCGCGCTCGCGCTCGGCGAAGCGCTGCCGCCGCCCACGGCGATGCTGGCGCTGTTCGCGATCGGCGCGATCGGGTACGGCCTGAGCCTGCGCTTTTATCTGCTCGCGCAGCGCGCCTTCGGGGCCGCGCGCACCGGCTCGGTGTTTGCCTTCGCGCCCTTCATCGGCGCCGCCCTGGCACTGGCCCTGGGCGACCGCACGACGTCGTGGTCGATAGGCGTGGGCAGCGCGCTGATGCTGGCCGGCGTGCTCTTGCACCTGGCCGAATCGCACGGCCACGAACACCGGCACGACGCGCTGGAGCACGAGCATGCGCACCGGCACGACGACGGGCATCACAACCATTCGCATGCGCCTGCGCAGGGCACGATCCCGGACGCACCGCACAGCCACCCGCATCGCCATGCCCAGCAGCGCCACGTGCACCCGCATATGCCCGATGCGCATCATGCGCACCGGCATTGACTTCAACGCGACCGATCAAGCCATCTGCGGCGGCCAGGCGTGTGCCTCTGCCTGGCCTTCGCGGCACCACGCGTAAAGCGCGTCGTACATGACGAGGCCGTGGGCGAGCATCGCGTGGTCGTCGGCGTGCAGGCGCGACAGGCCGAGCGAGATCGCATACAGCCCGGCCGATTGCGGCGTGAGGTCCAGGCGCGAGGTATCGGCACCGCGCACGATGGCGGCGAGCTGATGCAGCGCGGGATCGGTCAGCGCGTATTTGGCGACGAAGGCATCGAAGCTGCAGCGCTCGCCGATGTGGCTCATCTCGACACCCGGAATGTCGTACGGTGTCGCGCCGGTCTCGCGCGCGACACGCAGCACTTCGCTCGCCGGCACGTACAGGAACTCGGCGCGCGGATCGACGAAGCGCAGGACGAGCCATGGGCAGGCGATGCGGTCGATCTTCGGCCGCTCGCGCGTGACCCAGCGGGTCGCGGCGGAAGCGCGAGTGGGCGTGGGCGTGGCGGTGGCTTCGGTCTTCATGGCGTGGTCCCCTTGCTGGGTTCCTTCGCAAGCACCGGTTGGCCGGCCACCTGCCAACCGTCGATGCCGCCGCGCAGAAAGCGCGCCTGCAAGCCGGCGGCGCGCAGTCGCATCGCGGTCGCGCGGCCAACTTCGTGGCCATAGACGCAATAGACGAGCAGTTCGCGGTCGCGCGGCAGATCGCCGGCCCAAGCGGTCACGTGCGCCGGGTCGCGCCACTGTGCGCCAGGGATGGATGAGGCAGACTGCTCGTAGACCGCGGCGCGCCGCACGTCGAGCAGCAGCGATCGGGCCACCGCCTCGTGGGGCGCGCCGAAGGCATCGCTGGCCGCGTGCACCGCGTGCTGGTAGCGCAGGTAGACCGCGGCCCAGTCGATATTCGCCATGAAGGTATCGACATACGCCGCGGCCGAGGCGCCGAAGTCGATGTGATAGGCGTGCTCGTACATGTCGAGCGCGAGGATCGGCACGCCGCCGGCCAGCGCGTGCGAGTGGTCGGCGGCCCACTGGTTGACGAGCGTGCCGTCGCGCGGCTGGAAGGCGAGCAGGACCCAGCCCGACCCGCCGCCGAGCGCCTTGCCCATCGCGACGAATTCCTCGCGCCAGCGTTCGGCGCTGCCGAAGTCGGCGTCGAGCGCGAGGCGCATCGCCGGTTCCATATCGGCGCCGGCGCCGCCGAGGCTTGCGAAATACAACTCGTGCAGCAGCATCGAATTGGTCGCGATCAGTTCCTCGCGTTTCAGGCCGTTCAGCTCGAAGCCGGGCGCCGATGCGAAGGGCGTGGCGGCCAGCCGCTTGCGCAGCGCATTCAGGCGCGCCACCGCACCGCCGTAGTTGTTGCGATGGTGGCTGTCGAGCAGCGCCGCCGACAGGCCTCGCAAGGCGGCGGGCTCGAACGGCAAGGGCACGGGACGGGCATCCATGACGGCTCCTCGTTCTTCAACGCAGCCAGGTGATCAGCAGGCCAGCGGCTGCGCAGCCGGCAAGCAGCGGCAGGACGCCGACCTTGAAGCGAAACAGCGCGAGCGCAGCGACCACGGCGATCAGTGCCGACCAGCCGTCGAAGCGGCCGCCGAAGCCCTGCGGCCACAGCACGTGGTAGCCGAAGAAGAGCGCGAGGTTGAGGATCACCCCGACGACCGCCGCGGTGATGCCCGACAGCGGCGCCGTGAAGCCGAGCTTGCCGTGCGTCGCCTCGACCAACGGAGCGCCAGCAAGGATGAAGACGAAGGACGGCAGGAAGGTGAAGAACGTCGCGACCGTGGCAGCGAGTGCCGCGCCGAGAACGATCGCATCGGGCCCGAGCACCTGCTTGACCCAGCCGCCGACGAAGCCGACGAAGGCGACCACCATGATGAGCGGGCCGGGCGTGGTCTCGCCCAGCGCCAGGCCATCGATCATCTGCGTGCCGCTCAGCCACTGGTGCGCCTCGACCGCGCCCTGGTACACATAAGGCAGCACCGCATAGGCGCCGCCGAAGGTCAGCAGCGCGGCCTTGGTGAAGAACCACGCCATCTGCGTCAGCGTGCCTTCGAGCCCCAGGGCCGCGACGAGCAGCGCCATCACGAGTGCCCACAACGCCAGCCCGATGCCGAGCACCCTCGCCAGCTTGCGTTTCGAGCCGATGGCGTGCGCAGGTGTCGGCGTGTGGTCGTCGATGAGCGCCGGCCCGTAACCCGCTTTCGCAGGCCCGTGGCCGCCACCGAGCGCGAACACCCGCGGCCAGCGGCGCGCACCGACATGGCCGATCAGCCCGGCCGCCAGCACGATCAGGGGAAACGGCGTATCGAAGGCGAAGATGGCGACGAAGGCGGCCGCGGCGATGCCCCACATCCAGCGGTTTTTCAGCGCGCGCGTGCCGATGCGGTGCGCGGCGTGCAGCACCAGCGCCGTCACGGCGGGCTTGATCCCGTAGAAGATGCCGGCCACCACCGGCAAGTCGCCGAAGCGCAGGTAGACCCAGCTCAGCGCGATCAGGATGAACAGCGACGGCAGGACGAAGAGCGCGCCGGCCGCGATGCCGCCGAGCGTGCGGTGCATGAGCCAGCCGATATAGGTCGCGAGCTGCTGCGCCTCGGGGCCGGGCAGCAGCATGCAGTAGTTCAGGGCGTGCAGGAAGCGCTGCTCGCTGATCCAGCGCCGCCGCTCGACGAGCTCGGTGTGCATGATCGCGATCTGCCCGGCCGGGCCGCCGAAGCTGACGAAGCCGAGCCAGGTCCAGAAGCGCAGGGCTTCGCCGAAGGCGACCGGCGCGGGTACCGTTGGGCCGGCACCGGCGCTGTCGGTCGGTGTCGCTGATACACGCGTCATGCCGTCGCTCCCGGTGCGGCGTGCAAGGCATCGAAGACCGTGGCCGCCGCGGCGGCGAGCGCATCGTCGTCGGCATGCAGCTCGCGCAGTCCGGCGAGCACGCTCTCCAGCCCGGCAGCCTCGGGCACGGGAATGCCGCCGGCGTCGAGGTAGTGCACGGTCGCGCCGATGCGCTGCAGTTTCGGGTCCGCATCGAGACCGAAGCTTGCGAGCAGCACCTCGAAGCTGACACGCGCGCCGACGTGGCTGAAGCGCGCGCGGTCGTAGTCGAAGCCGAGCGCGCCGCGCGGCGCCGGGGTGGCGCCGGCCGGATCGGCGAGCCACAGGAAGCGCGCCTCGTGATCGATGAAACGGCGGATCAGCCAGGCGCAGGCGAGCCGGTCGACCCACGGCCGCGCCCGGCTCGCCCAGCGCCTGCGCTGAAATTTGCGCGGATCCAGCCGCTCGATGCCATGCTCGGCCAACGCGCGCGGCTCGCCTTTCGAATAGACCGCGTCGAGCGCTTGGCGCAAGGCGTCGAGCGCGACCTGCGCCTGCTCGACCGCGGCGCCGGGGTAGTGGTCGGTGCGCCGCACCGATTGCAACGCCTCGTCCACGCCGCGCAGCCGGCGCCGCGCCTCGACCTCGCCAAGCGATGCGAGTTCGGCGTGCAGGGCGGTCACGCCGTCGCGCCATTGCGCGTAGGCCTCGCTGCGGTCGAACAGCGCCAGCAACTCGTCGCGCTGCGCCGCGTCGTGCGGCGCGAGCGCGAGCAGCATGGCGGTGCCGCCGTGCTCGCGCACTTCGTCGGCGAGCGGCACGAAGAGCGCGCGCTGTTCGGCCGGCAGCAGGTAGGCGCCGTCACGCAGCGCCGCGCAGCCGAGCGACTTCAGCGCCCGCCAGACGCGCACCCGCACCGCATTCGGCTGGGTCGGCAGGGTCAGGATGAGCAGCGACCACATTTTCTGTAGCATACGCCACAGATCGTGTGATAACAATCACATGTCATCCGGCGTCGAATTTCGGACTCGAAGACGCGAAGCTCGCAAAGAACGCCAAGAGGTCATCGCCATAGACTTCTGCGCGTCCTTTGCGCCTTTGCGTCCGGCTGCTTCTCTTCGAGTGCAGGCCCACCCTCGCGCCGGAGAACGCTTGCGTCTTCAGCCCTCCGTATCGCCCGCCTTGACCTTCGCCCGCCACGCGTGCAGCAGCGGCTCGGTATAGCCGCTGGGTTGCGTCAGGCCCTTGAAGACGAGGTCGCTGGCGGCCTGGAAGGCGGCGCCCTGCCGATGCTTGGCCATCGGGTGGTACATCGCGTCGCCGGCATTCTGGCGGTCGACCACCTTGGCCATGCGTTTCAAGGTCTCGCGCACCTGCTTCTTGCCGACCACGCCGTGCAGCAGCCAGTTGGCCACGTGCTGGCTGCTGATTCGCAGCGTGGCCCGGTCTTCCATCAGGCCGACGTTGTGGATGTCGGGCACCTTGGAGCAGCCGACGCCCTGGTCGATCCAGCGCACCACGTAGCCGAGGATGCCCTGCGCGTTGTTGTCGAGCTCCTGCTGGCGCTCGGCGTCCGACCACTTCGGCTTCTTGACCACCGGGATCGTCAGCAGGCCGTCGAGCACCGCATCGGCCTGGCCTTCGAGGTCGGTCTTCTCGAGTGCACGCTGGACCTTGACCACGTCGACCTGGTGATAGTGCAGCGCGTGCAGCGTGGCGGCGGTCGGGCTCGGCACCCAGGCGGTGTTGGCACCGGAGCGCGGGTGCACGATCTTCTGATGCAGCATCGCGGCCATCAGGTCGGGCATGGCCCACATGCCCTTGCCGATCTGCGCCTTGCCGCGCAGCCCGCACTGCAGGCCGACGGCGACGTTGTTGCGCTCGTAGGCCTGGATCCAGGCGCTCGACTTCATGTCGCTCTTGCGCACCATCGGGCCCGCGCGCATCGCGGTGTGCATCTCGTCGCCGGTGCGGTCGAGGAAACCGGTATTGATGAAGGCGACCCGGCTCTGCGCGGCCGCGATGCAGGCCTTCAGGTTGACGCTGGTGCGCCGCTCCTCGTCCATGATGCCGAGCTTGACCGTGCTGTCGGGCAGGCCGAGCATCTGCTCGACGCGCGCGAAGATTTCGGCCGCGAAGGCCACCTCGGCCGGGCCGTGCATCTTGGGCTTGACGATATAGACCGAGCCGCTGCGCGAGTTGCGAAAGGCGTCGGCCGGCGCCTTCAGGTCGTGCAGCGCGATCGCGGTCGTGACGACCGCATCGAGGATGCCTTCCGGGATCTGGCGCTCGCGGCCCTGCGCGTCGTGCCACAGGATCGCCGGGTTCGTCATCAGGTGGCCGACATTGCGGACGAAGAGCAGCGAGCGGCCGTGCAGGACGACTTCGGACTGACCGTCCGGCGCGTGATAGCGCCGGTCGGGATTGAGGCCGCGGGTGAAGATCTCGCCGCCCTTGGCGACCTCTTCGGTCAGCGTGCCCTTGAGGATGCCGAGCCAGTTGCGGTAGGCGAGCACCTTGTCTTCGGCGTCGACCACGGCGACCGAATCCTCGAGGTCGACGATGGTCGAAAGTGCGGATTCGAGTACCAGGTCGCTCACGCCGGCCGGGTCGTCGCGGCCGATCTTTGTGGCGGGGTCAATGCGCAGATCGAGGTGCAGGCCGTTGTGCACCAACAGCACCGACGCGGGCGCATTCGCCTCGCCCTGGTAGCCGGCGAGTTGCGCGGGCCGGGCCAGCCCCGTGCGGCGGCCGTCGTTGAGCGACACGAGCAGCGCGCCGGCCTCGATCCGGTAGCCGGTCGAGTCGACGTGCGAGCCCCTGGCGAGCGGCGCGCAGCGGTCCAGCACGTGGCGGGCGTACTCGATGACCTTGGCGCCGCGCACCGGGTTGTAGCCCGCGCCCTTCTCGGCGCCATCGGTTTCGGCGAGCACATCGGTGCCATAAAGCGCGTCGTACAGGGAGCCCCAGCGCGCATTCGCCGCGTTCAGCGCATAGCGCGCATTCGTCACCGGCACGACGAGCTGCGGGCCGGCCTGCAGCGCGAGTTCGGCATCGACGTTGCGCGTCGTGATCTTCACTTGCGGCGGCACCGGGACCAGGTAGCCGATCTTCTCCAGAAAGGCGCGGTATTTGGCCGGGTTCTTAATCGGGCCCGGGTGCTTGACATGCCAGGCGTCGAGCTGCGTCTGCAGCCGGTCGCGTTCATCGAGCAGAGCCGCGTTGCGCGGCGCGAGCTCGTGCACGATCGCATCGAACCCTTGCCAGAAAGCCTCGGCGCCGATGCCGGTGCCGGGCAGCACCTCGTCGTCGATGAAGTGGGCGAGGACGGTGGCAACTTGCAGGCGCGCGCGGGAGGAACGTTCGGTCATGGGGGTCTCGTACGGGATCGTCAGGCGGATGGAAAGAAGTCGAGCACCTCGTCGAGGCGGGTGCCGGTGCGCGTGGGCGCGGTACCGAGTTCGTCGGGCGGCAAGCCGGTTCGGTTGACCCACAGCGTGGTGTAGCCGAACCAGGTCGCGCCGATCGCGTCCCAGCCGTTGCTGGATACAAAGAGGATTTCGTTCGCGGGCAGGCCGAGGGACTGCGGTCCGAGCGCATAGCAGGCCGGGTCGGTCTTGTACTTGCGAAGGCTCTGCACGCTCAACACCGGATCGAGCAGGCCGTCAAAACCGGCGCTGGTCACGGCCGCGGCCAGCATGTCGGGATCGCCATTGCTCAGGATGACGGCGCGGATGCCGCGCGCCTTCAGCGCCAGCAACACCGCGCGGTTTTCAGGGTGCGCGGCGAGCTGCCAATATTCGTTCATCAGCCGCTCCTCGGCCGCGGCATCGAGCGCAAGGCTGAGGCGGCGCGCCGCATGGCGCAGCCCGGCGCGGGTCAGTTCCCAGAAGGGCCGATAGTGCTCGCCGGCCGAGCCACTCATCGACGTGAGACGGGTGTAGTCGATCTGCTTGTCGCGCCACAGCGCGGCCAGCCGCTCGCCCGCGCCTGGGAACAACGCCTCGGCGCTGCGGGCGACGCTGTACACGTCGAACAGGGTGCCATAGGCATCGAACAGCACGGCGCGCGGCGTGGGGGTCATGGCGGGGGCGGAAGTCATGAAAGGCAGGACTGTAGTGCGCACCGGCGTCGCAAATGCGAGCGGCGGACGCGTCGCCGCGTCCGCCGCCGTCGAATCGTGGCTCAGCTGTTCTCTATCAGACCTTGGCGTCGGCCGCGCACTTCTTGACGAAACTGGCCTTGGCGGCGCCCGCCAGCTTCTTGTCGGCGGCCTGCGAATCGCACGCCGCGCCGGCTTCCATCGCCTTGGCATCGGCCTCGCACTTCTTCATGAAACTGGTCATCGCCGCACCGGCGAGCTTCTTGTCGGCCGCCTTGGTGCTGCAGCCCGCGTCGGCGCTCATGGCCTTCGCATCGGCCTCGCATTTCTTCATGAAGCTGCCCTTGGCGGCGCCGGCGAGCTTCTTCTCGGTGGCCTGCATTTCGCAGCCGGCCGCGCCGCTCTTCATGGCAGGCGCTTCCTTGTGCGAAGCGGCGAATGCGGCGGGCGACAGGCACGCCACGGAAAGGGCCAGAACCGACATCAGATGTTTCATTCGTATTCCTTTGAAGCGATAGCGGGAGGGGGCACGATTGCCGGCGCAGATTGAAGCATGCGCGTCGCGGCGCCAGCAAGCGGATCAACGCGCGGCGGCGCCACGCGGTGCACGCCGGCAACGTCCTGTCACAGAATGCGTCGCGGGTGCGCGAGCGCCTCGTGCGCGGCGTGCAGCCGGCGCACCAGGACGCGGATGAAGGCATCGTCGAACTGGTGCCGGCAGCCCGGCCCGAGCTGCGCCATCGATTCGGGCGTGAAGCAGATCGTGGTGGCCGGCGCGGCCACCAGCACATCGGTGCTGTGCCGGCGCATCTGCGGATTGGGCGCGAGGTAGGCCATTTCGCCGACCGACGTGCCGGCGCCGAGCTGGGCCACCTTGGTGCCGTCGCGAAAAACCTCGATTTCCCCTTGCGCGATGATGTGGAAGCTGCGACCTTCCTCGCCCTTGCGGTACAGCGCGTGGCCGAGCGCGAAGCGTTCCCAGCGCGCGCGGTGCACCACCTCCCACAATTCGACATCGCCGAAGTTGGCGAAGAAATCGAGCGTGCGCAGCAGGCTGAAGCGCTCGGAGTCGAGCACGCCCTGCTGCTCGCCGCGCGGCACCTCCTGGCGCGCGACCAGGCCCGACAGCGCTTTCGCGAATTCGGTCCAGTCGGCGTAGCGCTGCTTGGGGTCTTTCGCAAGCGCGCGCTGGATCACGTCGTCCAGCGCGCCGCTCACGCCGGCGCGCAAGCCAGCGAGCGCAGCCGCCGGCTGGTGGTAGATCTGGTGCATCAGCGCCGACTGCGCCGGTGCGTCGAACGGCGCACGCCCGGCGATCAGGTGGTACAGCACGGCGCCCAGCGAGTACATGTCGGCCCGGCAGTCGAGCTCGGCGCCGTCGAGTTGCTCGGGCGACATATAGGCGAGCGAGCCGACGCGGTAGACCTGGGTCACGTCGGCGCCGAGATTGAGCACGCTGCCGAAGTCGCTCACCTTCACGTCGGTGATGCTGCCGTGGGCGAGCGTCACCAGCAGATTGGCCGGCTTCACGTCGCGGTGGATGAGGCCCTGGCGGTAAACATAGCCGAGCGCCATCGCGCACTTGAAGCCGATCTCGACGATCAGCTCGAGCGACAGCAACTGATCCGGCCGGCAGTACGGCCGCAGCGTGCTGCCCGGCACGTACTCCATCACCAGATACGGCTCGCGCGCATCGGCGACCGCATCGAGGATCTGGACCACATTGGGATGCTTGAGCTGGCCGACCAGCGCCGCCTCGGCCGCGAAGAAGCGCTCGGAGTGACGCACATCGGCCGGCTCGGCGCGGGCCTGCGAACGCACCCGCTTGATCGCCACGTCGCATCCGCGGAAGGCGTCGTGGCACAGAAAGACCTCGCTCGTGGAACCCTCGCCGAGCTTGCCGAGCACGCGGTATTTGCCGATCTGGACGGGGAGCGCGGCGGATTCGATGATGACGGTCCGGGGACGTGGCACGACGGGATCGCATCTTGTCACGCCCCCGTGGCCACGGCCCGCGCCAACGCCCGCACGCAATGGAGGCGGCGAGGGCGAAACGTAGAATCCTACGCATGATTCAAGCCAAAGACGATCTGCTCGCCGCGCTGGAAGCGGCCATCGCGCAGATCGCGCCGGCGGCGGGCGTCGCCGCGGCCTTCGAATCGCCCAAGCAGGCCGCGCACGGCGACCTCGCCTGCACCGCTGCGATGCCGCTCGCGCGCATTCTCAAGCGCAACCCGCGCGAGGTCGCGCAGGCGCTCATCGAGGCGCTGTTGCGCGACACGGCGGTTCAGCGCTGGGTCGAGGCGATCGAGATCGCCGGGCCGGGCTTCATCAACCTGCGCCTCAAACCTGCCGCGCGCCAGGCCGTGGTCGCCGAGGTGCTGCGCGCGGGCAACGGCTTCGGCCGACGTCCGCCGAACGGCGAATCGGTGCTGGTGGAGTTCGTTTCGGCCAACCCGACCGGCCCGCTGCACGTCGGCCACGGCCGCCAAGCGGCGCTGGGCGACGCGATCTGCAACCTCTTCGAATCGCAGGGTTGCAAGGTCGCGCGCGAGTTCTATTACAACGATGCCGGTGTGCAGATCGCCACACTCGCGGCCTCGGTGCAGGCGCGGCTGCGCGGGCTCCAACCCGGGGATGCGCAGTGGCCGGCGTCGGCCTACAACGGCGACTACATCGCCGATATCGCGGCCGATTTCCGGGCCCGCAAGACGGTGCATGCCGACGACCGCAAGTTCACCGCTTCGGGCGATATCGACGACCTGGATTCGATCCGCCAATTCGCGGTGGCCTACCTGCGCCACGAGCAGGACCTGGACCTGCAGGCCTTCGGCGTCCGCTTCGACCACTACTACCTCGAGTCGAGCCTTTACGACAGCGGCCGCGTCGAATCGACCGTGCAGCGCCTGGTCGCTTCGGGCAAGACGTTCGAGCAGGACGGCGCGCTGTGGCTGCGCACCACCGACTACGGCGACGACAAGGACCGCGTGATGCGCAAGTCGGCCCCGGCGGGCGGCGCCGCCGAGTACACCTACTTCGTTCCGGACGTGGCCTACCACATCGCCAAGTTCGAGCGCGGCTTCATGCGCGCCATCAACCTGCAAGGCGGCGACCACCACGGCACGATCGCCCGGGTGCGCGCCGGGCTGCAGGCGGTGGACATGGGCATTCCCGTCGGCTACCCGGACTACGTGCTGAACAAGATGGTGACGGTGATGCGCGGCGGCGCGGAGGTGAAGATCTCAAAGCGCGTCGGCGGCTATGTGACGCTGCGCGACCTGATCGACTGGACCGGCCGCGACGCGGTGCGCTTTTTCATGATCGCGCGCAAGGCCGATACCGAATTCGTCTTTGATGTCGACCTGGCGCTGAAGCAGAACGACGAGAACCCGGTCTTCTACGTGCAGTACGCGCACGCCCGCATCTGCTCGGTGCTGGCGCAGTTCGAGGCCGATTCTGAAAAACCCGGCGGATCGAGCGCCGGCCTCGCCGATGCCAAGCTCGCGCGGCTGGACGCACCGAGCGAAGTGGCCCTGATGCGCAAGCTCGCCGACTACCCACGCGTGCTCGCCAGCGCGGCGCAATCGCTCGCGCCGCACGATCTGACGTTCTACCTGCGCGAGCTCGCCGCCGCCTTTCACAGCTACTACGCTGCCGAGCGCTTTCTGGTCGACGACGCCGAACTGGCGGCGGCCCGCATGGCGCTGCTCGCCGCGACCCGACAGGTCATCCGCAATGCGCTCGGACTGCTCGGCGTGAGCGCGCCCGAACGAATGGCGCGCGGGCCCGATGCCGAGATTGAAACCGCGCCCGCCGGCGCACCGGAAACTGCATGATGAATTCGTCTCGCCTGACGCCCCGCCCCGCGACTTTGCAAGCCCAGCGCGGCGGCTTCGCGATCGGCCTCGTGGTCGGCCTGCTGGTCGGGCTCGCGCTCGCGCTCGGCGTCGCCCTGTACGTCACCAAGGTGCCGATCCCGTTCGTCAACAAGGTGCCGCAACGCACCGCCGAACAAGACGCGGCCGAGATCGAGAAGAACAAGAACTGGGATCCGAATGCGCCGCTGAGCGGCAAGAATCCGGCGCGTCCGGCGCCGGCCGTCGCGCCGACGCTGCCACCCGCGAATGCGACCGGCGCGACGTCGCCGATGGCACCGACCAATCCGGCCGCGGTCGCCGTCGATGGCACGCCATCGCGCGCGGCATCCGCCGCCACCAAGCGCGACGCGCCGGCGACCGCGCTGGTCGACAAGCCAGGCGCGAAACCCCCGGCGCCGGGCGCGGCTTCGGGGCTCGGTGATCCGTTCAACTATTTCGTCCAGGCCGGCGCCTATGCGCGCGCCGACGACGCCGAACAGCAGCGCGCGCGCCTGGCGATGATGGGCTTCGAGGCGCGCCTGAGCGAGCGTGAGCAATCGGGTCGCACGGTGTACCGGGTCCGGCTCGGCCCGTTCGAGCGCAAGGACGATGCCGACAGCACGCGCGACCGGCTGACCGGCGCGGGCTTCGACGCGTCGATGGTTCGGGTGCAGAAATAGCACGCGGCCGGCACTCCATGCAACGTCGCCATTTCTCCCTCACCCTGCTGGCCGCCTCGGCGTTGCCGCGGGCCGGTGCGCAGACCGCGGCCACGCCGATCGAAGGCACGCATTACGTTCGCCTCTCGCAGCCGATGGCGTTGCCACCCGGCGGCAAGATCGAGGTGATCGAGTTTTTCTGGTACGGCTGCCCGCACTGCAACAGCTTCGAGCCCGCGCTCGAAGCGTGGGTGCGCAAGCTGCCGGCGGATGTCGCATTCCGGCGCGTGCCGATGGCGCTGCGCGAACAGCCGCCCTACCTGATGCACCAGCGCATCTACTACGCGCTGGAGACGCTGGGCCTGCTCGATGCCATGCACCGCAAGGTGTTCTACGCCATCCACAGCGACCGGCTTCCTCTCGACAAGCCGGCCGATATCGCGGCCTTCATGCAGAAGAATGGTGTCGATGGCGCCAAATTCGCCGAGGCCTTCGATTCGGCTGGCGTGGTCGGCACCAAGGTACCCGAAGGCAACCGGCTGGTCGCCGCCTACAAGATCGACGGCGTTCCGGCGCTGGGCGTGCAGCGGCGCTTCTATACGTCGGGCGCGCTCGCCGGCTCGAACGAGCGCTCGCTGGGGGTCGCCGACCACCTGATCCAGCGCGTGCGCAAAAGCGCCTGATCGCAGCGATACATCGTCTCGAGGGGTGCGACGACGAAGTTGCGTCGCTAGAATGACCTGCAAGTTTCATGCCCCTATGACGACTCCCCTGTCTTCGCCCCTCACGCCGCATTCCTTGTCGTGTCTGCTGCTGCGCGCCGGGCTGGTGGCCCTGGCCGCATTCGGTTCGCCAGCACAGGCGGAACGTGCCGACCGCTTCAAGCCGCTCACCGTCGAGGCGCGCGAGCCGGGCAAGATAGACCTGCAAAAGCAGATCGTCGAATTCAACGGCGATGTCGTGGTGACCAAGGGAACGATGCTGATCCGCGCCGGGCGGATCGAGATGCGCGAGACGCCCGACGGCTACCACACCGCGGTCGCGCTCGGAACGCCGGCCAAGCCGGCCACCTTTCGGCAAAAGCGCGATGGCGTCGACGAGTACATCGAAGGCGAGGCTGAGCGGCTCGAATACGACGCGCGCAGCGATACGGTGCGCTTCGTCAACAACGCGACCGTGCGGCGCACCCGCGCAGGCCTATCGGCCGACGAGATCAGCGGCAACCTCGTGACCTACGACAACACGAGCGAAGTCTTCAGCGTCTCCGGCGGTGCGCGCCCGACCGCGGCGAACCCGAACGGGCGCGTTCGCGCCGTGCTGACGCCGCGCGAAGGTTCGCCGGCGGCCGCCGAAGCGGCGCGCGCCGCGGCCTCCGCAGCCGGCACGACGCTGCGCACCGCACCGGCACTCGCGGAGCCGCGGCCGTGAACGCCGCCGCGGCCGACGCGGGGTTGCGCCCGCCGCCGCGCCTGGAGGCCATCGGGCTGCAGAAATCGTACGGCGCGCGCAAGGTCGTGAAGGACGTGCACCTCGCGGTCGGCAGCGGCGAGGTGGTGGGCCTGCTCGGCCCCAACGGCGCCGGCAAGACGACGAGCTTCTACATGATCGTCGGCCTGGTGCGCGCCGATGCGGGGCATATCAGCATCGAGGGCCAGCGCGTCGAGCGGCTGCCGATCCACCGCCGCTCGCGCATGGGCCTGGGCTACCTGCCGCAGGAAGCTTCGATCTTTCGCAAGCTGACGGTGCAGGAAAATATCCGTGCCGTGCTCGAGTTGCAGGTCGGCCCCGACGGCCGTGCGTTTGCGCCGGCGCTGATCGAGGCGCGGCTGGAGGAATTGCTCGGCGACCTCGGGATCGCTAAGCTGCGCGATTCGCCGGCCCCCTCGCTGTCGGGCGGCGAGCGGCGCCGGGTCGAGATCGCACGGGCCCTGGCGACGCAGCCGCGCTTCATCCTGCTCGACGAGCCGTTTGCCGGCGTCGACCCGATCGCGGTGATCGAGATCCAGCGCATCATCGGTTTTCTCAAGGGCCGCGGGATCGGCGTGCTGATCACCGACCACAACGTGCGCGAGACACTCGGCATCTGCGACCGCGCCTACATCATCAGCGACGGCCGGGTCCTGGCCGAGGGCACGCCGGACGAGCTCGTCGCCAACGCCGACGTGCGCAAGGTCTATCTCGGCGAACATTTTCGGATGTGACCATGGGCCCCCGAGCTTGTGGCTTCGCCCCTTCGCTACCCCCTGGACCACTGGGGTGCCCCTTCGTGGCCCTAGGGGCCGCGCCCCGTCTCGGGGCGGCCCTGCGGCGGGACCGATGATGAAACCGTCGTTGCAGGTCCGCCTGTCCCAGCACCTGGCGCTGACGCCGCAGCTCCAGCAATCGATCCGCCTGTTGCAGCTGTCGACGCTGGAACTGCACCAGGAAGTCGAGCAGATGCTCGAGCAGAACCCGTTTCTCGAGGCCGAGGAGGAAAGCGCTTCGCCCTTCGAGCCGCTGGCGGAGCGGCTGACCCCGGCCGAGCGTGCCGGCGAGCGCGAGACCGAACGCGCGAACACCGCCGAAAGCGGGTCCGACAGCGCGGCCGAGGAAACGCCGGGGGTCGACAGCGCCGAGTTCGGCACCACCGAGCGCGAGGACTGGGAGAACGGCACCGAGCGTGAAGACTTCGACGGCATCCGAGAGACGCCCGGCAAATCGAGCGCGAGCAACGACGGCGAGGATTTCGATGGCCAAGACCGCGATACACCGACCCAGACCTTGCAGGACCACCTGCGCGAACAGTTGAGCGGCATGCACCTGCCCGCCACCGATGCGGCTGCGGTGCAGGTGCTGATCGAATCGCTCGACGACGACGGCTATCTCGACGGGACGATCGACGAGATCGCCGCGCTGCTCGCCGGGGCCGCCGCCGACGAAGAGGAACTGGAAGAGTGGGTAGCGCGGCTGCAGTGCGGGCTGCGCTGGTTGCAGAGCATGGAGCCGACCGGCGTGGGCGCGCACGATTTGGCCGAGTGCCTCACCCTGCAGCTTCGCCTGCGCGAACGCAGCGAATGCCAGACGATCGCGATCCTCGTCTGCAAGCAGCACCTCGACCTGCTCGCGCGGCGCGATATCAAGAAGCTGATGGCCGCGACCGGCGCCGACGAAGACTTGCTGCGCGAGGCCGAGGCCGTCATCAAGTCGCTCGAGCCCAAGCCGGGCCGCCGCTTCGCGCGCGCGGAGGCCAATATCATCGTGCCCGACGTGATCGTGATGAAGTCCGGGCGCGGCTGGAAGGTGGTGCTCAATCCGGACGTGATGCCCAAGCTGCGCATCAACGACCTGTATGCGAATGCGATCAAGCACCAGCGCGGCGGCGGTCCGAACCAGCTGAACGGCGCCGGCCCGGGCCTGAGCGCGCGGCTGCAGGAAGCGCGCTGGTTCATGAAGAACATCCTGCAGCGCTTCGACACCATCCAGCGCGTTTCGCAGGCCATCGTCGAGCGGCAGAAAAATTTTCTGACGCATGGCGCGATCGCGATGAAGCCGCTGGTGCTGCGCGAGATCGCCGACGAGCTCGGACTGCACGAGTCGACCATCTCGCGCGTCACCACCGCCAAATATATGACGACGCCGTACGGCACTTTCGAGCTGAAATACTTTTTCGGTTCATCGCTGAATACCGATTCGGGCGGCAACGCCTCCAGCACCGCGGTGCGCGCGCTCATCAAGCAGCTGGTGGCGGCCGAGGATGTGGTCAAACCGCTGTCCGACAGCCAGTTGTCGCAGATGCTCGAGGAGCAGGGCATCCACGTCGCGCGTCGCACGGTCGCCAAATACCGCGAGGCGCTGCGGATCGCACCGGCCAACCTGCGCAAGGCGATGTGATGCGCGCCGCGGTGATTGCCGCGCGGGGACTGCGGGGTTGACATGGCGCTGCCCCTGTTCCTGCCCTGCGCGGCCGGGGTCGAGTCGTACCTCGCGGCCGAGATCGGCGCGTTGATGCCGCCAGCGCGGCTCGCCACCGGACGCGGCGGCGTCGGCCTGGACGGCGATCCGCGCGACGTGATGCTGCTCAACCTGCACACCCGTCTCGCGCAGCGCGTGCTGGCGCAGGTGGCGCAGGGCGATTACCGCGACGAGGACGACCTGTACGCACTGGCGCGCAGCGTCGACTGGACCCAGTGGATCACGCCGCAGCACACCCTGCGGGTCGATACCACGGCGCAGCACAGCCCCTTGCGCAGCCTCAATTTCGCCGCGCTGCGGATCAAGGACGGCGTGTGCGATGCCCTGCGCGATGTCACCGGCGAACGACCGAGCGTGGACCTGCGCCAGCCCGATCTGCCGCTCGTCCTGCACGTCGACGCGACCCATGCGGCGCTGTATGTCGATACCTCGGGCGAGCCGCTCTTCAAGCGCGGCTGGCGCGAGGACGTGGGCGAGGCGCCGCTGAAGGAAACCCTCGCCGCCGCGATGCTCGCCGCGGCCGGCTGGCAAGGCCGGCCCGATGCCGGCGGCGCGCTGCACGACCCGATGTGCGGCTCGGGAACGATCGCGATCGAGGCCGCGCAGATCGCCTGCGGCATCGCGCCGGGCCTGCAGCGCCGCTTCGCTTTCGAGCGCACCCTGCCGTTTTCGAGCGATGCGATGCGCGGCGATCTGCAGCGCCTGCGCAGCCAGGCGCAAACCCGCATCCACGCGAGCGCGGTGCCGATCTTCGCCAGCGATGTCTCGCAGCGCATGGTCGATTTCGCGCGCCGCAATGCGCAGCGCGCCGGGGTCGCCGCCGCGATCGAGTTCCACGGCGGCGATGCGCTCGAACGCGCCGCGCCGGTGCTCTCGGCCGA
>JBDSEG010000226.1:0-3173 GCA_039920165.1 Burkholderiaceae bacterium
TCCAGCTCTGCTCGTCGAAACCGAAGACCGCTGCGGCGAGCGCCGCACCGGCGGGGATGCGCACCAGCGTATGAACGGCATCCCACAGCGTATCGAGACCGGGGATCTTGTCGGCGAAGAACTCGACGAACAGCATGAAGCCGCTGGCCCCGATGAGAAGCGGGCTTTGCAGCAGGTGCAGGCCGTGCGGCAAATCGACCCAGCCGAGCCAGCCGGCCAGGCCGGTGAGAAACAGCACGGCGTATAGACGCAGACCGCTGGCCCAGCCGAGCGCGGCGGCAACGGCGACAAGCTGCGCGGTGTCCATCGGCGGCAGGCTAGCGTTCATTCGTCTGGCTCATGTCGTGAGCCACCCGGGCTTGCGCTTGCCGAGGAAGCTCTGCACGCCCTCGCGGCCTTCGTCGCTGGCTCGGATATCGGCGATGCGCCGGGCCGTCTCCGCGCGCAGCTCGGGCGTGATCGGCACGCCGGCCACGTCCTGCACCAGCCGCTTGCACGCGCGCGTCGCCTGCGGACCGTTGGCGACCAGCGCGGCGACGATCTCGTCGACTTTGGCGTCGAGCGCCGCGGCATCGGCGCACAGCTCGTGCACGAAGCCGAGCGCGTGCGCGCGCGCCGCGTCGAAGCGCTCGGCCGTCGCGAAATAGCGCCGCGATGCCTGCTCGCCGAGCGAGCGGACGACATACGGGCTGATCGTGCCGGGCAGCAACCCCAGGCGCGCTTCGCTCAGGCAGAAGGTCGCGCCCGCGACGGCGACGAGAACGTCGCACACCGCGGCCAGGCCCATGCCGCCGGCATAGCAGTCGCCGTGGATGCGGCCGACGACCGGGATCGGACACGCGTACACCGTCCACAGCATGTCGGCGAGCGCCTGCGCATCGGCGCGGTTGTGCTCCCAGTCGTAGTCGGCCATGGCGCGCATCCACGCAAGGTCGGCGCCAGCGCAGAAGGCCTTGCCGTGGCCGCCGAGCACGATCGCGCGCAGGTCCGGCTCGTTCGCAAAGCCGGCGAAGACCTCGCGCAATTCGGCGATCACGCCGTCGTTGAAGGCATTGCGCACGTCGGGCCGGTTCAGGTACACGCGCGCCACGTGCGGCTCGCGCGTGACGGCCAGGGTGGCAGAGAAGTTGGCAGGCGTCATGGTGCGTCCTTCATGTCGAAGCCCTGACGCCGAAGGAAGTCGGCGACGGCCGGGTGCCAGACCTGCGGAAAGGCGGTGAACAAGGCATGACCGTCGTCGCCGGTGGGTGGGAACTGCACGAACTCGCCGACGCCGCCGGACTTGTGGAAGGCCTCGAACCACGCCTTCGGATGATCGGGGCCGAAGTAGCGGTCGTTCTCGGTATACAGCCACAGCATCGGGATGCGCGCGCTCGCGCCGTAGGCGCCGGCCAGGCGCTCGAGCTGCGAGGCGTCGCACGGCCGGCCGGGCCGGGTCTTGGGATTGCCGCCGGCACCGCCCGCGAAATTGATCGCCGCTGCCACCCCGGGCGGCGCCTGCGCGGCGACCGCCACCGCCGTCATGCCGCCGAACGATTGGCCCAGCACGATCGCGCGATCGGTGGCGACCTCGGGGCGGCGCTGCATCGCGGCGAGCACAGCAGCGGTCTGCTGGGCCGCGGCGGCGAAGCCGGACGCGTAGCGCTTGTTGCCGCAGGCGCCGGAATCCTCGACGTCGTCGCCGCCGGTCACGCCGTAGCCGACTCGCGTGGGCACCGCCACCACGAATCCTTCGCGCACGAACCAGCGCGCCGCATCGGCCATGCGCGCGCGCCCGAGCGCGGCGCGGTCGGCCGCCTCGACCGCGCGGCCGTGGTTCATGACGATCAGCGGCTGCGGGGCGTCGCGCGCGTCGTCACGAAAGACCGTCACCGTGATCGGCCGCGCGACGGCCTTGCCGTAGGAGTCCGTGACCTGCACCGGCAGCTCGAACTGTTCCTCGACCGTGCGCGCCGCGGCCGCAGCGCAGGCCGCGATCGTCAATGCGCAGACTGCCCCGAGCCAGCGCAGCGGCCTCATGCGCGCGCCTCGCTGAGCAGCATCCACGGCAGGTCGAGCTCGGGGCAGGCACGGCCGAGCGCGGTGATCGCCGCCGTGATCTGGCCGCGGTGGTGCGTTCCATGGTTGAAGACATGGGCGAGCGCGGTAGCAAAGGGCAACGACCGCGCGACGCCTTGCGTCGAGACATAGTCGAGCCGGCCTTCGAAGCGCGCAGCCGGCCAGGACTCGATCAGCGGCAGCCAGCGCTGCGCACCCTCGATCAACCGGTCGCGCAGGACGTGGCGGTCGGGCTCGACTTCGGCGTCGAGCCGCAACGAGGGCGATGCGCCCTGCGCGAATCGCGCAAACCACAGCAGGTGCTCGCCGACCAGCAGGTGATTGAGCGTGCCGTGAATGCTCTTGAAGAAGAGTCCGACGTCGCGCTGGTATTCGACCGCGCTCAGCGCATCGACGTGCTCGCACAAGCGGCGCGTGGCCCAGACGTTGTAGCGCGCCAGGGTCGCGAAATGCAGCTGCAGATCCATGCCGCTCCGGTCCTCAGTAGCGCTTGGCCACTTCGTCGAGCATCACTTCGGTCGCGCCACCGCCGATCGCCAGCACGCGGGCGTCGCGCCACAGTCGCTCGATCGGCATCTCGCGCATATAGCCCATGCCACCATGGAATTGCTGGCAAGTCTGCACGACCTCGTTGACGAGTTCGCCGGTCAGCGCCTTGAGCATCGAGACCTCCTGCACCACGTCGTGCTTCTGCGTCACCCGCCAGGCGCAGTGGTACATGAAGGCGCGCGCAGCACGCACCTTGGCGTCGAGCATGGCGATGCGCTGGCGGATCGCCTGCTTGTCCCACAGCGGCGCGCCGAAGGCCTTGCGCTGGCGCACCTGCTCGATCGTCATCGCCAGCGCCTGGGTGCAGTGGCCGACCGCCATTGCCGACAGCGCGATGCGCTCGGTCTGGAAATTTTTCATCACCGAATAGAAGCCCTTGTTCTCCTCGCCGAGCAGGTTGGCGGCGGGGATGCGGCAGTTCTCGAAGACGAGCTCGGCCGTATCGGAGCTGAGCCAGCCCGCCTTGTCGAGTGCGCGCCCAACACGAAATCCCGGCGTGCCCTTCTCGACGATGAACATCGACATGCCGTGGCGCGAGGCGACCGCGCCCTGCGGCGTCTTGGCGG
>JBDSEG010000227.1:0-10800 GCA_039920165.1 Burkholderiaceae bacterium
CACCGCGAAGAACGCCAAGTACTGCTCAAACGGGGCTGGCCCTGGGTCGCCAGCGTCTGGGGGTCGCCCCACGGTGATCGCTGGCGGCGAGTTCCGGGGTAGGCCGCTTCGATGGCACGTGGCATGCTTGTGTCGGCGAGACAGCGGCGCCAGCCGTTTGCGTGACAAAGCAGGTTCATTTCGATGCCTCGCCGCGCGGCCGGCCTGCTTCAATGACCTGGCGTCGGTTGATCGGTGAGCCCTCTTTTCGGAGAAGTTCATGAGCGCGTGCAAGGATCTCGTCACCGTCCCCCATGGCGGGCTGCCCAAGGGTGGCATTCCGATCGCGCACATGCGCAGCGTCTACCGCGTGCAGGATGTCGAGAAGCGTCTGAACAAGCTGCCGACGAAGGAACACGAATCGCTGCGCGCGACGTACGAGCGCATGCTCGAAAAAGGCGCCGACCGATTCCAGGTCAAGCCGTCCGGCCTGCCCGTGATGGCCCATCTCTACGACGAGCTGCCCAACTTCAAGGCTGTGCTCGACGACGTGAAGCGCCAGCTCGCGCTGTGCGAAGACAGCCGGGACGCACTCGAGATCACGCCGCTGCTGCTGCTCGGCCCGCCTGGAATCGGCAAGACCCATTTCGCGCGCGCGCTGTCGCAACTGCTCGGCACCGGCATGGGCTTCGCATCGATGAGTTCGATGACCGCCGGCTGGATGCTGTCGGGCGCGTCGAGCCAGTGGAAGGGCGCGCGGCCGGGCAAGGTGTTCGAGACGCTCGTCGACGGCCAGTATGCCAACCCGGTGATGGTCGTCGACGAGATCGACAAGGCCGGCGGAGAACATTCCTACGACCCGCTCGGTGCGCTTTACAGCCTGCTCGAACACGATACCGCGCTCGCCTTCACCGACGAATTTGCCGATGTGCCGATCGACGCCAGCCAGATGGTCTGGATCGCGACCGCCAACGATGCCCGCGCCATCCCCGACCCGATCCTCAACCGCATGAATGTCTACGAGGTACAGGCTCCCGATCGCGACGCCGCGCGCCATATCGCTGCGCGCCTGTACCGCAGCCTGCGCGCCGAACACGGCTGGGGCGAGCGCTTCGAAGCCGAACCGGGCAGCGACGCGCTCGACGCGATGAGCGAGCTCGCACCCCGCGAAATGCGCCGCGCCTGGATGACGGCCTTCGGCAACGCCCGGCTCGACAAGCGCTCGCATCTGCGTCCGGCCGACCTGCCCGAACCCGCCGGCAAACGGGCGACGATCGGGTTCGTGCAGTAACCGCAGCCGCATCGCTTTCGCGGGCGAGCGTCGGGCCGTCGAGCACGGTGGCCGCATGATCGGCCGCGTGGACGCTCTTATGATCCCCGCATGCCCGCCACTCTTGCCGGTCAACTCGTGGTCGCGATCTCGTCGCGGGCGTTGTTCGACTTCGAGGAAGAGAACCAGCTGTTCGAGGCCGGTGACGACCGGGCGTACATGCAGTTGCAGCTCGAGCGGCTCGACCAGAGTGCCAAGCCCGGTGTGGCTTTCTCGCTCGTCAACAAACTGCTCGCGTTCAATGCCGATGCGCCGAATGTCGAGGTCGTGATCCTGTCGCGCAACGACCCGGTGTCGGGCATGCGCGTCTTTCGTTCGGCCAAGCACTACGGCCTCGCGATCCAGCGCGGCGTATTCACGCGCGGGCAGTCACCGTGGCGGTATCTGCGCCCGCTGGCCGCGAATCTGTTTTTGTCGACCAACGAGGCCGACGTGCGCTCGGCCCTCGAAGCGGGGGTACCGGCGGCGCGCGTCTATCCGCATTCGAGACGCGCCTCGGATGCGCATCCGAACGAAGTGCGGATCGCATTCGACGGCGACGCGGTGCTGTTCTCGGACGAGGCCGAGCGGGTCTACCAAAGCGGCGGCTTGGCGGCGTTCCAGTCGCACGAGCACGAGCACTCGGCCACGCCGCTTGCGGCCGGCCCGTTCAAGCCGCTGCTGCTCGCGTTGCAGAGGCTCCAGCAGGGCGCGGCACACGGCATGCGCATCCGAACCGCGCTCGTTACCGCACGCAGCGCGCCGGCGCACGAGCGCGCGATCCGCACCCTGATGGACTGGCATATCGAGGTCGACGAGGCGATGTTTCTCGGCGGCCTTCCCAAGGGCGAATTTCTGCGCGAGTTCGAACCCGATTTCTTCTTCGACGATCAGACCGGCCACATCGAGAACGCCTCGGCGCACGTGCCGGCCGGGCATGTGGCGGCCGGGGTGAGCAACCCGGTGCGGATCGTCAACGCCTGATGCTGCGCGGCCGAGCGGCGCGTCGGGACTTCGCAGGGGCCGCCAGGTGGTCGAGCGCCGCGCACAGCGACAGCACGAGCACGCCATCGACGGGGTGGCCGAAGAGGTGGCCGAAATGGCGCAGATCGCCGGTCACGAACATGTCCGCCCCGCATTGCAAAGCGGCCGCGAGAACCGGCGCGTCCTTGGCGACGACGCCGGCCCGCGTCGCAGCTTCCATGTAAACCGCCGACGGCTCGCTCACCCGCTCAACCAGTCGTTCGATGAGTCCCAGCCGGGCCAGCCCCTGCGGCGCTTTCAACGCCAGGTTGCGCAGCGCCTCGCCCCATGCGTAATCGCTGCTCACGCACTGCGCACGAGCATCGTGCGCGGCCACCAGCAGCGCTTGCGCCGCGCCGGTTTCGAAGAGCGACGCCCTGAACAGGACGTTGGCGTCCAGGAAGACCTTCAACGCTTCGTGCCGCGCCGCGCTGCAACCGGCTTCGACATCGCCGACCTGCGCGGCGATTTTGGCGAGACTTGAAACGTCGCCGGCGGCTGCGCCACCCGCAGCGGGCGCGGCACGGCGTTGGCCGCGGCCTTCAGCCAGGCGTCGAAATCGGCAAGCTGCGGCGCAAAAGCGCGCGATTGCGCCGGCGTCATGGCGTTCTCGCGCTCGAACTCGGCCAGTCGCTCGCCGCTGTACACCTCGACCGGGTGGACGCTGACCGGCCGCAGGACGATCGCGCCGTCGTCGGAGGTTTCCACCAGAAGAGGAGCCTCGGCCGTGATCCCAAGCTGGCGCAGGACGCCCTGCGGGATGCTGACCTGGCCTTTCTTGCCGAGCTTGACGAGATTCATGCTGACTCCTGGAGCGATGTGAGATGCCGGTTTGCCGGAAAAACCGGTATCCGGAACGCCGGCTCCCCGGATTCTATCCAGGCCGGGGCCGCGTCACAGCTTGAAGTCGCCGCCGAATCCGATCGCCCACTGATCGGGCCGCGCGTGGGCTCGCCAGGCGGCATTGACCTGGTCGAGTGTGGTCTTCGCGAGCGCGTCGTCGATCTTTTGCTGGCGCGCGAAATCGCGCTGCAGATACAGGTTGGAGACCAGCATCGCAGCGATCCCGGCGTCCTGGGCGCGGGCGAGCCGGCGCGCAGCGAGCAGCCCCATGCGCGCCTGGTCGAGCTCGACCTGCGTGAAGCCGTCGCGCAGTGACCGCTCGACCTCCTCGCGCAGCGCAGCCTCGATGCGCGCGCGGTTCTGCGGCGCGAAGGTGGCACTCGCGGTCCAGCGCGAATTGGCCTCGAATGAATTCCAGTCGATTCCCGAGCCGACACCGTAGCTCAGCCCGTCGCGTTCGCGGATGCGCGTCCACAGGCGCGACGACAGGCCGCCCCCGAAGAGCTGATTGGCCAGCAGCAGCGCCGGGTATTGCGGGTCGGTATCGGCCAGCGGCAGGTCCAGCACGGCGAGCAGGTTGGCGTTCTGCCGGTCCGGCGTGGGCAGCACGAAACGTTGCGGCTGCGGCGCGAGATAGGGGTCGGGCGCACGGTTGAAGCGCTGCCGCCCCTCGGTTGGTGCGCTCCAGGTGCCGAAAGCGGCTTCCAGTGCCGAACGGGTGCGTGCCACATCCAGATCGCCGACGGCGGCGAACTCGGCATCGGCTGCGCTGTAGAAACGGCGATGGAAGGTGCGCAGGTCGGCCTCGGTCACCGCGCCCACGAGCTGGGCCTGCTCGTCGAAGGTCGGCACATACCGCAGGTCGCCCATCGGGTACGGATTGGCATGCCGGTTCAGGGTGTTGGAGAGCAGTGGCCCGGGCTCGTGGCGGTTGCGCTCGATTGCGACCAGCGACTGGCGCCGCGCCTCTTCCAGCGCATCGGCCGGGAAGGCCGGCTCGCGCAGCAGCCGGCCGACGAGCGCGATCACCTCGGGCAGGTTGTCGCGCGTCGTGACGATGCCCGCGTTCACCGACTGCCGCCCGGCCGAGAACGAGACCTGTGCGCGCAACCGCGTCAGCTCGTCCCGAATCTGCTCGCGCGTGAGCCCGGCGCCGCCTTTGTCGAGCAGCGCGGCGACGAAGCGCGCCACCGCGGCCTGGTTCGCGAGGCTCGGCACATCGCCATAGCGCATCGACAGCCGCGCGTTGACGAGGCGCCCGCGCGCTCCCTTGGGCAGCAGCGCCGCCTGCATGCCGCTCGCGAGCGTGAAGCGCTCGGTGCGCGCATCGAGGTTGGCCGGCGTGGGATCGAAGGATTCGGCCTGCGCGACCGAGGCATCGCCGCGGTATTCCTTGACCAGCGCCGCCACGTCGACCCGCTCGGGCGCCGGTGCGCGCACCGGCTTGTCGGTGGGCAGATAGACCGCGAACGTGCGGTTGGCCGGAACGAAGCGCTGCGTCGCGACACGCTGCATGTCGGCCAGCGTGACGGCGCGGATCTGGTCGCGGGCCTTGAAATAAAGCCGCCAGTCGCCTTGCGAGATGGCCGAGGACAACGCGACGCCGATGCGTTCCGGATCGGTGAAGCCGCGCTCCCAGTCGGCCAGCCATTCGCTGCGCGCGCGCTCGAGTTCGGCCGCGCTGACCGGCTCGCTGGCGAGCGATTCAATGGTGGCGATCAGCTCGGCCTGGGCGCGCGCCACGTCTTGTGCCGGCGCGAGCTGCGCGCCGAAGAAAACCGCGCCGGGCTCGGCCAAGCCGAGGTCAAATCCAAAGGTCGAGGCGGCGAGCCGGGTCTGCACCAGCCGCTTGTGCAGCCTCCCGGACGGCGTGCCGCCGAGCACCTGCGTGAGCAGGTCGACCGCGGCGTAGTCGGGGTGCGCCGCCGCCGGCGCGTGGTAGCCGAGGTACATCAGCGGCGTGCCGCCGACCCGGCGCACCGTGACGCTGCGCTCGCCGTCCTGCGCCTCGTCGAGCGTGTAGGTCGGGTGCAGAACGCGCTGCGGGCGCGTGAGGGGTCCGAACGATTCGGCGATCCAGGCCAGCGTCTTCGCGCTGTCGAACGAACCGGCGACGATCAGCGTCGCGTTGTCGGGCTGGTAGTAGCGCCGATAGAACGCCTGCAGCCGCGCGATATCGACATTCTCGACATCGGCGCGCGCGCCGAGCACGCTCTTGCCGTAGTTGTGCCAGCGATACATGGCGGCCAGTGCGTGCTGCCACGTGATCCGATTCGAGTCGTTCTCGCTGCGCTCGAGTTCGTTGCGCACCACCGTCATCTCGGTATCGAGGTCGGCGCGCGCGATTCGGCTGTTCACCATCGCATCGGCCTGCCACGCCAGATACCAGCGCAGGTTCTCGTCGTTCGCCGCGAAGCTCGCGAAATAGTTGGTGCGATCGAACGAGGTCGTTCCGTTTGCGCGCAGGCCGCGCCGGCCAAATTCGCCGAGCAGGTTCGACAGCGTCGGCGTGCCCTTGAACAGCAGGTGCTCGAGCAAGTGAGCCATGCCGGTCTCGCCGTAGTTCTCGTGCCGAGAGCCCACGCGGTAAGTGACATTGACGGTCGTCGTCGGCTTGGCGGCATCGGGCACCAGCAGCACCTGCAAGCCGTTGTCCAGATGGAACTCGGTGATGCCCTCGACCGTCGTCGCGAGCGCGACCCCGGGCGGCAGCGTCACCGGTGTCTGCTGCGCCCGCACCGGCGCCAGCGCCACGACGATCCACACGCCCAGCGCTAGCGTCCACTTCGCGAATCCGACCATTCGAAACCTCTGCACGAGTACCCAAAGCGACGCAGCGTATCGGATGCGCGAAGAGCATGCCGTTGTCGGCCTTTCAGCGCACCGGGCGAAACGGCGCCCGAGCAGGTCGCACGACGAGTCCGCTACCCTTGCGACCGGAGGTGACGACGTGGACTTCGATGCTTGGCTGAGCGCGGCCTGGACCGCGCATGCGGACGATTCGCAAGGAGTGGTTTCGCGCCTGTCCGAGGGCGCGGCGCTCGTCGATACCGAGACGCAGTGGCTCGCGCTCGCGCATCTGGCGCACCATGTTCACGGCGAGCACCTGGGGCGGTGGGACGCCGGGCGCACGTGCATCGATCGGCTCGCCAGCGTGCCGTCTTATGTCGATGCCGGCGCCAGCGGTCAGGCGCACCGGCGCTATCTCGCCAGCCTTTTGCTGAGCGGCGGCGCGGCCGATGCGGCGGATGGCCTCGGGCCTTCGGACCGCATCCGCGCGGTCGCCATGGCCGCAGCCAACCTGGCGCAGAACGAGGCCGCGCCCGATAGCGTGCGCGCCGCGGCACTGTGGTCGAAGGCCATCGACCTGGCCGCGAAGAGCGGCCTGCCGGAGAACGACCCGATGCACCGCACGCTGGCCGCGACCGGCAACGACCTCGCGTGCGCCATGGAGGAAAAGCCTGCACGAATGCCGCACGAGACCGCCCTGATGCTGCAGGCCGCGCAGGCGGCACGCGAGCACTGGGCGCTGGCCGGCACCTGGCTCGAGGTCGGGCGCGCCGACTATCGGCTCGCGATGAGCTGGCTGAAAGCGGGAGATGCGGTGCGGGCGCGCGAACATGCGCAAGCCTGCCTGGACGGCATCGCCGCGAACGACGGCCCGGCCTTCGAGCGCTTCTTCGGGTGGGAGGCGATGGCGCGCATTCGCATGGCCTTGCGGGATGCCGATGCAGCGGCAGCGGTCGAGCAGATGCGTTCCGCATTCGCCTCCCTTGCGCCCGACGATCGGTCCGCGTGCGCCGCGCGCCTCGAAGCGGTCGAGGCCTTGTCGGCAGCCGGGCGCCCCCCCAGCCCGGGAGCGACAACGAACTTCGTCCGCTGCGATCGCAGCGCGGCCTGGGCCACCCTGCAGGGTCACTACGAAGCCCACGGCCGTGACCTCGATCTGCGCGAGGCCTTTGCGCGCGACCCCGGACGGGTCGATGCGATGAGCGTGCAGGCGCCCGAGATCTTCGCCGACCTGTCGAAGAACCTGCTCGATGCGGCCACGCTGCACTTCCTGCTCGACCTGGCGCGGGAGTGCGGCGTCGAGGCGCGCCGCGATGCGATGTTCAAGGGCGAGTCGATCAATGTCACCGAAGACCGGGCCGTGCTGCATACCGCCTTGCGTGCGCCGAGAGGCACAGGGCCGTTCAGCGCCGAAGTACACGGCGTGCTCGACGCCATGCTGGCGTACGCCGAGACGGTGCGCGATGCGGCGGCCAGCGGCATCCGCGATGTGGTGAACATCGGCATCGGCGGCAGCGACCTCGGTCCGCAGATGCTGGTGCCGGCGCTCGACGCTTTCGTGCATCCGGGCCTGACATTTCACTTCGTCTCCAATGTCGACGGCCACGATATCGCGCCGGTGCTGCGCCGGCTGGATCCGGCTCGCACGCTCTTCATCGTCGCGAGCAAGACTTTCACGACGCAGGAGACGATGGCGAATGCGCATGCCGCGCGGGCCTGGTTCATCGGCCGCGGCGGCATCGATATCGCGAAGCATTTTGTCGCCACCACGACCAACGTCGAGGCCGCCGCGCGCTTCGGCATCACGCGCACGTTCGGCTTCTGGGACTGGGTCGGCGGGCGCTATTCGCTGTGGTCGGCCATCGGTCTGCCGGTCGCCATCGCGATCGGCGCCGAGCATTTCCGCGCCCTGCTCGCCGGTGCACATGCGATGGACGATCATTTCGCCACCGCACCGGCGGCGCGCAACCTGCCGCTGTTGCTCGGCCTGCTGGACGTCTGGTACCGCAATTTCCACCGATTCACGAGCCGCTGCGTCGCGCCGTACCACCAGGGTCTGCGGCGTCTGCCGGCGTATCTGCAGCAGCTCGAGATGGAAAGCAACGGCAAGCGAGTGGACCTCGCGGGCGAGACCCTGCCCTACGCGACCAGCCCGGTGGTCTGGGGCGAGCCCGGAACGAACGGCCAGCATGCGTTCTTCCAGATGCTGCACCAGGGCACCGACGTGATCCCGGTCGAGTTCATCGTCGTCAAGCATGCGACCCATTCGCTCGACGCCCAGCATGCCTTGCTACTCGCCAATGCGTTGGCGCAGTCGCAGGCGCTGATGCAGGGCAAGACGGCCGAGGTGGCCCTCGGCGAGCGAGCGCCGACCGCATCGCGCCGCATCGACCCAGAAATACTCGCGCGGCACCGCAGCTTTCCCGGCAATCGGCCCAGCACGATTCTGCTGCTCGACCGGCTGACGCCCACGAGCCTCGGCGCGCTGATCGCGCTGTACGAACACCGCGTCTTCACGAGCGGCGCAGTGTGGGGGATCGACAGCTTCGATCAGTGGGGCGTGGAGCTGGGCAAGGCTTTGTGCAACGACCTGCTGCCGCGCCTCGCCTCGGGCGATGTCGGCGGGCTCGATGCCTCGACCGCGGCGCTGATCGGGCGGTTGCGTGGCTGAAGTCGGCGGGTTCGCGGGCCGGCCGGCGACGAGCACTTGAACGTCGTCTTCGATTTCGGCGGCGTGCTGTTTCGCTGGCAGCCGCACGAATTCATGCCGCGCCTGCTGCCGCGGCTGGCCTTCGACGACGCCTCGACACGGGCATTGGTGCTCGCGTTCTTCCAGCATTTCGAAGGCGACTGGGGCGAGTTCGACCTGGGTCGCATCGATGCCGGCACGCTCGCCGGCCGCATCACGCGACGCATCGGCATCACGGTCGATGAAGCGCGCTTTGCGATCGATGCGGTCGTCGACGAACTGACGCCGCTTGCCGATTCAGTCACCGTGCTGCGGCGGCTGCATGCACGGGGCCACGGCCTCTTCTTTCTCTCCAACATGCCGTTGTCGTATGCGGCCTTGCTGGAGTCGCGCAACGATTTCTTCGGCCTGTTCCGCAGCGGCCTCTTCTCGTCGCGCGTCGGACTCGTCAAGCCGGAGCCGGCGATCTACGAGCTCGCGATCGCGACCTTCGGCGTCGATCCGCTCGAGACGGTTTTTATCGACGACGTCGAGAGGAACCTTGTTGCGGCGAGTCGGTTTGGCTGGCGGGGAATCCTTTTTCGCAATGCGACGCAGTGCGAGGGTGAGCTTCGCGCCCTCGGCGTGATGTAACGTTTTCGCGATTGCGGGTACATGCGTAGCGCCCAGCCGGGAGTTCGGCCCGGCTGGGCTGTGCACACGGGCAGACTGCGAAGAGTCAGGCGGACAAACCGGCAACTGCTTGCCGCGCCGCCTCGATCCCTTGGTCGACGACGCGCCGCTTCCACTCGTCCGTGTCGGTATAGAAGGCGTCGCGCACCTGCTGCTTGATCGACGCGCGGGTCGGTTCGTCGGCCTCGGGATGGTTTTCCAGCCACTGGTCGGCGCGCAGCGCGGTGATCACGTCGGCGATGGGGACAGTACCGTATTCGAGTGCGATGCCGGTGTACTGCGCCTGCGGGCACTCCTGGTAGGCGCTCATCCACATCAGGCCGGTCAACGGCGCCGAGGTAGAGCTGCCGTCGTAGATCGACGTGATGCCGGGTCCCCACCAGGCGCGCGCGCGGGCCAGCGCTTGCGGGTCGTCGGCGCAGGCGAAGATGCGTTCGCCGACGCCGCTCGGGCCGAGGCCGGTGTGGAGGTCGATCCAGCCCAGGCGCGCGCAGCGCTGGCCGTGTTCCTGCAGCACGTGGCGCAGCGTGACGTGGCTCCAGGTGGCGCTGCGCCCACCATAGAACAGGCCTTCGGGGTGGTCGTGCTGGCCGCCCGTGACGGCTTCCTGGAATGCGCGCGGGCCGCGCTCGGCGATGAAGCGGTCGATCGCAGCCGCCGCCTCGCCCGAGGGCGGCCAGGACGCGGGCACCAGATGCGCAGCGATCGCGTCGTAGTTGGGATTGGCCGGCAGCGGCTGGCGGAAATCGTGGAAGTTGCGGTTCAGGTCGACGTTCTCGTGCGTCGTGCGCCGCCACCACGAAAAGCCGTAGGGATTGAGGGCGTGGATGTACAGAACCGCGACCCCACTGCGCGCCACCGCCTCGTGCCACGCCGGATCGGCCATCAGTGCGCTTTGCACGCCCGAGCCGCAAAAGCCTTCGACGCCGTGGCAGGCGCTACTGACGATGAGGAGCGCTTGCGCATCGGCCGCGCCCTCGCGCACCACGTCCATCGCGAGCGCCTCGCCGTCGCGACCGAGCAACGGGTGCGGGTGGCTGCGGACATCCAGGCGCTGCGCCTCGGCGAGGGCCATGAAGCGCTCGCGCGCATGCGCGTAGGTCTGGGCGAAGAAGGCGGCGGGTTCGATGGGCATGGGTGTCAGTTGTTCAGACGCATGCAGCTAGGGACGGGGCGACGAAGGTGAGGGGACGCAAAGACGCAAAGGGCGCGAAGTTCGCAAAGAACACAGGCGTTTGGCTCAGTCTTCCTTTCTGTCCTTCGCGTCCTTCGCGTCCCAATTTCTTCGCCCGGCAACGTCACCCCGCAGAGGACCCGCGTTGCGCCCCAAGCCACTGCTCGGCCAGGTTGACCCACAGCGTCGCGCCGAGCGGGATCAGTTCGTCGTTGAAGTCGTAGCTCGGGTTGTGCAGCATGCACGGGCCCATGCCGTGGCCGCCTTCGCGGTGGCTGCCGTCGCCGTTGCCGATGAGGAAGTAGCAGCCTGGCTTCTTCT
>JBDSEG010000228.1:0-15410 GCA_039920165.1 Burkholderiaceae bacterium
GTGGTCGAGTTCATCACCGACTACCTGCGCATGATGGTCTCGGGCAACCTCAACGCCCACGAGATCGAGAGCCTGATGGACAGCGAGATCGAGACCCACCACCACGAGGCGCATGCGCCGGTGCAGGCGATCGCCCGGCTGGCCGGCGCGCTGCCGGCGTTCGGCATCGTCGCGGCAGTGCTGGGTGTGGTCAATACGATGGGCTCGGTCGGCCAGCCGCCGGCGGTGCTCGGCGCGATGATCGGTGCGGCGCTGGTCGGCACCTTCCTCGGCATCCTGCTCGCCTACGGCGTGGTCGAGCCGCTCGGCGGCCTGCTCGAGCAGAAGACCGACGAGAACGCGAAGGAGCTGCAGTGCATCAAGACCACGCTGCTCGCAAGCATGCAGGGCTATGCGCCGCAGGTCGCGGTCGAGTTCGGCCGCAAGGTGCTGTACTCGATCGACCGGCCGACCTTTGCCGAGCTCGAGTCGCACGTGAAGGGCAAGAAGTGATGTTGGCCCCCAAGACCTCGGGTACGAGGTCGCCCCCCCGAGGGGGGGCGCGGGCCGCCGAGGTCCACGAAGTGGGCCTCTTCGCGACCCATGGCGGCCCGGCGCTGGCCCGCGGCGCCGCCGACGCAACGGAAGTGCAGCATGGCTGGTGATTCGAAGAAGCTTCAGCCGATCATCATCAAGCGGATCAAGAAGGGCGGCCACGGCCGTCACGGTGGTGCCTGGAAGATCGCGTATGCCGACTTCGTGACCGCGATGATGGCGTTTTTCCTGCTCATGTGGCTGCTCGGATCGACCACCGAGGGCGACAAGAAGGGCATCGCCGATTTCTTCAATGCGCCGCTCAAGGTCGCGCTGCTCAACAGCGGCAGCGGCTCGGGCGATTCGTCGCACGTGATCAAGGGCGGCGGCACCGACCTCACGCGCACTGGCGGCCAAGTCAAGCGCGGCGATATCGAAGCGCCGCGCAGCACCCTCAACCTGCTGCGCCTGCGCGACGAGCAGCGCCGCAACGAGAACGCCAAGCTCGAGCAGGTCAAGGCCAAGGTCGCCGAGGCGATCGCCGCGAGCCCGAAGCTCGCGACGCTCGCTTCCCAGATCCGCCTGGACCTCACGCCCGATGGCTTGCGGATCCAGATCGTCGACGAGCAGCAGCGACCGATGTTCGACAGCGGCAGCGCGGTCGTCAAGCCGTATATGCGAGAGCTGCTGCGCGAGATCGCCGGCGTGCTCGCCGACGTGCCGATGCACCTGACGGTCGAGGGCCATACCGACGCGCAGCCGTTCGGCGCCGGCGAGCGCGGCTACAGCAACTGGGAACTGTCGAGTGACCGCGCCAACGCCTCGCGGCGCGAGCTTTCGGCCGGCGGCCTGCCCGAACAGCGCGTGCTGCGCGTGCAGGGCCTCGCGTCGAGCCTGCCGCTCGAACCGGCCGATCCGCATGCGCCGGCCAACCGCCGCATCAGCATCATCGTGATGAACCGCGATGCCGAGGACCGCCTGCTGCGGCCCGAACTCGCCGCCGCCGGGGTCGAGGCGCAGGAAGTTGCGGTGCGCCTGGAACGGATCGCGCTCGCGTCCGCGCCCGCGCCCGTGCCGATCCGTCCGTAGGCCGCGGGCCCCGATCGGCCTTCCCGGTTAACCTTGCGCGCATGAGCAAGGCGTTCACGCGCGAATCCGATGCGGAGCTGCCCGACGACGACGAACCCGTCGTCGCCGAGTTGCCCGCGGGCACCCGCAACTACATGACGCCACAGGGTTATGCGCGCCTGCGCGCCGAGCTCGGCCATCTGCTCGACACCGACCGGCCCTCGGTCGTCGAGATCGTCTCGTGGGCAGCGAAGAACGGCGACCGCTCGGAAAATGGCGACTATCTCTACGGCAAGAAACGGCTGCGCGAGATCGACCGGCGCATCCGCTTTCTGACCCGCCGGCTCGAGCTGGCCGAGGTGGTCGATCCGTCGCAGCAGTTCGGCTGCGATCAGGTCTTCTTCGGTGCCACCGTCACTTACGTGAACCAGCGCGGCGAGGAACGCAGCGTCACCATCCTCGGCATCGACGAGGCCGACAGCACGAAGTCCGAAGTAAGCTGGATCGCGCCGGTCGCGCGGGCCTTGCTCAAGGCGCACGCCGGCGACGAAGTGCGTCTGGCGACGCCGGGCGGGGTCGAAGTGCTCGACGTGCTGGCCGTGCGCTATCCACCACCCCCCGAGGCGGCGTAGGGGCCGTCGGGGGCTCCGCGGGCCGGCGCCGGGCCGCTCCCAAGCGGCCCCGCACCCCCTCGGGGGGTGGCTGCGGTACCCCGCAGTTCGGGGGCTCCATCTAAGGCCTGACGCGCGAGGCCCGCAGCACGGCCGGCGAGCGGCGCAGCATGCGGATCACGTCGGCCAGGTGCTGGCGGTCGCGCAGGCTGATGAGCAGGCGCAGTTCGGTGATTGCCGCGGCGGCCTGCCCGCCCATGTCGATGTGGATGATGTCGGCCTCGACCTCGCTCACCGCCGAGGCGACCTGCGCGAGCACGCCCTTGCCGTTGCGCAGCAGCACCAGCACCTCGGTCTCGAAGGCGCGCGCCGGCTGTTCGGACCACTCGACGCCCATCCAGCGTTCGCTGTCGCGCTCGGACAGCTTCTTGCCGACGCTGCACTCGCTGGTATGCACGATCAGCCCTTCGCCTCGGCCGAGGTAGCCGACGATCGAATCCCCCGGAATCGGCCGGCAGCACGGCGCCATCTGCACCGACGCGCCCTCGGCGCCGTCGAGCATCACCAGGCCCTGCGACGGCGCGCTGTCGTCGGCGCCGTACCGGCCGAGGGTTAGCGCCACCGGATCGGCGCGCGTGCCGTGCTCGGCCATGATGTGGACGAGCCGCTTGGCAACGATGTTGGCGATCTTGCGTCCGAGGCCGATATCGGTGAAGAGGTCGCCGCGGGTACGGTTGCCGCTCCAGCGCGTGAGCTGCTGCCAGACCGCCGCGCCGTCGCCCTCGGCGTCGGGCAGCGGCAGTCCTTCGGCGCGCAGGGCCTGGGCCAGCATCTTCTCGCCCAGTGCCTGCGATTCCTCCAGCTCCATATTCTTCAGGTAGTGGCGGATCTTCGATCGCGCCCGCCCGGTGCGAACCGAATTCAGCCAGGCTGGATTCGGCCGCGCGCCCGGCGCGCTGACGATCTCGACCACATCGCCGCTGCGCAGTTCGGTGCGCAGCGCGACCGGCTCGCCGTTCACCTTCGCAGCGACGCAGTGGTCGCCGACATCGGAGTGGATGGCATACGCGAAATCGACCGGCGTCGCGCCGCGCGGCAGGGCGAGGATCTTCGATTTCGGCGTGAACACATAGACCGCGTCGGGGAAGAGATCGATCTTCACGTGCTCGAGAAATTCGCTCGCGTCGCGCGTGTCGTCCTGGATATCGATCAGCGACTGCAGCCACATCGCGCCCAGGCGCTGCGCCTCCTGCGCATGCGCGGGTTCGCCGTCCACGTCGCTCTTGTAGAGCCAGTGCGCGGCAATACCCTTTTCGGCGACCGAATGCATCTGCTCGGTGCGGATCTGGAATTCGACCGCGGTGCCGAGCGGGCTCACGAGGGTCGTGTGCAGCGACTGGTAGCCGTTGCCCTTCGGGATCGCGATGTAGTCCTTGAAGCGCCCCGGCAGCGGCTTGTACAGCTGGTGCAGGACGCCCATCGCGACATAGCACTCGCTCAGCGTATCGACGACGATCCGGAAGCCGAAGATATCGTTCACCTGCGCGAAGCTCAGATGCTTCTCGCGCATCTTGCTGTAGATCGAGTGCAGCGTCTTCTCGCGTCCGAAAACCTGCACCTTCAGCTGCGCCTGCGACAGCGCCTTCTCGACCTCGCGGTGGATCCGCTCGACGATATCGCGTCGATGCCCGCGCGCCTTCTGCACCGCCTTCGACAGCGCCGCGTGGCGCCACGGACGCACGTGCTTGAACGACAGTTCCTGCAGTTCGCGATAGGTCTGGTTCAGGCCGAGGCGGTGCGCGATCGGCGCGTAGATCTCCAGCGTCTCGGCGGCAACGCGCGCGCGCTTAGGCCCCGCGACCGCTTCGGCGGTTCGCATGTTGTGCAGCCGGTCGGCGAGCTTGATGAGGATGACCCGCACATCGCGCGCCATCGCCAGCAGCATCTTGCGAAACGACTCGGCCTGCGATTCCTCGCGCGTGGAGAAGCGCAGCTTGTCGAGCTTGGTCAGGCCGTCGACGAGTTCGGCCGTCGGTGCGCCGAAGCGTTCGATCAGCTCGACCTTGGTGATGCCGCAATCCTCCATCGCGTCGTGCATCAGCGCGGCCATGATGGCCTGCGCGTCGAGCTTCCATTCGGCGCACAGGCCGGCGACCGCGATCGGGTGCGTGATGTAGGGCTCGCCGCTGTCGCGGAACTGGCCGAGGTGGGCCTCGTCGGCGAAGCGGTAGGCCTCGCGCACGCGGCGGATCTCGGCCGGACTCAGGTAGTCGAGCTTTGCGGTCAGGGTTGCGAACGAGGCGGCTGCGGCCTCGTTCGCGCGCGGATGGGGTGCGCGCGGCGGGCGCCGGCGTGAACTTGCCGGTTCTCTGACGGGAGGGGGAGCGCGCAAGGCCATGGCCCGAATTTATCTCGGAACCGGCCTTTTCTCGCGCGGTGGCTTGCTGCTGCGGGGAGCAAACGGGCGCGGGGCGGCAGCGAAGCGCCCCGGCGCAGGGTCAGACCGGAACTTTGCGCAGCATCTCGATGCCGATTTCGCCGGCAGCGATCTCGCGCAGCGCGGTCACGCCGGGCTTGTTCTTGGTCTCGATCTTCGGGGCATGGCCCTGGCTCAGCATGCGCGCGCGGTAAGTGGCGGCCAGCACGAGCTGGAAACGGTTCGGAATCTTGACGAGGCAATCCTCGACGGTGATGCGGGCCATGGGCGGTGCTCCGGAAGCGGGAAGGTTCGAACGAGAGGGGTCAATCGAGATCGAGGGCGGCAAAGATGGCAGGCCGGGCTCGTTTCAGCGCGGCATACTTGAGCCGCTGCGAGTGGACGATCGCCTTCAGGTCGAACAGCGCCGTCTCGAACAGAGCGTTGATTATAAGGAAGTCGAAGTGTCGGGCCTGCGAGACCTCGACCCGCGCATTCAGCATGCGCCGCTCGATCACCTCGGGCCCGTCTTCTCCACGGCGCTGCAGGCGCTGGCGCAGTTCGGCAAAGCTCGGCGGCAGGATAAAGATCAGCACCGCATTCGGAAATAGCCGCTTGATCTGCAGCGCGCCCTGCCAGTCGATCTCGAGTACCACATCCTGGCCCTCGCGCATGCGTTGCTCGATCTCCGCGCGCGAGCTGCCGTAAAGGTTGTCGTGCACCTGCGCCCACTCGACGAAATCGCCGCGCGCAATCATCTCGCGAAAGACCGGCTCGTCGACGAAGTGGTACTCGCGCCCGGGCTGCTCCTGGCCGCGCGGTTCGCGCGTCGTGTGCGAGACCGACACCACCAGATGCGAGTCGAGTTCGAGCAGCGCCTTCACCAGACTCGACTTGCCGGCGCCGCTGGGTGCGGCGACGACGAAGAGGTTGCCGGGGTAGTTCACGGTCCGGCGGGATGGGTGTCGGGCGGGGCGATGGCGGGGGTCATCGTTCGAGAACGTTGGAGCTGCGCGAGAGGCTGCGGGGGTCGGAGGGCGAGGCCCGTCGCCTCGGGCGCTGCATCGGTGGCTGCGCTCGTCAGTCTAGCAGTCGGCCTTTGGTACGCCGGCTACGCAACATCGATCTGCAGCGCGGGCTGGGCGTTGATGCGTCCGCGCTTGTCGACGACGATGACATCGGCGCCCAGGCAGCTTGGTGGGCGAGCGGCCGTGTCCGGATCGAGGGTGTGATGCTTTACCGGCGCCGGCACATCGCTACCTTGTGCAGCAGTTCAATCAGGATGGCCCGCTCGGCGTCGCTGAGGGCGGCGGCCAGTGCCGCGTCTTCACCTTCGATGGCGTGAGCAATCGCCTTGCGCGCCAAGGCCGCGCCTTGCGCGGTAGCGCGGATGTGCTGCGCGCGCCGGTCGGTGCTGCTGCGCTCGCGTTCGATCAGGTCGCGACGTTCGAGCTTGTCGATCCACATCGTGATGTTGGGCGGCGTCACGGCCAGCGCGCTCGCCAGTTGACGCGCCGAGACACCTGGGTTGCCGTGCACCAGCGCCAGGATCGTGAACTCGACCGGGCGCAATTCGAAGCCCTTGCCGACCTGCTGCGTGAACGAGTGGGTGGTGACGATCGCGGCCTGCGCCAGCTGGTAGCCGACGATGGCGTGGATGACGACCTCATTGAGGCGGCCCGTCGGCGTCAGATCGCGCAAGGCAGGGGTCTTGGTAGTCATGGCGCGATTCTCTGCCCTGCCGGGTGGAAGATGAAGGACATGAATCAGGCCCGACGACCCTCTCATTCGTGAGCCAGTGGGTGTCGAAGATCACCACGACGTCGGGTTTGGCCACGGTGCTCTTCTCGCGCAGCCGGGCACATACTGGAATCGAGTCCGAGTCTTCGCCGGCCCCTACAGCTTGCCTTTTGTTTCGGTCAGCTTGCCGAGCAACCCGATCAGCATGGCGTGTTCGGCGCGGCTCACGTCGCTCTGCATTTCCAACTCCATCAGTTCGGCAGCGGCCATGGCCTCGCGAGCGAGCTCGCCGCCCTTGGGTCCGATCACCACGTGATGCGAGCGGCCATCGGCCGGGTTGCGATCGCGTGTGATCAGGCCGCGCTCGTGAAGGCGAAGGAGCACCTGCGTGAGGTTCGGCGACGTCACGGCCAGCGCCTGAGCCAGACGCTTCGGGGCGATCGACCGATTCCATCAACATCGAGAACTCGACCTTCTTCAGCTTGAATGGCTTGCCGCCTAATGCTTCTTGGCCGCGCCGAGGTAGGTCTCGATCACGCGCGGATCGGATGCCAGTGCGTCGGCCGGGCCTTCTAGCGCGATGCTGCCGGTCTCGAGCACGTAGGCATGGTCGGCCACCTCGAGTGCGGCGCGGGCGTTCTGTTCGATCAGCAGGATCGAGGTGCCGTGTGCGCGCAGACGGTCGATGATCTGGAAGATCTCGCGCACCACCAGCGGTGCAAGGCCCAGGCTGGGCTCGTCGAGCATCAGCAGCTTGGGCTGCGACATCAGCGCGCGGCCGACCGCCAGCATCTGCCGCTCGCCGCCCGAGAGCGTGCCGGCGAGTTGCGCTCGGCGTTCCTTCAGGCGCGGGAACAATTCGTAGACTCGTTCCAGCTCGCTGCGCCAGTTCGGTACCTTGAGCCTCATCGGCCGGAAGCCGCCGAGCACCAGGTTGTCCTCGACCGGCATGGTTCCGAACAGCTCACGCTTCTCGGGAACGAGGGCGAGGCCCGCCATCACGCGGTCTTCCAGCGTCGCGTCCGCGAGATCCTGCCCATTGAAGACAACCGTGCCCCGTGATGGCAGCACACCGATCAGCGCATTCAACGTGGTCGACTTGCCGGCGCCGTTCGGCCCGATCACGGTCACGACACGGCCCTTGTCGAGGTGGAAGGTCAGACCTGACAGCACCTCGGCACGGCCATAGCCGGCGTGCAGGTCACTTACCTGGAGCAGCGCGGTAGTCATTTCAGTGTTCCGTGCCGAGATAGGCGGCGCGCACCGCGGGTGAGGCCTGCACGTCGCTCGGCGTGCCTTCCATCAGCTTGGTGCCGAACTCCATCACGACGATGCGGTCGGTCAGGCCCATCACGAACTCCATGTCGTGCTCGACCAGCAGGATGGTCATGCTCTCGGCCTTGAGCTGGCGCAACACATCGCCCAAGGCCTGCTTCTCCTTGTGACGCAGGCCGGCCGCGGGTTCGTCCAGCAGCAGCAGCGCCGGATCGGTGCACAGCGCGCGGGCAATCTCCATCAGCCGCTGCGGGCCGAGGGCCAGGTTGCCCGCCAGCTCGTGCATCTGCGGCGCCATGCCGATGCGCCGGAGTTGCGCCTCAGCCTCGGCGAACAGCTGCTTCTCTTCCTCGCGGTCGAGTCCCAGCATCGCCTGCAGGCTGTTGGACTTGCTGCGCAGATAGCCGCCCAGCGCGACGTTCTCCAGCACCGTCATTTCCGGGATCATCTTCACGTGCTGGAAGGTGCGCGAGAGGCCCCGACGGGCGATCGCGCGCGAAGTCAGGCCGGCGACTGGTGCACCACGAAAATTGATCGAGCCGGCTGTCAGCGCGAGCACGCCGGTGATCAGGTTGAAGGTCGTGGACTTGCCGGCGCCGTTGGGGCCGATCAGGCCGACGATGTCGCCACCGCGGACCTGGAAACTCACGTCGTTGACGGCCACCAGACCGCCGAACTCCTTGCGCACATTCTTCACGTCGAGCAGCAGCTCGCCGCGCGCCGGCTTGTCGCGTGACGGCAAGGCGTCCGCACCCTGCCAGTCGTTCTCGCGCTGCGGCGCCGGCAGCCATCGGCCGACGAACGTCCACAAGCCGTCGGGCGCGTACTTCAACACAACGACCAGCACGATGCCGAAGACGACCGTCTCGAAACTGCCGCTGGCGCCGAGCAGCTGCGGAAGCAGCACCTGCAATTGGTCCTCGATGATTCGAACGACGGCGGATCCGAGGAAGGCGCCCCAGACGTGGCTGACGCCGCCGAGAACCGCCATGAAGAGGTACTCGATGCCCTTCGTGATCGAAAACGGCGACGGGTTTACGGAGCGCTGGAAATGCGCGAACAGCCAGCCCGAGACGGCGGCCAGCACCGCCGCGATGACGAATGCGGTCAGCTTGTAATGAAAGGTCGAGATGCCCATCGCCTCGGCCATCGTCGATCCGCTCTTGAGCGAGCGGATCGCGCGGCCCGGCCGCGAATCGAGGAGCCGGGTGACCGCGAGCGCGGCCAGCAACGCGAACGCCCAGATCAACGAATGCAGTCCGCGCCCGCTGCCGAGGTCGAAGCCGAAAGCCTCCAAAGAAGGCACGCCGAGGAGTCCGTCGTACTTGCCCAGGCCGGCCGTGTTGCCCATCGAGTAATACAGCACCAGGCCCCAGGCGATGGTGGCGAGGGGCAGGTAGTGGCCCGACATGCGCAGCGTGATCGCGCCGATGACGAGCGCGGCGACGACCGCCAGGGCGACGCCAACGAACAGCGTCAGCCACGGTGAGATGCCCATCTTGGTGGAAAGGAAGGCGGTCGTGTACGCACCGATCCCGACGAAGGCGGCTTGGCCAAAACTGGTGAGGCCGCCCACGCCGGTCAGCAGCACCAGGCCGAGTGCGACCAAGGCGTACATGCCGATGTAGTTGCTCTGCGTGATCCAGAAATCGGGCACCGGTAGCGCCGGCACCACCAAGATAAAGAGGGCGAAGGCAGGAAACGCCCAGCGACGCAGCGCTTTCATCTTCAATGCTCCTCGCTATGGGGGTCGTGCAGGCTTCGCCACAGCAGAACCGGCAGGATCGCGCCGAAGACGATCACCTCCTTGTACGCACTGGCCCAGAAGGAACCGAAGCTCTCGAGGACACCGACGCCGAGCGCACCGACGAGGGCCAGCGGGTAGCTCGACAGGCCCGCGAAGACCGCCGCCACGAAGCCTTTGAGACCGATCAGGAATCCGCTGTCGTAGAAGATGGTGGTCGTAGGACCGATCAACAGCCCGGACAAGGCGCCGATGAAGGCTGCCATCGTGAACGACAGACGCCCCGCGGTGACGGTGGAAATGCCCATCAAGCGCGCGCCGAGTTGGTTCACGGCGGTGGCGAGCAGGGCCTTGCCGTACAGCGAGTGCTCGAAGAACAGCCGCAGCATCACGATCAGCGCGAGCGACGCGCAGAAGATGATCAGCGTCTGCCCCGTCAGGTTGACCGGGCCGATCGCGAAGCGCTCGTCCCAGAAGCTCGGATTGCGGAAACCTTCCGCCCCGAAGAAGAATAGGCCGAGGCCGACCAGCGCGAAATGGACCCCGACGGAAACGATCAGCAGTACCAGCACGCTGGCGTCGGCCAGCGACTCGTAGGCGAGTCGATAGATCAGGCTGCCGAATGGCGTCACGAGCGCGAGGGTCAGCGCCGCCTGGGCCAGCAGGGGCAGGCCCTTCGGCGCCGCCCAGATCGCCAGCAACGAGATCGCCACCGGAAAGGCGGCCGTCCAGAAGACGGCCTTGGCAATTCTGGGAGCGCCGTGATGGTGTCTGAGGCCGTTGACGATGTCGGTGATCGCTGCCACCCCGGTGAGGATCAGCAGGAACCAGACGGTGCCCGGCACCTTGCCCGTCTGCAGGAGGGCCAGCGTGAGCGCGCCGAAGGCGACGAACTCACCCTGCGGGATGAAGATCACCCGCGTGACGGTGAACAGCAGCACCGTGGCCATCGCCAGGAGCGCGTAGATGGCCCCATTGGTCACGCCATCCAAGGCCAGGATGCTGGCTATGTTGAAGTCCATCTCGTGCTCGCAGGGAAACGCGTGCAAAGCGACCCCGACCGATCCGGAGGTCCAGGTCGCTCGGGGGTGACGACGCGGAGCGAGGCGACTGAGCGAAGCCTCGTGAAGCTCTACTTCTCGACGACGAACTTGCCGCCGACGACCTTCAGCAGCACACCGGTCTCGTTGGTGTAGCCCCAGTGGTCGTCCTTGGTCCAGTTCATGACGCCATGCGAGAAGACCGTGCGGCCCATGGATTCGATGGCGTCGCGCAGCGCGGCACGGAACTCGGCGGTGCCGGGCTTGGCCTTCTTCAACGCCACCGGCAGGACCTTCTCGAGCACGATCTGCGCATCGTAGGCATGGCCAGCGAACTGGTTGCGGCTGCCAACGCCGTTAGCCGCTTCGTACTTGTTCACGAAGTCGACTGCGACCTTCTTCGATGGGTGGTTATCGGGCAACTGTTCGGCGGTAACGGCGGGACCGGAGACGACGATCGTGCCTTCGACGTCCTTGCCGCCAATGCGCATGAGGTCCGGCGTAGCGGCTGCGTGGGTCTGGTAGATGCGGCCCTTGTAGCCACGCTCGACGAGGCCCATTTCCGGCATGGCGGCGCCAGAGCCGGAGGCGACGACGAGGATTGCATCCGGGTTCGCGCTGACGAGCTTGAGTGCCTGCGGGGTGACACTGGTGTCGGGACGCGCGAAGCGCTCGACGGCGGTGACCTTGACGCCGGCAGCCTCGGCCTGCTTGGTGATCTCCTTGAGCCAGAGTTCACCGTAGGCGTCGGTGTAGCCGAGGAATCCCAGCGTCTTGACGCCGTTCTTCTTCATGTGCTCGACCAGCGGGTGCGCCATCACGTTGAAGCCCTGCGGCAGGCGGAACATCCACTCGTCCTGCCCCGGGGGCACGCCGACCGGGGCGGCGGACAACTGCACCGTCTTGGCTTCCATCAGCACCGGCGCCATTGCGGCCGATACGGCCGTGATGCTCGAACCGATGACCAAGTCGACCTTGTCTTCGGTGACGAAGCGGCGCGCGTTGTTGACGCCTTTGCCGGGGTCGGTGGCGTCGTCGAGGATGATCAGGTTGACCTTCTCGCCGGCGATCGTCTTTGGGAACAACTTGAACTGGTTGTTCATCGGAATGCCCAGGCCCGAGCCCGGACCGGTGAGTGGCAGGCTCACACCGATGTTGATATCGGCCAGCGCGGACGTCGCGGCGGTCAGGGCCACCAGGGCGGCGGCAGCCGCGATCAGACGCTTGTTGAACAGCTTCATGTTGCGTGTCTCCTTGTAGGAACGGTGAGAAAGGGAACGGAAATGAACGGCCCGGCAGACATCGCCGGGCATTATCGGGGCGCCACCCGCAAGGCGCCGCCCAGATAGATGACCTCGCCGACCTAGCCGTCGACAGCGGCTACCGAGGCAGTGTTGACCACCACAAGGCGCTCGCTCGAGTCGGCGTGGTCCGCCAGCGGATCCAGCGCGACGATACGGGCAGCGGACATCCGCGCCGCGCCAGCGCGCGCGCCACGGCTTCACCCAGACCGGAGCCGCCGCCGGTGACGATGGCGCTTTGTTCTCGCATGTTCATGGCGTCGGTCGCGGCGCCCGTGCCTGGTTCGGCAGGATCAGGGAGGGGTCGGAGTGGCCGCCCTCGTACATCGCTTGCACGAGCGCGTCGCGGTGTCCGAGCACGGCGCGCTGGTTGATCGACCCCTTGTCGGTGACCTCGCCCTTGTCGATGGACGGCGGCTCGGCCAGCACGTGCAGCCTCGCGACGCGGCTCGCGCTGCCGGTGGCATCGCGCCACAGGCGATCGGCCAGTTTCTGGAAGAAGGCGCGCACCGCCGGATGGCTCAGTACCTCGGGCAGCGGCACGCTCTCAGCCAGGCCGGACAGCTTGCGGCATTCGTCGGCGCGCGGCAACAGCATGGCGCCGACGTCATCGCGGTTCAGACCGGTGATCACCGCGTCCTGCACGCAGGGCTCGCCCGCCGCGATGATCTTCGCGCGCAGCGGGCCGACGCTGACGAAGGTGCCGGTGGACAGCTTGAAGTCCTCGGCGGTGCGCCCGTCGAAGAACAAGCCGCGGTCGACGTCGTTCGGGTCGATCAGGCGCGCTGCATCTCCGGTGCGGTAGTAGCCTTCGTCGTCGAAGGCGTCGCGCGTCAGGTCGGGGGCGCGCCAGTAGCCCAGCATCACGTTCGGGCCCTTGAAGCGCAATTCCATCTTCTCGCTGGTGGGGTCGCGAACCAGCTTGACCTCGACGCCGGGCATCGGAAGGCCGATGTTTCCCGAGCGCACATTGGTGCCGACGGCGAAGGTGCAGGCGGGTGCTGTCTCGGTCATGCCCAGGCCGGTGATGATGCGAACGCGCTCGCCCACCGCGGCCTCGCCATGGGCGTCGAGCTTGTCCCACACCGCCTGAGATAGCCCGGCACCTGCAAACATGAAGGCCTTGCAGCGCTTGAACAGGCTGTCGCGCAGCACGCGGTCGCGGTCCATGGCGAAGGCGATCTCCTCGAAGCCCTTGGGCACGTTGAAGTACACCGTCGGCGAGATCTCGCGCAGATTGCGCAGCGTCGCCGCGATGCCCTTGGGCGTTGGCTTGCCCTCGTCGATGTACAGCGTGCCGCCGTTGTAGAGCGTGATGCCGACGTTGTGGTTGCCGCCGAAGGTATGGTTCCAGCGCAGCCAGTCCACCAGCACCGGCGGCTCGTCGGCCAGGAAGCCCATGCACTGGCGGAGCATCTGCTGATTCGCGCACAGCATGCGGTGCGTGTTGACGACGCCTTTCGGAGCCTTCGTGCTGCCCGAGGTAAACAGGAACTTGGCGATGGTGTCGGGACGCACCTGCGCGTGCGCCGCGACGAGCGCGGGGCCTGGCTGGGCGACAAGCAGGCGGTCGTAGGCGGTCACGTCGCGGCCGGCGAGCGGCCCGGCCGCAGCGGCCTTGGCCGCCCCCTGGGTCAGCACGACGGGCACTTGGGCCGGCAACACCGCCGCAATCGCCGGGGCGTAGGCAGCGCTGGCGGCGAACACCAGCCCGGGGGTGAGCACGCCCAGGATGTGGCGGAGCTTGCCGTAGTCCTGCGAGATCAGTGAGTAGGCCGACGATACCGGCGCGTAAGGCACGCCGGCCCACATTGCGGCAAGTGCCAGCGTCAGATGCTCGAGGTCGTTTTCCGACAGGATGGCCAGCGGCCGCTCGACCGTCAGGCCGCGGTCGACGAGCGCCTGCGCTACCGCCTGCACGCGTTGCAGCATCTGGGCGTAGCTGATGCGCAGCCATTCGCCATCGGGTCCGCGGCGAGCCACCAGGGTACGGTCGGGCGCGGCCTCGGCCCACTGCACCAGGCTGTCGGTCAGCCGCTCGGGAAACCAGCGGAGTGCTTCGGTGGATCGCAGCACCAGGGTGCCATCGACACGGCGCTCGACGGTCGCGCTGACGCACCCGCCGACGCGCGCGTCGCGGTACTTCGGGGCGCCGGCGATCGCGTTCACGACTTCACCACCTTGCCGGCGCGACCATCAAGAAAGGCGCGCAGGCGGTCCTGCGCCTCGGGCGTGCTGCTGGCGGCGGCGGCCATCAGCGCTTCGGTGAAAAGCCCTTCGCCAGGCGACTGCTCGGCAATTCGCGGCAGTGCGTGCATCACCGCAAAGGCGGTCATCGGCGCGTTGGTCGCCAATTTCTGCGCCAAGGCAATGCCCTTGGCCAAGCCTTCGCCAGCCGCCACGCGATACTGCACCAGCCCGGCTCGATCGGCCTCGTCGGCGTCGTAGACGCGGCCGGTGAGCATCATGTCGGTCATGCGCGCCACGCCCATCAGGCGCGGGATGCGGACCGAGCCGCCACCGCCGACGAAGATGCCCCGCTGCCCTTCGGGCAGCGCGAAGTACGCCGTGTCGTCGGCCACGCGCAACTGGCAGGCGGCGGCGATCTCCAGCCCGCCACCGACCACCGCCCCGTGCAGCACGGCCACCACCGGCACGGGGCCGAACTGAATGGCGTCGAACGCGGCATGCCACATGCGTGAGTGCAGGATGGCGCCCTGTATGTCGCGCTCGACCAGTTCCGACAGGTCCAGCCCCGAGCAGAAGTGGTCGCCGGCGCCACTGATCATCACCGCCTTCACCATGGCCGGCAGGTTCACGAAGACGCTGTGAATCTGGCGCACCAGCCCGTCGCTGAGGGCGTTCCGCTTGGCCGGCCGATTCAGTTGCAGGTGCAGGACCGGACCGGCCTGACTGATCGTCAGCAGATCGAGTGTGGCAAGCAGGCCTGGCACAGGGTTGAAGACGGTGGGGGTCATGGGCACTCCGGGCGAGGAGTTCGCAATATAGTTCATCTTATGAAGCACAAATCCATGGCAAACCCGTAGATCCCCGGCCCGTCTCCATGGTAAGAATGTCAGAAAGAATCTGCGCTAGAGAGCCAATGTTAGTTCCGTATGAAAACCATCAGGACAGCGTAGTACGACCGGGCCGCCGAGCAGTATTTCAATTTCAGCAAGCGGCCAACCATCGACGAGACCATCGCCCACTCGCCCAGGTGAAGATCGGCCTCGTGAGGGTCCTGGCCTGAAATACGGGCGCTGTGCAGGCTGAGGACGGCCTTCATTGCCGCCCGCATGCGGGGGTGTTACTTTGAGGTGGGTGGGAAAGCCCAGCACCGCTTCTTGCTCGATGCCCGCAAGCCGTGGATGCCTTCAACGTTGCCCAGCTTGTTGGAAACGAAGCGACCAACCCCGAGCCCGCCAAGATGGGTTTTTGCGGTACGACGTATGTCGTGAACGGTGAAGTGTTCGATGTCGAGCGTATCGGGGCCGACAGGCCCGTACCGATTCACTCTCGACTCCCCAGGCGCAGACAGACGAGCCGGGCGCGCGGTTTGGACCCCCTGAAAACCTACTCGATGTTCTGGACCTGCTCGCGCATCTGCTCGATGGCCACCTTCATATCGACTGCCACCGTCGTCAGTTCGATCGACGCGGCCTTGGAGCCCAGCGTGTTGGCTTCGCGAAGAAGTTCCTGGAC
>JBDSEG010000229.1:0-2571 GCA_039920165.1 Burkholderiaceae bacterium
GCACCACATCAGCCGGCGCCAGGGCTTGAGGTCGTTTTTTTGAGCATGCGGCGTACGGTCTCTCGACTCACCGTGCCAAGCCCGGACTCGCCGCGCGCCGCGCGTTCGAGCTCGACCAGCGTCCAACGCTTGCGGCCCTCGGGTGGTGCCGAGCAGGCCAATGCGCTCACCCGTGCCTCGGCATCGGTGTCGTACTGCCGTGGTCGTCCGGAGCGGGCAACGTCGAACACAGCCAAATCGAGGCCGCCCTGCAAATACGCTGAGCGGGTACGCCACAAAGCGGTGCGCCCTATGCCCAGCACGTCCATGATCTGGGACTCGGGAACGCCCCGATCCAGACACGACAGCACGTGCGCACGATTGATTTCTCTCGAATGATGCAATCCCTTTGTTCGAATCGACTCGATGACCGATCGATCTTCCTCGGTCAGCTGCAGCTCGGTCTGGCGCATGAGCACACCCTCGTAAGCCAAATGGCGGTACGCGAAATGTATTCATGTTCCGTTATTAATGTGTCCAAATACTAGGAGTCCGTGCCATGAAGATCGTTGGAATCGTCGGCGCCGGCCTGATCGGCCGCTCGTGGGCGAACGTGTTTGCACGTGCCGGCTGGCAGGTGCAGGTCTGGGACCCGAACCCCGCGCAACGCGAGTCCGCGCAGGCCCAGATCGGGCAGTCGCTGCGCGGCCTGCAGGCGCATGGCCTGGTGCAGGATGCCGACGCGGCGACCGCGCGCGTGTCTGTCGTCGCCACGCTCGAAGCGGCGGTGAATGGGGCGGCCTACGTGCAGGAAAGCGGACCCGAATCGCTCGAATCGAAACTCACGGTCTTCGCCGCGCTCGACGCCGCATCGCCGGCCGACTGCGTGCTGGCCTCGTCGACCTCGGCCATCGTGGCGTCGAAGTTCACCGAGGCACTGGCTGGGCGCGCCCGCTGCCTCGTCGCGCACCCGGTCAATCCGCCGCATCTGGTGCCGGTGGTCGAGTTGTGCGGCGCGCCGTGGACCTCGGTCGAGACCAAGGCGCGCGCGCGCGAGGTGATGGTGAGCATCGGCCAGGTGCCGATCGACGTCAGGCGCGAGGTCGACGGCTTCGTGCTCAATCGACTCCAGGTCGCGCTGCTGACCGAGGCCTTCCGGCTGGTCCAGGAGGGCGTGGTCAGCCCGCAGGACATCGACCACACGATCGCCGACGGCCTGGGTCTGCGCTGGGCCTTCATGGGCCCTTTCGAGACGATCGAGTTGAATGCGCCGGGCGGCATTGCCGACTACTGCGAGCGCTACGTGCCCTGGTTTCGCCGCTACACCGCCGACCTGCCCACGCCCCGGGTGTGGGACGACACCCAGTGGAAGGCCGCAGCCGCCGCCTACGGGCCGGTGCCCGCGGCGGCCGAGGTCGCGAACAAGAGTCTGTGGCGCGACGAGCGACTCGCCGCGCTGGTGGCGCACAAACGCGGCCGCAAGCCGCGGCCGGACCGTTGAATCAAAGGAGAACCGTGATGAGCAAGCCTGAACTGAAGTCCGGCAAGAACCGCAAGGTGATGATCACCTGCGCCGTCACCGGCGCGATCCACACGCCTAGCATGTCCGCGCACCTGCCCATCACCGCCGACGAGATCGCCGATGCCGCGCTCGGCGCGCACGAGGCCGGTGCGGCGCTGGTGCATCTGCATGCGCGCGACCCGGTCAACGGCCAGCCCGACCAGCGGCCCGAGGCGTTTGCACCGTTCCTCGAGCGTGTCAAGCAGGCCAGCAACGTGGTCATCAACATCACCACCGGTGGCGCGCCGACGATGAGCGTCGAGGAGCGGCTCAAGCCCTGCGCCTTCTTCAAGCCCGAGGTGGCGTCCCTGAACATGGGCTCGATGAACTTCGGCCTGTTTCCGATGCTGGCGCGCTTCAAGGAATTCAAGCACGACTGGGAGCGACCTTACCTCGAAGGTTCGGACGAGCGCATCTTCAAGAACACCTTTCGCGACATCGCCAACATCCTGGGCACCTGCGCCGCCAACGACACCCGCTTCGAGATCGAGTGCTACGACATCGGCCACCTTTACACCCTGCGCCACTTTGCCGACCGCGGCCTGGTCAAGCCACCGTTCTTCATCCAGTCGGTGTTCGGCATCCTGGGCGGCATCGGCCCGCACCCGGAAGACGTGGCTCACATGAAACGCACCGCCGATCGTTTGTTCGGTGACCAGTACCGGTGGAGCGTTCTCGGCGCCGGCCGCAACCAGTTGCCGATCGCGGCGCAGTCGCTCGCGCTCGGCGGCAACGTGCGCGTCGGACTCGAGGATTCACTGTGGATCGGCCCGGGCCAACTGGCCGAAAGCAACGCGCAGCAAGTACGTGCAGTGCGCCGGATCATCGAGGGCCTGGGCCTCGAAGTCGCGAGCTCCGACGAAGCCCGCGAGCTGTTGCAGCTGAAGGGGGGCAACAAGGTTAACTTCTGAGTAACCGTCTTTGAAGTCAAGCGCTGTGAAGCGATCTGTCCCAGGGTTTGTTGGATTTGACCATAGCGTTGAGCGTGGTCAGCAGCTTGCGCATGCAGGCCACCAGTGCGACCTTGGGCA
>JBDSEG010000230.1:0-3407 GCA_039920165.1 Burkholderiaceae bacterium
TGTCGTATTCGAGATCCTCCCCGCAGGGGGGGTCGCCCAGGCTTTCGAGCCAGGTGTCGACGACGGTAGGCTCGCTCACCGGTTCGCCAGCTTCGCTGGGTTCGTCCGTCGCGATGTCGTCCGCCGCACTGTCGTCCATCTACTCTTTCGCTGGTTGCGAGCGCCGACCGCCGGGGTGGGAGCATTGCGGGACCATCTCCGGGCACCGCAATCACGATTGCAGGTGGCTTCCTGGGCTTGTTTCCAACCCTTACACGAGTAGGGGTTGTATAGCGGGGGCTCGGGCCCGTCAAGCCCGGAGCACGGGTGGCGCCGGTTATCCCTTTGCCCGCGTCGGCCCTGCTGCTGCCGACTCTTGAACAGCCTTGAGCAACGTGCCTATAATCCGCCTGCTAGCACTCTCCATCGGTGAGTGCTAACGGAGCAGCCGAGCCGACTTCGTGTGCGGCGAGACCGTCGAGGCTCGCTTCCCCAACCCTCTGTGTGCTGAAAATCCTTCAAGGAGATGCTATGAAACTTCGTCCGTTGCACGATCGCGTGATCGTCAAGCGCGTGGAGCAGGAAACCAAGACTGCTTCCGGAATCGTCATTCCCGATAACGTCGCCGAGAAGCCCGATCAGGGCGAAGTGCTGGCCGTCGGACCCGGCAAGCGCAATGAGAAGACGGGTGATTTCATCGCGCTGAATATCAAGGTGGGTGATCGCGTCCTGTTCGGCAAGTACAGCGGCCAGACCGTCAAGGTCGACGGCGACGAACTGCTCGTGATGCGCGAGGAAGACCTCTTCGCCGTTGTCGAGAAATAAAGCTCCTGCACGACGGCCCAGCGTCGTCGGGCGGTGCTCGCAATCCTCACGTACTCGAGTACGTTCCGGTTGCTGCGCTCCGTCCGCCTAGCTGGACCGCCGCTCGCTACGCTTTCTTTCCGGACAACCGGGTTCTGAAAGAAGGCGAAATCCATTCCCAATTTTCGGAGAAGCAACATGGCAGCAAAAGACGTCATCTTCGGCGGCGAGGCACGTGCCCGCATGGTCGAAGGCGTGAATATCCTGGCGAACGCCGTCAAGGTCACTCTCGGCCCAAAGGGTCGCAACGTGGTCCTCGAGCGCTCGTTCGGCGCCCCTACCGTGACCAAGGACGGTGTGTCCGTGGCCAAGGAAATCGAACTGAAGGACAAGCTTCAGAACATGGGCGCACAGATGGTCAAGGAAGTCGCTTCCAAGACCAGCGATATCGCCGGTGACGGCACGACGACCGCCACGGTCCTCGCGCAAGCCATCGTCCGCGAAGGCATGAAGTACGTCGCCGCGGGCATGAACCCGATGGACTTGAAGCGCGGTATCGACAAGGCCGTGACGGCGCTCGTCGAAGAGTTGAAGAAGCAGTCCAAGCCCACCACGACCAGCAAGGAAATCGCTCAGGTCGGCACCATCTCGGCCAACAGCGACGACGAAGTCGGCAAGATCATCGCCGACGCGATGGACAAGGTCGGCAAGGAAGGCGTGATCACGGTCGAGGACGGCAAGTCGCTCGCCAGCGAACTCGAAGTCGTCGAAGGCATGCAGTTCGACCGCGGCTACCTATCGCCCTACTTCATCAACAACCCCGAAAAGCAGACCGCGACGCTGGACAATCCGTTCGTGCTGCTGTTCGACAAGAAGATCAGCAACATTCGCGATCTGCTGCCCACGCTCGAGCAAGTGGCCAAGTCCGGCCGCCCGCTGCTGATCGTGGCCGAAGAAGTCGAAGGCGAAGCACTCGCCACGCTGGTCGTGAATACGATCCGCGGCATCCTCAAGGTCGTTGCGGTCAAGGCACCGGGCTTCGGTGACCGGCGCAAGGCGATGCTCGAAGATATCGCCATCCTGACCGGCGGCAAGGTCATTGCCGAAGAAGTCGGCCTGACCCTCGAAAAGGTGCAATTGGCCGACCTCGGGCAGGCCAAGCGCGTCGAAGTGGGCAAGGAAAACACCACCATCATCGACGGCAACGGCGCTGCTGCCGACATCGAAGCCCGCGTCAAGCAGGTGCGGGTGCAGATCGAGGAAGCTACCAGCGACTACGACAAGGAAAAGCTCCAGGAGCGCGTGGCCAAGCTGGCCGGCGGCGTGGCGCTGATCAAGGTCGGCGCGGCCACCGAAGTGGAGATGAAGGAGAAGAAGGCCCGCGTGGAGGACGCACTGCACGCCACGCGTGCTGCGGTCGAGGAAGGCATCGTCGCCGGCGGCGGCGTAGCATTCCTGCGCGCCAAGCAGTCCATCGGCGGAACGATCAAGGGCGACAACGCCGACCAGGAAGCCGGCATCAAGCTGATCCTGCGAGCCATCGAAGAGCCGATCCGCATCATCGTGCAGAACGCCGGCGAAGAGCCGAGCGTGGTGGTGAACGCGGTGCTGGCCGGCAAGGGCAACTACGGCTACAACGCCCAGAATGGCCAGTACGGCGACATGATCGAAATGGGCATCCTGGATCCGACGAAGGTCACGCGCACGGCGCTGCAGAACGCAGCCTCGGTCGCTTCGCTGATGCTCACGACCGAAGCCATGATTGCCGAGGCTCCGAAGGATGAGTCCGGCGCCGGCGGCGCTGGCGGCGGCATGGGCGGCATGGGTGGGATGGGCGGCATGGGCGGCATGGACATGTGATCGTCCTGCGCTGCGGACCCGGCCTGCCGGGTTCGTCGCCGATCTTCAAAGGGCTGCTTCGGCAGCCCTTTTTCACTCTTGGCCGGCAGCCAGTTCGGCCTCGATCTGCTGCGCGATCCACGGTCCGCGCTCATGCACGATCCAGTGCGTCGCACCCGGCACGCGAACGATCCGCCCGTTCGGTATGAAGGCTTCGAGTCCGTCGAGCAGGCCGACCGGCAGCGCACGATCTTCCTCGCCCCAGATCACGAGCGTGGACACACGCACGGTGACGAACTCAGGCGCAAATTCGAGCCGCATGACCGAGTCGTCCTGCGCGGTCGGCGGACGCAGCGGCGAAGCACGGTAGTAGTTGCAGCCGCCACGCATGCCGTGGCGCCAGACCTCGCGGTACCGCTCGCGCACTTCCTCGGTCAGCCAGTCCGCGCCGGCGACCATAGCGCCTGGCGCGAGCTTCTCGCCCTTTTCCCCGACCTTGCCGAAGAACGGCCACATGCGCGCAAAGTCGTCCTGCGCGAGCAGCGCCTCGGCGTCCGCACGGCAAAGGAAATTCATATACGCACTCGCCGCCTGCTGCGCTGGGCTGTGCTGCATTTCGCGCAGGAAGGTGGCCGGGTGCGGCGAATTGATGATGACCAGGCGCTTCATCGACCCGGGCTTCTGCACTGCGAGATTCCAGGCCACCGCGCCGCCCCAGTCGTGCGCGACGAGCGCTACGACCGGGCCACCGAAATGCGCGATCAAGGCATCGATGTCGGCCACCA
>JBDSEG010000231.1:0-2995 GCA_039920165.1 Burkholderiaceae bacterium
GCGAGCCAGTTCGCGCAGCCGCTGCGTGACATCGACGTTGTCGCGCGCGGTGCCGTAGCGCGCCTGCAGGATCTGGTGATCGCCCTGATCGGCGGCTCTTCCCGGCGTACCCGGGTCGAAGTTGCGCGCCGGCGGGTTGCGATCCGCGACGGGGGCCGAATAGTAGGGCGCTGCGCCCCAGGTTCCGTCATGGCGGCCGCGGCTCCAATTGCCCCCGGCCCAGCCGCTGAACTGTGCGCCGTCGACCACGCTGCCTTCCGGATATTCGAAGGTACGTGTCTGGCCGTTCGCGCCGCGCGCGAAGATGCGCAGCACCTTGGCTTGGCCGGGTGCCGGGTCGACGCCGAAGCTGTCGTTGCCCATCCGGAAATTGCGGTCCTGCCGAGCCAGCTCGCGCAGCCGCTCGGTGACTTCGACGTTATTTCTCGCGCTGCCGTAGCGCGCCTCCAGGATTTGGTATTCACCCTGGTCGCGCCCGCGTGCGGACGGGTCCCCGCGATCCCGATTCGGTGCTGCCGCGGCGGTGTAGTAGGGCGTGCCGCCCCAGCCGCCGTTGCCGTTGCCGCGACCCCAGTCGCCGCGTTGCCAGCCGTCGAAACGCGAGCCGTCGATTACGCTGCCTTCGACGTATTCGAAGGTCCGTGTCTCGCGGTCGCGGTTGCGTGCGTAGATGCGCAAGGTTTTGACCTGACCCGGCGCAGGATCGACGCCGAAGCTGTCGTTGCCGAGCCTGAAGCGGGTGTCGTCCCGCGCCAGTTGCTTCAAGCGATCGGTCACGTCGACATGGTTGCGCGCCGTGCCGTAGTAGGCCTGCCGGATCCGGTACCCGTCGTCGACGCGCTGGGCCGATGCGGTGGCGGCAAGACCGAGCAGCATCAGCATGCCGGTGATCAGTCGGTAGAAAAGGGAAGTGAACTTCATCGGATCTCCTTAATCATCGAAGCGCCGGCGTGGGCCGGCTGCGTATGCCACCACGTCGTGCGCGGAGGATGTCGGTTTTTAACGCGTTGCCGCCGCGCCCAGCGGACACTGCATGCGGGTGGTTACGTTTATGCACCGGCACGGCCTAGCGCGGTGTAGGAGGGGACCGTGACCCGCGGCGAGGTCCGCCACCTCACTGCCCTACTCGACCCGGCCGACCAGAAGATCCGCCGGCTGAGCGACGATCGCGACGGGCGGCGCGCGTTGATCGCGGTGGTCGGCAGGCCCGACGACCCGGCGCCGGGCGGCATTGACTCAGGTCGCGTTGCGCTCGATCCAGCGCTCGAACGCGGCCAGGAATTTGCCCATGAATTCCTTCGTCGAAGGGTTCGAGATCGAACCGTCTTCGGCAAACAGTTTGTCGGCGCCGCCGATATAGGCCTCGGGCTGCTGCATGGCGGGCATATTGAGAAAAACGAGCGACTGGCGCAGGTGGTGATTGGCCCCGAACGCGCCGAGCAAGCCCGGCGAGACGCTGATGATCGCCGCCGGCTTGCCGGCCCAGGCGCTCTTGCCATATTCACGCGAGCCGACATCGATCGCATTCTTGAGTGCGCCGGGCACCGAGCGGTTGTATTCAGGCGTCACGAAGAGCACCGCATCGCACGCCGCGATCTGCTGGCGAAAATCGGCCCACGGCGCGGGCGGCTGCGCATCCTCGTCCTGGTTGTACAGCGGCAGCGCGCCGATCTCGACGATCTTCATCGCGAGCGCGGGAGACGCCATCGCGATGAGGGCAAGCGCCATCTTGCGGTTGAGCGATGCCTTGCGCAGGCTGCCGACGACGACTGCGACGTTGCGGGGTGATGCCATGAAAACGACTCCTACCTGATGCGGGGACGCGAGTCTATTGAGTTTTGCGAACAACTCGACGTCTGCGGATTCCGGGTCCAGCTTCGCACTCGATCCCTGGCCTACCGAGTCGGCGCAGCGGCGTGGCATTAACATGGCCCCGTCACGCAGGCCTGCCTTTTTCGGGAGAACGCATTGCTGATCCAACTCTTCAGAGCTTCGGTCCTGCTGCTCGCCGGGGCGGCCCTCGGCTTCGCAGGGCCTTCGCGCGCGCAGTCCGTCCTCGACGGCAAGTCGCTGAGCGAGAAAAGCCTGATCGAGGCACTGACGCCGGCGCCCGAGGAGCCCGAGGTGCTTTTGCGCGGCTTCCGGCCGGCCAAGGTCGATCCGTCGGCGCGACCCGCAACCAAAAAAGCGAGCGCGTCGCTGCTGATCACCTTCGTCAGCAATTCGGCCGAGCTGACCGAGAACGCGCGCGCTTCGCTGGATATCGTTGCGCGCGCGTTGCAGGCCGATGGGCTCTCGAATTTCAAATTCTCGATCGAAGGTCATGCGGACCCGCGTGGCGACCCGCAACGCAATCTGCGCCTGTCGCAATCGCGCGCCGAGAGCGTGGTGGCCTACCTCACCGGGCGCCACCATATCGGCCGCGAGCGCTTGAAGCCGGTGGGCAAGGGCGATACCGAACTCATCAACATGGCGCATATCGACGCGCCGGAGAACCGGCGCGTGACGATCGTGACCTTGCGCGAGTAGGACCGCGGTCAGTTGGTGCGGCGCACGAAGAGGAAGTCGCCCGATTCGTGCCCGGCGAACTGCATCGGAGCGTACTGGGGCACCTGCTCGATCCGATAGCGCAGCGCGTCGTTGAGTACGCGCGCCGACAGCTCCTGGTACACGCGGCGCGCTTCGATCACTTCCGAATTCACGTTCAGCACCTCGAGGAACGAGCGGGCAAAGACCGAATGCTTCCCGCCGCCGCCGTCGAGCACCGGCTGCAGTCCGCCGGAAGTGAGGACGACGCGCGAGCGCGACTTCGAGATGGCCTTGAGCCAGTTGCTGCGCTCTTCGTCCGAGCGCCCCGCCTCGAGCTGGCCGATCGACGAGCGCGTCAGCGCGCCGCTGTAGCACGAGTCGGCGACGACCAGCACATGCTTGACCGACATCGCATTGAGGATGTCGGTGATGGCGATGCTCGAGATCCAGTTCGCATCGCTTTCCG
>JBDSEG010000232.1:0-6355 GCA_039920165.1 Burkholderiaceae bacterium
GCACCCGCCGCCGCACCGTCTCGTCCAATCGCTTCGTCACCATCTCGCGCTTCCGATTCAACCCAAGTATCGGCATAACGCACGACGGCATCAACGGTTGTCATGATTTACGGAAAGCTCAATAGTCCACTGAATCACTGAAAATCGGATCGGTGCTGTTCACGCGATACGGGTGCGCCGCGGCGTTGCAACTGCTCGCGAAGCCTACGGGCATCGCTGCGATTTGCGCCTTGAATCGCATCCCGTCTCGCGCGTGCCTCACCGTCCATTTCAATGATTCAGCGGATTAGAGGCGCTCAGATCGTTCCGGCGCTGCGCAGCCGGGCGATCTCATCCGGCGCAAAGCCGAACTCGGTGAGCACCTCGTCGGTATGCTCGCCCAGCAGGGGCGGGGCGCGCCGGTATTGCACCGGCGTGGCCGAGAGCTTCATCGGACTGGCGACAAGATCGATCACCCCGGCGAGCGGGTGCGGCAGGTGCACCGTCATGCCGCGCGCAGTGACCTGTGGATCGGCGAACACTTCAGCCAGGTCGTTGATCGGCCCGCACGGCACCTTGGAGGCTTCGAGCGCGGCGAGCCAGTCGGCGCGCGTGCGGGTCTTCAGGATCGCGGCGAGCTGCGGCACCAGCACCGCACGTTCGCCCACCCGGCCGGCATTGCGCACATAACGCGGGTCGCGGGCCAGCTCGGGCACGCCGGCTACCTCGCAAAAGCGCGCGAACTGGCTATCGTTGCCCACCGCCAGGATGAGATGCCCGTCGGCGACGGCGAAGACCTGGTAGGGGACGATATTCTGGTGCGCGTTGCCGGCGCGTTGTGGCGCGACGCCGGTGACGAGGTAGTTGGCGCCGAGGTTGGCGAGCATCGCGACTTGGGTGTCGAGCAGCGCCATGTCGATGCTCTGACCGACGCCGGTCAGGTCGCGGTGGCGCAGCGCGGCGAGGATGGCGGTGGTGGCGTACATGCCCGTGAACAGGTCGGCCACCGCGACGCCGACCTTCTGCGGACCTCCGCCCGACGCGTCGTCGTCGATCTCGGCGCGTGACGGCCCGGTCACGCTCATCAGCCCACCGATGCCCTGCGCCGCGTAGTCGTAGCCGGCGCGTTCGCGATACGGGCCGGTCTGGCCGAAGCCGGTGATCGAGCAATAGACCAGGCGCGGGTTGTGCGCCAGCATGGCCGCGGCATCGAGGCCGTAGCGCGCCATGTCGCCGACCTTGTAGTTCTCGACCAGCACGTCGCTGCGCGCGGCGATGCGGCGCACCAGCGCCTGCCCTTCAGCCTGCGCGAGATCGATGGTGATCGAGCGCTTGTTGCGGTTCGCGCCCACGTAGTACGCGGCCTCGCCGGTGGGCAAGCCGGAACGGTCCTTCAGGAAGGGCGGGCCCCAGCCTCGCGTGTCGTCGCCGCTGCCGGGGCGCTCGACCTTGATGACATCGGCGCCCAGGTCGGCGAGGGTCTGGGTGCACCAGGGGCCGGCGAGGATGCGCGACAGGTCGAGCACGCGCACGCCGTGCAGGGCCTGCGCAGAGGCCGGCGGCGCGGCGGGGACGGGTTTGATGGGCATGGGGCGATTGTGCCGAGTCGGCTCGGATAATGGATCATGGTCAACAGGGTCCGAACAACAACCGGTGGCGTGCTGTGCGCCATCCTGCTGGCGGCATCGGCGGCCTGCACACCGGCGTTGAACTGGCGCGAGGTGCGCCTCGATGGCAGCGGTCTCGAAGCGATGTTTCCGTGCCGGCCCGACCGCCACGAGCGCCATGTCACGCTGGCCGGCGTCAGCGCGTCGATGCAGATGCACGTTTGCGAAGCGGCAGGACTGACTTTTGCCGTCAGCCTCGTCGATGTCGACGCACCGGATCGCGTCTCTCGGGCGATGGTCGAGTTGCGCGCGCTCGCGGTCTCGAATATCGGTGCGACCGAGTCGACGGTGGCTGCGCTGCAGGTTTCCGGGATGACGCCGAATCCGCAAGCGGCCTTGCTCAGCGCCCGTGGGCGTCCCGTTGGCTCCGAGCGACTGGGTTTGCGCGCTGCCTTCTTCTCGAAGGGACTGCGCATCTTCCAGGCGACCGTCATCGGTGCCGCCCCGACCGAAGAGGCGATGCAGCCGTTCTTCGCCGGGCTGCGGGTGCCGGCCTGAACGTGCGCGCCGTGCCGGTGCCGGCAGCGCAAGCACCGATGCCAACGCGCCTCGCGATCCAGGTCTTCCTGAGTTTTGCCTTCGCCTATTTCTTTTCGGCCCTGGTGCGTGGCGTGACCGCGACCCTGGCGTCGAGCTTCAGCGCCGAACTGGGGCTGGCGGCGGGCGACCTGGGGTTGCTCGCCGGCGCCTATTTTTTCGGCTTCGCGGCGATGCAGCTGCCGATGGGCGGCGCGCTGGACCGCTTCGGCCCGCGCCGCGTCCTCGTCGTTCTGCTGGCGGTGGCGGTGGCGGGTTGCGCGGCCTTCGCGGTCGCTCACAGCTTCCTCGGGCTGACCGCCGCGCGGGCCTTGATCGGCGTCGGCGTGAGCGCCTGCCTGATGGCGCCGCTCACGTTGTTCCGGCGCTGTTTCGGCCCCGCGGCGCAGCTACGGGCGAATTCGTGGATGCTTATGACCGGCTCGCTCGGCATGGTGGCATCGACCCTGCCAGTGCAGTGGCTGCTGCCGAGCCTCGGGTGGCGCGGCCTCTTCTGGCTCGTCGCTGCGCTGATGGCGGTCGCGATCGGTGTCATCGTGTGGCGCGTCCCGACCGACCCGCCGATTCGGCGCAGCGAGGCAGCAAGCGCCGCAAGCTATGCCGATGTGTTCAGACACCGCATCTTTGTCCGTCTGGCGCCGCTGGGCTTTTTCAACTATGGCGCGCTGATAGCGGTGCAGTCGCTGTGGGCCGGGCCGTGGCTGGTTCAGGTGAGCGGCCTCTCGCCCGGCGCCGCGGCGCAGGGCCTGTTCGGCATCAATGTTGCGATGCTGTTCGCGTTCTGGGGCTGGGGACTGGTCGTGCCTCGTCTCTTCCGACAGGGTTGGACCGCGTTGCGGCTGATCGAGGTCGGCATGCCATTGAGCCTGCTGGCGCTGACGGGCGCCGTGGTGCTCGGACCGTGGGCAGGCGCCTGGCTGTGGGCAGCTTTCTGTGCATCGAGCAGCCTCGTCGCCCTGGCCCAGACGGCGGTCGGCCAGGCTTTTCCGGCCCCGGTCGCGGGCCGCGCCCTGTCGGCCTTCAACCTGGTCGTCTTCGCCGGCGTATTCGTCCTGCAGTGGGGCATCGGGCTCGTCATCGACCTCGGACTTTCGCGCGCGATGACGCCGGTGTCGGCGTTCAGGCTCGCTTTCGCGTTGTTGGCTGGGTGCTGTGTGCTGTCGTATGTGTGGTTTTTGCGGTGCAGGGAGTCGCCGGACGCCGCAAAACTGAACCCGTCGATCTGAACTGCCGATAAATTGCCCGCCATGCCCGGAATTCTGATCATCGCGCACGCACCGCTCGCGTCATCGCTGAAGGCGGTCGCGCTGCATGCATTTGCCGACAGCACGGTCAGGCTCGAAGCGCTCGATGTGCCGCCGAACATGCCGCTCGAGGAGATCGAGGCGCAGGCGCAGGTGCTGCTGGCCCTGGTGCGTGGGCCGCAGGCGCTCATCCTCACCGATGTCTTCGGCGCGACCCCTTGCAACGTGGCGCAGCGCCTGGCCGATGGCGAACAGGTGAGGGTGCTGGCGGGAATCAATGTGCCGATGCTCTGGCGCGCGATGTCGTACGCGGGCGAGCCGCTCGATGCGCTGGTCGCGCGCGCGATCGCCGGCGCGGTTCAGGGCGTGATGCAGGTGGCCTCGGTGCGGCCTCGAAACCAGACCAACAAGCCGGGCGGGAATGATCAAAGTCACCACCATCATCAGTAACCGGCTCGGCTTGCATGCCCGCGCCTCGGCCAAGCTGACCAAGCTCGCCGCGAGTTTCAAGAGCGACGTCTTCCTGCGCCGCGGCGATCGGCGCATCAATGCCAAAAGCATCATGGGCGTGATGATGCTGGCGGCCGGTCTAGGGACCGAGGTCGAGCTCGAGACCGAAGGCGCTGACGAACGCGCGGCGATGGATGCGCTGCTCGGCTTGATCGCGGACAAGTTCGGCGAAGGTCAGTAAGACCCGGTGAGGTCACGTCGTGTCTTGTGGGCGCTGCTAGCATCGCCCGCATGAGCATCCAGGTGTTCGGACTGTCGGTCTCGCGTGGCATCGCAATCGGCCGCGCCGTCCTCGTGGCTTCGAGCCGGGTCGATGTGGCGCACTATTTCGTCGCAGTGGACAAGATCGACGGCGAGATCGAACGCATGCGCGTCGCTCGCGATGCGGTGGCGACCGAGTTGACGACCTTGCAGCGCGACCTGCCAGGCGATGCGCCGGCCGAGTTGTCGGCCTTGCTCGACGTACACCTCATGCTGCTGCACGACGAAACGCTGACCGGCGCGACCAAGCAATGGATCACCGAGCGGCACTACAACGCCGAGTGGGCGTTGTCGGCCCAGCTCGAAGTCCTCGCACGCCAGTTCGACGAGATGGAAGACGAATATCTGCGCGAACGAAAGGCCGATCTCGAGCAGGTCGTCGAGCGACTGCTGCGCACGATGACGCGCGGCTCGCCGGGGACTGCGGCGAGGTCCGGGACCGGGCTCGATGCGCGCGATTTCGCCGGGGAAGATCCGCTCGTCCTGGTGGCCAACGACATCTCGCCGGCCGACATGGTGCAGTTCAAGCGCAGTGTTTTCACGGGTTTTGTCACCGACGTGGGTGGCAAGACATCGCACACCGCGATCGTCGCCCGCAGCATGGACATCCCGGCGGTCATCGGCGCGCGTGAGGCGAGCCGGATCATTCGCCAGGACGACTGGATCGTGATCGACGGCGATGCGGGCGTGGTTGTGATCGATCCACCGGCGATCGTTCTCGAGGAGTATCGGTTCAGGCAACGGCAGGGCGGCATCGAACGCGAGCGCCTGTCGCGACTCAGGCATACGCCGGCGGTGACGCTGGACGGTGAACAGGTTGTACTCGAGGCGAATATCGAACTACCGTCTGACGCGGTGACGGCAATCGAGGCGGGCGCGGTGGGCGTCGGCCTGTTCCGCAGCGAGTTCCTGTTCATGAACCGTGCCGGAGACCTGCCCGGCGAGGACGAACAGTTCGAGGTCTATCGCGACGCCGTGCGGACGATGAACGGCCTACCGGTGACGATCAGAACCGTCGACATCGGCGCCGACAAGCCGATGGAACGTTTGACGGCGAGCGAGCTGAGGCACGAGCACACGCTCAATCCCGCGCTCGGGTTGCGCGCGATCCGCTGGAGCCTGTCCGAGCCCGGCATGTTCCGGCAGCAATTGCGCGCGATTCTTCGCGCAAGCGCGTTCGGCAAGGTCCGGCTTCTCATCCCGATGATTGCCCATGTCAGCGAGGTTAAGCACACGCTCGAGGCGCTGGCGCGCGCGCGCCAGCAACTCGACGAGGCCGGTCGTGCCTACGCGCAGGTCGCTCTGGGTGCGATGATCGAAGTGCCTGCGGCGGCGCTGATGCTTCCGACGTTTCTGAAGTACTTCGACTTCGTTTCCATCGGTACCAACGATCTGATCCAGTACACGCTTGCCATCGATCGCGCGGACGAAGCTGTGGCGCACCTCTACGACCCGTGGCATCCGGCGGTGCTGCAATTGATCCGCCGCACCATTTCGCTCGCGCGCGCCCGGCGGAAGTCGGTCAGCGTGTGCGGCGAGATGGCGGGCGAAGTCGCCTTCACCGAGTTGCTGCTCGGAATGGGCTTGCGATCTTTTTCGATGCATCCCTCGCAGATTGCGCCGATCAAGGAGCGCCTCCTGCGCACCGATGCCAGCCGGTGGGCGTTGAAGGCCCCGCATATAACGGCCTCCGAAGATCCGCAGCGAACCTGTCGCGCGGTTCGAGAGGCCATCGCCCGGGGAGCCCCGACGCCGGAGTCCGATGCAGCGACCGCGAAGCGCCTGCGCCTACGTACCGCTAGCGCGGGTGTGCTATAGTCATTGGCTTCGTGCGGCGCATGTAGCTCTCAGGCGGTTTACCGGACTAACCCCGAAATCGAAAAGCAAGTGCTTGACACGGACAAAGAGAGCGAGCGAGAATCGCTCTCTTCGCTGCAAACGGAAACGAAAGCAGCGGCTCTTTAAAAACTTACAGCCGATAAGTGTGGGCGTTTAAAAACGAGTGCCACGATTTTGCGAGCAATCGCAAAATCAAGGTCTCATGGACCTTAAACGCTCATAGAAGTGAAGTTCACTTCAATTCTTTGAGTAAATTATCAAGATCGAACTGAAGAGTTTGATCCTGGCTCAGATTGAACGCTGGCGGCATGCCTTACA
>JBDSEG010000233.1:0-34690 GCA_039920165.1 Burkholderiaceae bacterium
CTCGACAAGCAGCGCGAGATCGACATGCGCCGGCGGCTCGACAAGAACGTCAAAATGTATACCGGCGACGACTTCAACTATGCTGAACTGATCGCCGGCGACGATAAGGGGTTTTCGCACGCGCTGCTCGGCATCTTCGATGCGATCGCGCCCGCCGCGGCGAGCGCACTCGCGGCGCTGAGCGATGGCGATCTTCAAGGCTTCCACGCAGCCTTCGGACCGACCGTGCCGCTGTCGCGCCATATCTTTCAGGCGCCGACGCGCTTCTACAAGACCGGGGTCGTTTTCATGGCCTGGCTAAACGGCCACCAGAATCATTTCGTGATGGTCGGCGGCCAGCAGAGCACGCGCTCGCTGCCGCATCTGTCCGAACTCCTGCGGCTCGCCGATGCGGCCGGGCTGGTCGAGCGACCCGATCTCGCGGCGCAGCGCTGGCGCGCCCTGCTCGCGACGCACGGCATCGACGGATGACACGCGTCTGACCGCGGCGCCGCACCGATGCGCGATTTTTCGCAAGATCACCGCTGGCTGTCGATCAATACCGCGACGGTGCGCGCGCAGTGGCCGCTGGATCGCATCGTCGACGAGTGTGCGCGTCGCGAAATCCGCGCCATCTCGCCGTGGCGCGACCAGGTCGCCGCGCTCGGCATCGAACGCCTCGCGAAGCAGCTGCGCGAGACCGGCATCGCGCTGTCGGGCTACTGCCGCGGGGGGATGTTCCCGGCGGCCGACGTCGCGGGCCGGCAAGCGGCGCTGGACGACAACCGGCGCGCCGTCGACGAGGCGCGGTTACTCGACAGCGCGTGCCTTGTGATGGTGGTCGGCGGCCTGCCCGGTGCGCTCGCCGGTGTTCCCGTACACAAGGACATCGCCGCAGCGCGCAGCGAGGTTCGCGACAGCCTCGCAGCCACGCTCGAGTACGCGCGCCACGTTGGCATGCCGCTCGCCATCGAGCCGCTGCACCCGATGTACGCAGCCGACCGCGCCTGCATCAATACGCTCGAACAAGCGCTCGATCTGTGCGATGCGCTCGATCCGCAAGGCCAGCGCGCGCTGGGCGTCGAAGGCAGTCAACGCACCGCCCTGGGCGTCGCGGTGGACGTCTACCATGTGTGGTGGGACCCGAAGCTGCAGGCGCAGATCACGCGCGCCGGCGCGAAGCGGCTGCTCGCCTTGCATGTGTGCGACTGGCGGCTGCCCACGCGCGACCTGCTGAACGACCGCGGCATGATGGGCGACGGCGTGATCGATATCCCGCGCATCCGCGGCTGGATGGAAGCCGGCGGCTATGCCGGCTACAGCGAGGTCGAGATCTTCTCGGCGCTCGACTGGTGGCAGCGGCCCGGTGAAGAAGTGCTGGAGACCTGCATCGCGCGCCATCGCAGCGCCGTGTGAGCGCGAGGCTGCCGTCCGACGCACCCTTAAGGCCGGCGCCCGCTTCTGCACACGGACGCACTGCGAACGGCGCCCGTCCCGGCCGCAACGGCATGGCGATTCGACTGGAACCCTGAAGACTTTCGATGCCGAAGTCGCCCGCGCGCAGCTTTTCCGCGACCGCCGGAGCCGCCGGCGAATTTCGCCCCCTACCCGGGTGCGCGCTGCACTGCGGCCGCTCCAGGCGTGGCCATCTCCTTGTCCAGCGCGGCCAGCACTTCGGAGTAAAGCCGGATCGTCGACTCGACCGTCACGCCCTTGCGCTGGCCAATCAATGCCGCCACGAGAATGGCCGCCGGTTGGTACAACTGTTCGTTCATGGCGATGCCCTGGGTGCTGCGGTTGATGAGGAGCGCCCGAGTATGGACCGCCCGCCGCGCCGAGACGCCCTCTTAACCTGCGCGGGACAGCGTACAACGCCAAACGGCCGGCACGCCTTCACGGCAAAGCCGCCGACCGCCTTTTCAAAGGATCTTGATGACGACGATGAAGTCCTATTCGCTGCGGGTCGAAGGCATGCAGGTCGTGACGCAGATGGGCGAGGCCGCTGTGCCCGTGCCAGGCCCCGGCCAGGTGCTGGTGAAGATGCTCGCCGCCGGCTTGAACCGCGGCGAGTTCATCCCGGGTGGGCTGATCAAGGGCGGCGCATCCAAGCCGGCCGGCATCGAAGGTGCCGGCAAAATTGTCGCGCTCGGCGCGAACGTCGGCGGATTGGAAGTGGGCCAGCGCGTGATGGGCCGCTGCGCAGGCGCCTTCTCCGAGTATGCGGTGATGGATGCCCGCGAGGCCATGCCCGTCCCGGCAGGCTTGTCGATGGAGGCCGCTGCCGCTGTGCCGCTGACCTTCCTCGTCGTGCACGACATGCTGGTGCTGCAGGGCCGCCTCGAGCCCGGCGAATGGCTGCTGGTGCTGGGTGCCTCGTCGGGCGTCGGGGTGGCGTCGCTGCAGGCCGGAAAGTCGCTGGGCGCGCGCGTCATCGGCACGTCGGGCTCGCTCGAAAAACTTGCCCGGCTGAAGGAACTGGGGCTCGACGTCGGGCTGCACACGCGCGGCCCCGACTTCGCGGCGGCGGTCATGGATGCCACCGGCGACCACGGCGCCGATCTGATCGTCAATACCGTCGGCGGCACGCTGTTCGCGGAAGGTCTGCGCTGCGCCGCCTTCGAGGGACGCCTGGCCACCGTCGGCTACGTCGACCACACGCTCACGGCGCAGATCGATATCCAGGCGCTGCACGTCAAGCGGTTGACGCTGTTCGGTGTCTCCAACAAGCTGCGCAGCGCCGACCAGAAGGCGGCCGGCGTGCCGGCCTTCCGCGCCGACATGCTGCCGGCCATCGCCGATGGGCGCATCCGTCCGCTGGTCGACCGGGTCTTTCCTTTCGACCAGCTGCCGGCAGCGCAGGCCTGCATGGAAGAGAACCGCCACCTCGGCAAGATCGTGCTGCAGATTGCCGCGTGAACGCAGGACCGAAACAACCATGGAACACACCACGATGACGACGACGATGATGAAGGCGCTGGCCGCCACTGCCGGGGCGCTCGGCCTGCTGCTCGGCGCCAACCCGGCCACAGGGCAGGCGTGGCCCGCGGCCAGGCCGATCCGCCTGGTCATCGGCTTCGCGCCCGGTGGTGCTGCCGACTATGTCGCGCGCACGATCAGCGAGCCACTCGCCAAGGCGCTGGGCCAGTCGGTGGTGGTCGAGAACCGCGCGGGCGCGGGCAGCAGCTTGGCCGCCGACCACGTGTCGAAATCGCCGGCCGACGGCTACACGCTGCTGATCGCCAGCCCCAGCAGCGTTTCGGTCAACCCCACGCTGAACCCGAAACTCACCTACATGAAAGATCTGGCGCCGTTGACGCTGCTCACGTCGTCGCCGCTGGTGCTCGCGGTGAATCCGGCGAGCGGCATCAATTCGATGCAGGAACTGATCGCGCTGGCCAGATCGAAGCCCGGCTCGCTCAACTACACGACCTCCGGCAACGGCTCGGCACCCCACCTGGGCGCCGCTCACTTCAGCACCGTGGCCGGCGTCGAGATGGTGCACATCCCGTACAAGGGCGGCGCACCCGCCATCGCCGCCGTCGTCGCCGGCGACGGGCAGCTGACCTTCGGCACGCCGCCTTCCGTGCTGCCGATGGTCCAGGCCGGGCGCCTGAAGGCACTGGCCGTGACGAGCCTGAACCGGACAGCGCTGGTGCCCAATGTTCCGGGTACCATCGAAGCCGGCCTGCCGGGCTTCAGCCTGTCGTTCTGGTACGGCTTCTTCGTGCCGGCTGGAACGCCCCCCGATATCTCGAAGAAGCTCTTCGACACAACGCAAGCAGTGATGCAACGCCCCGAGATCAAGGCCGCGCTCGCGCGCGAAGGCGCCGAGGTCGCGATGTCCAAATCGCCCGAGGAGTTCGCGAGCTTCCTGGTCGACGACAACCGCTTCTGGGCCAAGCTCGTGAAGGATTCGGGGGTCAAGGCGGAATAACGCGCTGCTGTCCTGGACCCAGGTGGGAATCGCGGCCGCGCGGCGCGCAGTCAGCCGTCCTGCGCGGCGTTGACTGCATTGGCCAAAGCCGGCCCGAATGCCCGCAGCAGCACCTTCACACGCGTCGCCTCCTTCAGCTCCGGGTGCGTGATCAGCCACAGCGGCGTCTGCAGCGCGGCGATCGGCGGTGACAGCGGTTGCAGGCCATCGAGGCGCGCTTCGACGAAGGCGGGCAACAAGGCGATGCCCAGCCCCGAGCGCACCATGGTCGCCGCATGGCTGAAATTGTCGACCCGCAGCACCACACTCGAGTCGGGCACCTCGCGGGCCAGCCAGCGGTCGAACTTGCCGTCGCCGGCGTCGCGCTCGAAGCTGATCCAGCGGCGCTCGCCGGTCAGCTCGCTCACCGCGCGCAGCGGCAGCTTCGCACCGCCGCGCGGTGGTCCGTAGATCCGAAAGCGCAGGTTCGCCAACCGGCGGCCGACCAGCCAGGCGGGCACACTGTCGGCGATTCGGATCGCCACCTCCGCCTCGCGCCGGCGCAGGCTGACATGTTCCCGCGACGCCGCCAGTTCGATCTGAATCTCCGGAAATGCCGAGCCGAATTGCGCCAGCGCCGGCGCCATCAGGTGCTCGATGACGATGGGTGCAGCGCTGACGCGGACCTCGCCTCGCGGGCGCAGATCCTGGCCGCAGATGCGGGTCTCGGCGGCAACCGCCAGGGTCTCGAAACCCCGCGCGACTTCGACGATCTCGGCTCCCGCGGCCGTCGTCGTGTACTGGCCGCGCGTGCGCTCGAACATGCGCGTCTTCAAGCGGTGCTCGATCTGGTCGAGCTTGCGCAACAGCGTCGAGTGGGTCATTCCGAGCGCAGTGCAAGCGCGCGCCACGCTGCCGTGCTGCGCAACCACAAGCACGGTGTGAAAGTCGGTCCAGGCGAGCTGCGGTCGGCCGCCAGCAACCCGCAGACTTCCGACATCGGTGCCGGCAGCGCTGACTACGTTTTTCATTTTTGCAAACTGCGATTCACATATTTGGATTTTACTTTGCATCCTTGATTACCCATACTCGATGGAATGCGTGTTGCAACCGGCAGCACGCCGGGCAGGACCCCAGCGGAACCCGAGGAACGGTAGATGAATGATTCGACTTCGACGCCACCCGGCCTCGGGCTGGAAGGCGTGGATGCGGCAACCCTGGCCGAACTGCTGCGCCGCCTGCGCGACATCGACCAAAGCTACCGCGTCGCAGCCGAGAAGATGGGGCAGCTGTATATGTTCGCCGACGGCAGCCGGGCGGCAGCGTTGACGCGAAGCCTCGATCAACCGATGCGCAACGCGTCGCAGAACGAGCAGGCGTTTGCGGCCTTGCTCGACGAATTGCAGATGCTTGCCGAAGTGCCGGCCCGAAGACGCTGAGTCGGCGCGGCGCGATCGGCCATCGGCCGCGCGCCGCTGCTCCCATCCGCCTGCAACCGGGTCGCGAGCCGCCCGGGTGCGCCAACCGACAGGACCCGCACGTGACTCCGAAGAAAACCGCCATCCACCGCGCACGAACCGCCGCCCCGAAACGCCGGACTGCGCCCGCCCCAGCCCCATCGCTGGGTCAACTCGACATCCACCTGATGCGCGAAGGCACGCACGCGCGCCTGTACCGGCAACTCGGCTGCCAACTCGCGGACGGGACGGCGCGCTTCGCGGTCTGGGCACCGAACGCGCAGGCCGTGTCGGTCATCGGCGACTTCAACGACTGGCGCGCCGAAGCGCATCCGGCGCAGCCGCGTCCGGACGGCTCGGGCGTCTGGGAGGTCGAGATCGCGGGCGTCGTCCGGGGGCAGAAATACAAATATGCGATCGAGGCGCAAGACGGCGAACGGCTCGAGAAGGCCGACCCGTTCGCCCGCTTCGCCGAGTTGCCGCCGGCTACCGCCTCGATCGTCTGGGGCAGTCCCGAGTTCGCCTGGGGCGACGACAGTTGGATGCAGCAGCGCGCCGGCCGCAACGCGCTCGACGCACCCATGTCGGTCTACGAGATGCACCTCGGTTCGTGGCGGCGCAGCGCCGACGGCACGATGCACGACTACCGCACGCTGGCGCCGCTGCTGGCCGACTACCTGACCCGGCTGAACTTCACGCATGTCGAACTGATGCCGGTCACCGAGCACCCGTTCTACGGCTCCTGGGGCTACCAGACGACGGGCTATTTCGCGCCGACCGCGCGCTACGGAACGCCCGAGGATTTCAAGTTCTTCATCGATACGCTGCACCGTGCCGGCATCGCCGTGATCCTTGACTGGGTCCCTTCGCATTTCCCGGCCGACGCGCACGGACTGGCCCGCTTCGACGGCACGCACCTGTACGAACATGCCGATCCGCGCCAGGGCTTCCACCCCGAATGGAACTCGTCGATCTTCAACTACGGCCGCAACGAGGTGCGCGCCTTCCTGCTGTCGAGCGCCCTCTTCTGGCTCGACGAGTTCCATATCGACGCGCTGCGGGTCGATGCCGTGGCCTCCATGCTGTATCTCGACTACGCGCGCAAGCAAGGCGAGTGGATTCCGAACCGCCATGGCGGGCGTGAGAACCTGGAGGCGATCTCGTTCCTGCAGATGCTGAACCAGATGGCCTATCGCGACCACCCGGGCGTGCAGGTAATTGCCGAGGAGTCGACCGCGTGGCCGCAGGTGTCACGGCCGACAGACTCGGGCGGTCTGGGTTTCGGCATGAAATGGAATATGGGCTGGATGCACGACACGTTGAAGTACATGCACGAGGACCCGGTGAATCGGCGCTGGCATCAAGGCACGCTGACCTTCTCGATGGTTTATGCCTTCACCGAGAATTTCATGCTGCCGCTATCGCACGACGAAGTCGTCTACGGCAAGGGTTCGCTGATCAACAAGATGCCCGGCGACGAATGGCAGCAGTTCGCCAACCTGCGCCTTCTGCTGGGCCACATGTGGTCGCACCCGGGCAAGAAGCTGCTGTTCATGGGCGGCGAATTCGGGCAGCGCGCCGAATGGGGCCACGACGGTGCGCTCGACTGGCGCGCACTCGAGCAACCGCTGCACCGCGGTCTGCAGCGCTGGGTCGAAGACCTGAACAAGCTGTACCGCAACAAGCCGGCGCTGCATGCGCTCGACTTCGATCCCGCCGGCTTCGAATGGATCAGCGCCGACGACGCTGAGCACAGCGTGCTGGTGTTCCTGCGCCGCGCGCGCAGCGGCCCGCCGGTGCTGGTGGTGGCCAATTTCACGCCGGTGCCACGCGAGAATTTCCTGGTCGGCGTGCCCTCGTCCGGGCGCTGGAACGAACTGCTCAACAGCGACGCCACTCTGTACGGTGGCAGCGGGATCGGCAACCTCAGCCAGACGCAGACGGTGCCGGTGACCGCGCACGGCCGCTTCCAGGCCCTGAATTTGCGGCTGCCGCCGCTGGGCATCCTGATCCTGGAACCCCAAGAAGGCGCAGCATGAACGAACGGACAGCGGTGACGCCGGTCCGCCTGCAGGACGGGCGCATCCGGGCGGTGATCGAGAGCATCACGCCGTCGCTCGACGGCGGGCGCTTTCCGGTCAAGCGCATCGTCGGCGATACGGTGATCGTCGAGGCGGATTGTTTCGCCGACGGCCACGACATCGTGGCCTGCGACCTCCAATGGCGCCGCGCCGGCAGCGCCGCCTGGTCCAGCCGGCCGATGACCGCGCTGGGCAATGACCGCTGGCGCGCCGCGTTCTCGGTCGAGGCCCTCGGCGTCTGGCAGTACACGGTGCACGCCCGTGTCGACGCCTTCCTGTCGTGGCGCCACGACTTCGCCCGCCGGATCGATGCGGACGACGTTCGGGTCGCGGCACGCAGCGGCGCCCTGTTGCTCGCCGAGGCGGCGGGCCGCGCGCAGGCCCGCGGCGAAGACCGATTGCTGCTGGCCTGGTCGCGCGAACTCGCCGCAGCCATCGACGCTGACGCCACGATCGACGTGCTGAAGCAGATCGGCCTCGACGAAGGGCGCCGCCTGATCGCGCAGCGCCACCCCGACCTGCGCCATGCGCTGACCGAGGCCGGCATCTACGAGATCACCGTCGAGCGCGAGCGCGCCCGCTATTCGTCGTGGTACGAGTTCTTCCCGCGCTCGGCGTCGGGCGACGGCCTGCGCCACGGCACGTTTGCCGACTGCGTGGCCTGGCTGCCTTACGTGCAGCGCATGGGCTTCGACGTGCTGTACTTCCCGCCCATCCATCCGGTGGGACGCGAACGCCGCAAGGGCAAGAACAATACGCTGCAGACGGTGGCCGGCGACGTCGGCAGCCCGTGGGCGGTGGGGGCCGCAGAAGGCGGGCACGACGCCATCCTGAGCGAGCTCGGCTCGCTGGCCGACTTCAAGCGCCTGCTGGCAAAGGCGGGTGAGCACGGGATCGAAGTCGCTCTGGACATCGCCTTCCAATGCGCACCCGACCACCCTTGGGTAATGCAGCACCCCGAATGGTTCAGGAAGCGCGCCGACGGCAGCGTCCAGTACGCCGAGAACCCGCCCAAGAAATACCAGGACATCTACCCGCTCGACTTCGAGTCCGAACAGTGGCGGGAGATGTGGGTCGCGCTGGCCGATATCTTCGAATACTGGGCCGAACAGGGCGTGCGGATTTTTCGGGTCGACAACCCGCACACAAAGGCCTTCCCGTTCTGGGAGTGGGCGATCGAGCGCGTGCGCAGCCGCTTTCCCGACGCCATCTTTCTCTCCGAAGCCTTCACCCGACCGCGCGTGATGCACCGCTTGGCCAAGGTCGGCTTCAGCCAGTCGTACACCTACTTCACCTGGCGCAATACCAAGCAGGAACTCACCGACTACTTCACCCAACTGAGCCAGGGCCCGGGGCGCGAATATTTCCGCCCCAACGTCTGGCCCAACACGCCCGACATCCTGCCGTCGGCGTTGCAGTACGGCGGCCGGCCGGTCTTCATGGCGCGTGTCGCGCTGGCGGCGACGCTGGCCGCCAGCTACGGCATCTACGGCCCGGCCTACGAACTGCTCGAACACGACGCGCTGCGTGAAGGCGGCGAGGAATACCGCGATTCAGAGAAATTCCAGCTGCGTGCCTGGGACCGCCAGCGACCCGATTCGCTGGCTGAATTCATCGCCGCGCTGAACCGCGTGCGGCGCGAGAATCCGGCGCTCCAGTCGGATGCCGGGCTGCAATTCCTGCGCATCGACAATGAACAGATGCTCGCGTACGCGAAGATGACGCCCGATCTGTCGAATATCGTCGTCTGCGTCGTCAATCTCGACCCCCACCACGTGCAAAGCGGCTGGCTCGAGCTCGATCCCGACACGATGGGCATGGCGCCGCAGCAGGCCTATCAGATGCACGACCTGATCAGCGGCGCACGCTTCCTGTGGCATGGCGACCGCAATTTCGTGAGCCTGGATCCGCAGCGCAGCCCCGCGCACGTGATGCGACTGCGCCGGCACCTGCGGCGCGAGAACGACTTCGACTACTTCCTCTGAAGGACTCTTCTTGAAAGCCAATAGCCCCGTCGAGGTCACCGCCCTGCAAGGCGCGGTCCAGCAAGGCGATCCTCAGTGGTACAAGGACGCGGTCATCTACGAGCTGCACGTCAAGGCCTATGCCGACGGCAACAGCGACGGCATCGGTGACTTCGCCGGATTGACGCAACACCTGGACCATGTGCAGTCGCTGGGGGTCAATACGATCTGGCTGCTGCCGTTCTACCCGTCGCCGCTACGCGACGACGGCTACGACGTCGCCGACTATGAAGGCGTGCATCCGTCGTACGGCACGCTGGATGACTTCCGCGCATTCGTGATCGAGGCGCACCGGCGCGGCCTGCGCGTCATCACCGAGCTGGTGATGAACCACACTTCGGACCAGCACCCCTGGTTCCAGGCCGCGCGCAAGGCGCCCAAGGGCTCGCAAGAGCGCAATTTCTACGTCTGGACCGACGACCCCAAGCTGTACAGCGGCACCCGCATCATCTTCACCGACACCGAGAAGTCGAACTGGACCTACGACGAGGTGGCCGGCCAGTATTTCTGGCACCGCTTCTTCAGCCACCAGCCCGACCTCAACTTCGACAACCCGGCGGTCATCGACGCGGTGCTGAAGACGATGGAGTTCTGGCTCGAGATGGGCGTCGACGGCTTCCGGCTCGACGCCATCCCCTACCTGATCGAGCGCGACGGCACCAGCAACGAGAACCTGCGCGAGACGCACGACGTCATCAAGCAGATCAGAAAGCGCGTCGAGGCCAAATACCCGGGCCGGCTCTTGCTCGCCGAAGCCAACATGTGGCCCGAGGACGTGCGCGAGTATTTCGGCGACGACGACGAATGCCAGATGGCGTATCACTTCCCGCTGATGCCACGCATGTATATGGCCATCGCACAGGAAGACCGGCACCCGGTGGTCGAGATCCTGGCGCAGACGCCGGAGATCCCGCCGAACTGCCAGTGGGCGATCTTCCTTCGCAACCACGACGAACTGACGCTCGAGATGGTGACCAGCAAGGAGCGCGACTACTTGTACAGCATGTACGCCGCCGACAAGCGGGCCCGCATCAACCTCGGGATCCGGCGGCGGCTGGCGCCGCTGCTGGAAAACGACCGCGCGCGCATCGAGCTGATGAACAGCCTGCTGCTGTCGATGCCGGGAACGCCGGTGCTGTACTACGGCGACGAGATCGGAATGGGCGACAACATCTTCCTCGGCGACCGTGACGGCGTGCGCACGCCGATGCAGTGGACCAGCGACCGCAACGGCGGCTTCAGCCGCGCCGACCCGCAGCGCCTGTACCTGCCGCCGATCCAGGACCCGATCTACGGCTACGAGGCGCTCAACGTCGAGGCACAGTCGCGCGAACAGTCGTCGCTGCTGAACTGGACGCGCCGGCTGCTCACCGTGCGCAGCACCTCGCCGGCTTTCGGCCGCGGCCGCTTCACGATGCTGCACCCGGGCAATCGGAAGGTCCTCGCCTACGTGCGCGAACACGAGGACGAAACCATCCTGTGCGTGGCCAACGTCAGCCGCACGGCGCAGCCGGTCGAGCTCGAATTGCGCCAATGGAAAGGCCGCGTCCCGGTCGAGATGGCGGGCCGCAATGCGTTCCCGCCCGTCGGCGACCTGCCCTACCTGCTGACGCTGCCGGCCTACGGCTTCTTCTGGTTCCGCCTGTCGGTCGACGCCGTGCCGCCGAGCTGGCACGCCGAGACGCGGCCGCTCGACGACCTGCCCACGCTGGTGCTGTTCGACGGCTGGAACAGCTTCTTCCGCAACCGCGTCGTGCCCTGGCGCATGAGCCTGGCCGAGAAGACGCGCCAGCAGTTCGAGCGCGAATTGCTGCCGCGCTTCATGCGCAACCAACGCTGGTACGGCGCCAAGGCCGAGGCGCTTGAACGCGCGGCGATGGTCGACCATGCGACGCTGGAAAGCGACGGACATTCCTGGCTACTCGCGATCGTGGCTGCGCACGGCCGGGCCGAGCCGGCCCACTATTTCGTGCCGATGTCGCTGGCTTTCGAGGACGACGACGAAGAACGCACGCACGCACTCGGCGCCCTGGCCGTCACCAAGGTGCGTCAGCAGGCCGAGGTCGGCCTGATCGCCGATGCGATGGCCGATGAACCGTTCTGCCGCGCCCTGGTTGCGGCGATGGGAGCGGGGCGGCCGCTGCGCGCCGATGGTGGCAGCCTGCGCTTCAACACCGGCAAGGGCTTTGCCGAAGTCGTCGGCGACCTGCTCGGCCGGCCCGCGCCGTTGCACCGGCTGACGACCAGTAGCAATTCGATCAGCCTGCTGGGCGACCGCTTGTTCCTGAAGGCGTACCGCCGGCTGCAGCCAGGGCTCAACCCCGAGCTCGAGATGGGCCGCTTCCTCACCGACGTCGCCGCCTTCGCACACAGCGTGCCGGTGGCCGGCAGCGTCGAATGGGTGGCCGCCGATGGCCGGTCCTGGACCCTGGCGCTGCTGCAGACCCAGATCGAAAACCAGGGTGATGCCTGGGCGGCCACCGTCGACCAGCTCGCGCGGCTGCTCGAATCGGACACCCATGACGAAGCGGCGGCCAACGACGCCATCGCTGCGATGGCCGAGCGCATGCGGGTCCTGGCGCGGCGGGTGGCGGAGTTGCATGCGGCGCTGGCACGCCGCACCGGCGACGCCGCCTTCGATCCCGAGCCAGCCACGGCCGCCGATGCCACGCGCTGGAGCGCTGCGGTGCAGGCCGAGTGCGAGCGGACGCTGCAGATTCTGGGGCAGCGCCGCGAAGGCTGGTCCGAGCCACTGTCCGCGCTCGCCGACCGCGTGCTGGCGGCGACACCGGCCCTGCAGCAGCGCATTGCAGCAGCGGCCACGGGCATCGCACCGCCGCACTTGAAGACCCGCTTGCACGGCGACCTGCACCTCGGGCAGGTGCTGATCTGCCGCGACGACTTCCTGCTCATCGACTTCGAAGGCGAGCCGCAGCGCAGCTTCGAAGAACGACGCGCCAAGCACTCGGCGCTGCGCGACGTTGCCGGGCTGCTGCGCTCGTTCGACTATGCGCGCCACACGGCGCTGCACCAGACCGCCCGCAATGCGGCCGACCTCGAACGCCTGGCACCGCTGGCCCGGCGCTGGGAGCAGCAGGTACGCGCGGCCTTCCTGCAGGCCTACGGCGAGACGGCGGTGAGCGGCGCGGTCTACGCCGGCGACGCCGAATTCGCCGCCGTGCGGCCCCTGCTGAATCTGTTCGAACTGGAGAAGGCCTTGTACGAACTGCGCTACGAAATCGACAACCGGCCCGACTGGGTCGGGGTGCCGCTGGCCGGCATTGCCGCCCTTGCCGGCCTCTCGATCTGACCCCACGGAGACACCATGCAAAACCTCGATGTCATGCTCGAACCCGTGCGCGGCGTGCTGCTGCAGATCGGCGCCTTCCTGCCGCGGCTGGCGATGGCGCTCGGCATTCTGCTGGTCGGTTGGCTGCTGGCCAAGGCCTTGCGCTTCAGCGTCGTCAAGGCGTTGCGGGCGCTGAATTTCCACGTGCTGACTGAACGCGCCGGCATCGACGGCTTCTTGCAGCAAGGCGGCACCGAGAAGGACACCACCGAGCTGTTCGGCTGGATCGCCTATGTCGTGGTGATCCTGGCCAGCCTGATCATCGCGTCGAACAGCCTCGGGCTGACGCAGGTGACCGACCTGCTGGGCAAGGTAGTGTTCTTCCTGCCGCGGCTGCTGGTGGCATTGCTGGTGGTGATCTTTGGCAGCTATTTCGCGCGCTTCGTCGGCAGCGCGGTGCGCGGTTACTGCAAGCGCGTGGCCATCAGCGATGGCGACCTGCTGGCGAGGCTCGCGCAGTACGGGATCATGAGCTTCGTCGTCCTGCTGGCGATCGACCATCTCGATATCGGCGGTGGACTGATTCAGCAGACCTTCCTGATTCTGCTCGCCGGCGTCGTCTTCGCCGGTGCGCTGGCGCTGGGGCTGGGCGGACGCGAACGCGCAGCGCAGCTCATCGAGCGCTGGTTCCCGGGCGAAGTTCCGAACGACAAGGGCCGGCGGTGACCACGGCGCGCGGCCGGATCGACGCTGTATGGCCCGGGCGCCCGTTCCCGCGCGGCGCGAATTGGGATGGGCTGGGGGTCAATTTCGCGCTCTTCTCGGAACACGCCGAACGCGTCGAACTCTGCCTGTTCGACCCCGGCGGTCGCCATGAAATACAGCGCCTCGTACTGCCCGAGCAGACCGACCACGTCTTCCACGGCTATCTGCCGCAGGCGCGCCCCGGCCTGCTTTACGGGTACCGCGTCCACGGTCCCTACAAACCGCAGGACGGGCACCGTTTCAACGGCCACAAGCTGCTGCTCGACCCTTACGCCCGCAACATCGTCGGCCAGATTCGCTGGCACGACGCGCTGTTCGGCTACCGCGTCGGTCACGACGATGCCGATCTGTCGTTCGACCGCCGCGACAGCGCGCCCTACCTGCCGCGCTGCAAGGTCATCGAGTCGGCCTTCAGCTGGGGCGACGACCGTCGGCCCGCCGTGCCCTGGCACGAAACGGTGATCTACGAGGCCCATGTGCGCGGCCTGACGATGCGCCACCCCGGCGTGCCCGAGGCCTTGCGCGGCACCTATGCCGGCCTGAGCTGCGCGCCGGTCATCGACCACCTCAAGCGGCTGGGCGTGACGACGCTGGAACTGATGCCGGTGCACGCTTTCCTCGACGACCGCCATCTGCTCGAACGGGGTCTCAGCAACTACTGGGGCTACAACACCATCGGCTATTTCGCGCCGATGCACCGCTACAGCGCCTCGGGCAAGGTGGGCGAGTTCAAGACCATGGTGCGCACGCTGCACGCGGCGGGCATCGAGGTCATTCTCGACGTCGTCTACAACCACACTGCCGAAGGCAACGAGTTCGGTCCCACGCTGTCGTTCCGAGGCATCGACAACGCTTCGTACTACCGGCTGGTGCCCGAGGCGCGGCGCCACTACCAAGACTTCACCGGCTGCGGCAATACGCTGGACATGCAACATCCGCGCGTGCTGCAGCTGCTGATGGACTCGCTGCGCTACTGGGTCACCGAGATGCACGTCGACGGCTTCCGCTTCGACCTGGCTTCCGCGCTGGCGCGCGAACTCTATGCCGTCGACCGCTTGAGCGCCTTCTTCGACGTGCTGCGCCAAGACCCGGTGCTGTCGCAGGTTAAGCTGATCGCCGAACCCTGGGATCTCGGTTCCGGCGGCTACCAGGTGGGCAACTTCCCGGTCGGCTGGACCGAATGGAACGACAAATACCGGGACGCCATGCGCGCCTACTGGAAGGGCGACGGCGGCCTGATCGGCGAGTTCGCACAGCGCCTCACCGGCTCCAGCGACCTCTACAACCGCAGCAGCCGGCGACCCTACGCGAGCATCAACTTCATCGCCGCGCACGACGGCATGACGCTGGCCGACGTGGTCTCGTACAACGACAAGCACAACGACGCCAACGGCGAGGAAAACCGCGACGGTCACGGCCACAACCTCTCGTGGAACTGCGGCGTCGAAGGTCCGACCGACGATGCCGCGGTGCTTGCGCTGCGGGCGCGTCAGCAACGCAACTTCATCGCCTCGCTGCTGCTCTCGCAGGGCGTGCCGATGCTGCTGGCCGGCGACGAGCTCGGCCGCAGCCAGCAGGGCAACAACAACGCCTACTGTCAGGACAACGAGCTCAGCTGGGTCGACTGGACGGCGAGTCCGGCACAGGAATCGCTGCTCGAGTTCACGCGCCGGCTGACCGCGCTGCGCGCCGCGCATCCGGTATTCCGGCGCCGCGACTTCTTCCAGGACCGGCCGCTGATGGGATCGCAGGTGCGCGACATCGTCTGGCTGCAGCCCGACGGCAGCGAGATGAGCGATGAGGCCTGGCAGCAGGGCTTCGCCAGCGCACTCGCCGTATTTCTGTCCGGTGACGGGTTGAACGAGGTCGATGGCCGGGGTCGGCCGGTGCGCGACGACAGCTTCCTGCTGTTGTTCAATGCCGCCGCAGAAGGGGTCGAGTTCACGCTGCCGGCGTCGCTCGTCCCGGCCCGCGGCCTGCGGCTGGTCGATACCTCGAACGATGCCAACGCCCTGCCGCAGACGCCGTTCGAACGCGATGCCCTGCACATCCTTGCCGGTCGCTCGCTGGTGCTGGTGCGCTTCGAGCGCGAGGTCCGGGTGTGAGCGGTCAAGCGGTTAACACAGTGCGCAGCACGGGGCTTGCCCGATGAAGCGCCGCCATGACATGCCCTTCGGTGCGCGGCTGCTGCCGCGCGGGGAGGCCGAGTTCAGGCTCTGGGCGCCGACGGCGAAGCAGGTCGAGCTGGTGCTGAACGGTCGGCCTCAGCCGCTGGCGGCGGCCCCCGACGGCTGGTACGCCGGCACCACGGCGGCGCTGGCCGGCGACCGCTACGCCTTTCGCATCGACGGCCATCTCGTCGTGCCCGACCCGGCATCGCGCTCCAACCCCGACGACGTGCACGGTGCGAGCCAACTGGTCGACCCCGAGGCCTTCGACTGGCCTGACGGAGGCTGGCGCGGGCGGCCCTGGCACGAAGCGGTGGTGTACGAGCTGCATGTCGGCTGCTTCACCAAAGACGGCACCTTCGCCGCCGCCATCGACCGTCTCGACGACCTGGTGGCGCTGGGCATCACCGCGATCGAGCTGATGCCGGTGGCGGACTTTCCGGGCGACCGCGGCTGGGGCTACGACGGTGTGCTGCACTTCGCGCCCGACGCCAGCTACGGCTCGCCGGACGAGTTGAAGCGACTGGTCGCGGCGGCGCATGCGCGCGGCCTGATGGTGCTGCTCGACGTCGTCTACAACCACTTCGGCCCCGACGGCAACTATCTCTACGCCTACGCGCAGACCTTTTTCGACCGCACGGTGCAGACGCCCTGGGGCGCGGCGATCAACTTTGCCGGCGCTGGCAGCCGCACGGTGCGCGACTTCTTCATCCACAACGCGCTCTACTGGATCGAAGAGTTCCATCTGGACGGCCTGCGCGTCGACGCCGTGCACGCGATGCGCGACGACTCGTCGCCGCACTTCGTCGACGAACTGGCCCACGCCGTGCGCAACGGACCCGGACAGGAACGGCCGGTGCACCTGGTGCTGGAGAACGATGTCAACGATGCGGCGCGCCTCGCGCGCGATACCGATGGCAGCCCGCTGCTGTCGGTCGCGCAGTGGAACGACGACGTGCACCACGCACTGCACGTGATGGTCAGCGGCGAACAGGACGGCTACTACGCCGACTTCGCCACCGACCCGCTGCGCCTGTTCGGCCGCGCGCTGGCCGAGGGCTTCGCTTTCCAGGGCGACCCGTCGGCCTACCGCGCAGGCGAGCGCCGCGGCACGCCGTCGACCGCGCTACCGCCGCTGGCCTTCGTCAACTCGATGCAGACCCACGACCAGATCGGCAACCGGGCCTTCGGCGACCGCATCGCGGCGCTGGCCGGTGCCGCCGGGCAGAGCGAGCGGCTGCGTGCGCTGGTGGCCTGCGTGCTGCTGGCGCCGCCGCCGCCGATGCTGTTCATGGGCGAGGAATTTGCCGCCAGCACGCCGTTTCTCTACTTCTGCGACTTCAGCGGCGACCTGGCGCAGGCGGTGACCGACGGCCGGCGCACCGAGTTCGGCCGCTTCGCGCTGTTCACTGACCCAACGCTTCGCGCCACGATCCCTGACCCGAACGCCCTGACCACCTTCCAGCGCTCCAAGCTCGACTGGTCCGAGCGAGACGCCAATGGCCATGCGCAGTGGTTGGCGCTGTACCGCCGGCTGCTGGCGCTGCGCCGCCAATGGCTGCAGCCGCTGTTGCCCCTGGCACGCAGTGGCCGCTATGCGCTACCGCTGCCGGACGTGCTGCAGGTGGCTTGGCCCCTGGGCGCTGCCGGCACTTGGCGCCTGCGCGTCAATCTGTCGTCGGCGCCGGCCGGCGGCCTGGCGGCGCTCCCCGGCGAGACGGTGTACGCGAGTGCCGACACCGGCGCCGCGCAGGCGCCGAACAGCGTGCGGGTGACGCTGGAGCGCCCGTGAGTGCGCGACCGGCACAGGCCATCGTGCCGCGCGCGACCTACCGCGTGCAGCTGCATCGCGACTTCCGCTTCGATCAGGCGCGCTCGATCGTGCCCTACCTCGCCGCGCTCGGCATCAGCCACCTGTACTGCTCGCCACCGCTGCGTTCGCGGCCTGGCAGCCAGCACGGCTACGACGTCACCGACCACGGCGAAATCAACCCCGAACTCGGCGGCCGTGCCGGCCTCGACGCACTCGTGGCGACGCTGCACGAGCACGGCATGGGCCTGCTCGTCGACATCGTGCCCAACCACATGGGCGTGCTGGGCGGCGACAACGCCTGGTGGCTGGACGTGCTGGAAAACGGCGAGGCTTCGGCCTACGCCGAGCATTTCGATATCGCCTGGCACCCGGCCGATCCGGTGCTCGAAGGCCGGGTGCTGCTGCCCATCCTCGGCGACCAGTACGGCGTGGTGCTCGAGCGTGGCGAACTGCAGCTCGCCCTCGATCCGGTGCGTGGCTATTTCACCATCAACTATCACGAGCACCGGCTGCCGATCGATCCCGCCGGCTACGGCGAACTGCTGCGCCGCGGGCTGCGTGGTGCGCCCGGCGCATCGGCCGGTGGCGCGGGCGCCGAACTGGAACGACTGGCCGCCGCCTTCACGCGCCTGCCGCCGCACGGCAGCGCCGATGGCGCCGCACGCCGGCTGCGCCAGCGCGAGAAGACGGCCCTGAAGGCGCGGCTGGCGCAGTGCCTGGGCGAGCGCCCGGGCCTGGTCGAGGCGATCCAGCGCATGGTGGCGGCGCTGAACGGCCAGGTCGGCAGCCGGTCCAGCTTCGACGCGCTCGATGCGCTGATCTCGGCCCAGGCCTATCGCCTTGCGCATTGGCGCATCGCCGGCGACGAGATCAACTACCGGCGCTTCTTCGATATCAACGAACTCGCCGCGCTGCGCATGGACCGCCCCGAGGTCTTCGAGGACACGCACAAGCTGGTCCTCGAACTGGCTGTCAGCGGCGCGATCGACGGCCTGCGCATCGACCATCCCCACGGCCTCGCCGACCCTGCGGGCTACTTCCTGCGCCTGCAGCAGCGCTATGCCGAGCTGGCCGGGCTGCCGGCGCCGCAGTCGATCGACGGCGCGCGCCCTGCCACCCTGCCGCTGTACGTGGTGATCGAAAAGATCGTGGCACCGCACGAACAGATGCCGCGCGATTGGGCGGTGCAGGGCACCACCGGCTACCGCTTCGCCAACGTCATCAACGGCGTCATGATCGACACCGCCGCCAAGGCCCGGCTGGATCGCGTCTGGCGCGCCTTCGCCGGTGACGAGGTCGAGACTTTCGACGAGCTGGCCTGGCGCGGCCGCCACCTGGTGATGGAAGGCAGCCTGGCGGGCGAACTGACAGTGCTGGCGACGGCCCTGCTGCGCCTGGCGCGCGCCGACCGGCGCACGCGCGACTTCACCTTGAATTCGCTGCGCCGCGCGCTGGCCGATGTCGTGGCCTCGTTCCCGGTCTACCGCACCTACGTCGTCGACAAGCCGAGCCCGCAGGATCGCCGCTTCATCGCCTGGGCCATCGGGCGCGGGCAGCGGCGCAGCCTGGGTTCGGACGCCAGCGTGTTCGAATTTCTTCGCCGTGTGCTGCTCGGCCGGCCACTGGCGGGCGCCCCGGCCGAACTGCTCACGGGCTACCGCAGCTTCACGCAACGCTTCCAGCAGTACACGGCGCCGGTCGCCGCCAAGGGCATCGAGGACACTGCACTGTACCGCCACCACCGGCTGATCTCGGTCAACGACGTCGGCGGCGACCCCGATGCCTTCGGCGTGACCGTGAGTGCCTTCCACGGCGCCAGCCGCGACCGCGCGCTGCACTGGCCGCAGACGATGCTGGCCAGTTCGACGCACGACGCCAAGCGCTCCGAGGACGTGCGCGCGCGCATCGATGTCATCAGCGAGATGCCGGCGGCGTGGCGCCTGACCGTGCGCCGCTGGGGCCGCCTCAACCGCGGCCACCGGCGCACCGTCGACGGCGCGCCGGCGCCGTCGCGCAACGACGAATACCTGCTGTACCAGCGGCTGATCGGGAGCCTGCCGCCGGGCAAGCTCGACGATGCCGCCCTGGCGACCTATGCAGACCGGGTCGCGCAGGCGACGCTGAAGGCGGCGCGCGAATCGAAGGCGATGACGAGCTGGATCAACCCGCACGCCGACTACGAGGCTGCGCTCACGGGCTTCGTGCACGCGCTGCTGACCCGGCGCGACAACGCCCTCTTCCTCGACGACCTGATCGCCAATGCCGCGGTATTCGCCTGGTACGGCGCGCTCAACGGCATCACGATGGCGGCGGTGAAGACGCTGTCGCCCGGCGTGCCCGACTTCTACCAGGGCTGCGAGTTGATCGACCTGTCGATGGTCGACCCCGACAACCGGCGGCCGGTCGATTTCGAGCGTCGCCGCACGCTGCTGGCCGAGATGCGCGAACTTGCCGCGCAGGCCGAACGCGGGCCGGCCCTGCGCGGACTGCTCGGCCAGGCGAGCGACGGCCGCGCCAAGTTCTGGGCCACCTGGCGTGCGCTGCAGTGGCGCCGATCGAACGAGGCCCTGCTGCGCAACGCCGACTACCTGCCGCTCGAAGTGAGCGGTGAGAAAGCCCGCCACGTGGTCGCCTTCGCGCGCCGCGACGGCCCGCGGGCACTGGTCGTCATCGGCACGCGGCTGTTCGCATCGCTGGGTCTGCAGGTCGGCGAACCGCCGATTGGCGGGGCCTGGGGCGATACCCGCGTGCACTGGCCGGCCGGCGAGACCGTACCGGACGACGGCTTCCTCGACACGATCGGCGGGCGCCGCCATGCCCTCGACGAGACGGGCGGTTGGCCGCTCGCCCACGTCCTCGGCGACTTCCCGGTCGCAGCACTCAGCGGCGGGACCAGCGCCGGCACGTGAAGGTGCGGGCATTCGCGCCGGACGCGGCGCGCGAAGATCAGCGCTGCCGCTGAACCCAACGAGTGAACTGGCCATGCACACCTTCGACGCCGCCGCGACCCGCGCTGCCCTGCCCTTCGAGCAGCTGATCCCGGCGCTGCGAACGATGTTCGCGTCCGGCTGCGTCGTGCCACCGCGCCAGGCGCTCGAGATCGACGACAGCGCGGGCGGCCACCTCACCTCGCTCATCATGGCGGCCTGGTTGCCGGGCCGCGCGTATGGCGTCAAGACGGTCAATATCGCACCGGCCAATGCAGGCCGCGGACTGCCCGCGCTGCACTCGGTCTATATGCTCTACGACGCGCGCACCGGCGCGCCGCTGGCGTCGATCGACGGCAACCAGATCACGGCGCGCCGCACCGCAGCCGCCTCGGCGCTCGCCGCGTCCTGGCTCGCGCGGCCCGATGCGAGCGAGCTGCTGGTCGTCGGCGCCGGGCAGATCGCGCGCCTGCTGCCGCAGGCGTTTCGCGTTGTGCGGCCGATCGCGCGCGTATACGTCTGGGCGCGCTCGCCCGAGCGGGCGCAGGCGCTCGTCGCCGAACTGCAGGCGGACGGCTTCGACGCCAGCGTGGCGAGCAACCTCGAAGCCGCCGCAAGCAAGGCCGATATCGTCAGCTGCGCGACCCTCGCGACCGAGCCGGTGCTGAGGGGCGGCTGGCTGCGCCCCGGTAGCCACCTCGACCTGATCGGCAGCTTCACGCCGGCGATGCGCGAGGCCGACGATGCCTGCTTCGAAGGTGCGTCCCTTTATATCGATACCGACGAGGCGCTCGCCAAGAGCGGCGACCTGCTCGGCCCGATATCGCGCGGCATCTTCGGTGCCGCCGACGTGCGTGGCACGCTGGCGACGCTGGCGCGCGGCGAGTCCGCCGGCCGCGCATCACCCGGCGAGCGCACGGTCTTCAAATCGGTCGGAACGGCGCTGGAGGATCTGGCGGCGGCGATGCTGGTGCAGGAATCTGCACCGCGTCCTCGGGTCAAGGCGCCGCGGTGGGCTTGAGGACGATGCGGCCGCGCACGCGGCCGGCGCGCAGATCGTCCAGCGCCTGCGTGGCCTGTTCGAGCGGCTGCACGCTCAGGGGCATATCGGGCAGCACGCCGCGGGCCGCCAGCGTCATCAGCTCCTGCATCTCGCCGAGCGAGCCGACATACGAGCCGATCACGCGCGCCGCCTTCATCGACACCATCGCCGGAATAATGGTCGTCGAGCCGCCGAGCAGGCCGACGCAGACGAGCGTGCCGCCCTTGCGCAGAACGCCGAAGCCGAATGCAAACGAGCTGCCGGCGCCGACGAAGTCGACCACCGCGGCGGCCCCTCCGGTCGCCTTCAGCAGCGCCTTCGACGCGCCGTCGGCAGTGGGGTCGATCTCGTCGGCCGCGCCGGCGGCGCGCGCGATATCCCATTTGCTGCGGTCGATCTCGACCACGATCGGCGCGACGCCGCACACTTGCTTCGCCAGGCGGATGCCCGACACGCCGACGCCGCCCGCGCCGATGATGACCAGCGAATCGCCGGGCGCGAGTACGCCGACCTTCTTCAGCGCGCCGAAGGCGGTGAGGCCCGCGCAGGCATACGTGCAGGCCTGTTCCTCGGCGAGCGTGCCGTAGTCGAGCAGGTATCTCGGATGCGGCACCATCACGTGGTCCGCGAAGCCGCCATCGCGGTTGATGCCCAGGGCCTGCGGCGCGTTGCACAGATGCTCGTTACCGGCGGCGCACAGCGGGCACTGGCCGCAGCCGATCCACGGGAAGACGACACGCCGGTCCCCGACCCGCACGCCCGATGCATGGGGGCCTACCGCCACCACGGTGCCGGCAATCTCGTGGCCCAGCGTGCGCGGTGGCCGGACCGAGCGCGTGACGTCGAGCTTGAGGTCGCCGCCCAGGTCGAAATAGCCGTCGTGCAGGTGCACGTCGCTGTGGCACACGCCGCAGCTGCCGACCTTGATGACGATCTCGCTGCCCTGCGGCTGCGGGGTGTCACGCAGCACCTGCTGCAGGGGACGACCGAAGGATTCGACTTGGTAGCTCAGCATGCTGGGGCTCCGAAACGGTGGTGGGGCGCCGGCGCCGCTCGGCGCGGCTGGCGTCAAACGCCGAGGAAGGCGGCGAGCTCGGGATGATCGCGCATGGAACGCGAATCGCCCGCCAGGACCACCTGGCCTTTTTGCAACACGAGGCCGTGGTCGCTGTGCGCCAATACCTTGCGGTAGTCGCGGTCGACGATCAGCGTCGCGATGCCGTCCGCGCGGATTTGCGCGATGACACGCCAGATCTCGGCCACGATGAGCGGCGCCAGGCCTTCGGTCGCTTCGTCGAGGATGATGAGGTCGGGCTGCGTCATGAGCGCCCGGCCGATCGACAGCATCTGCTGCTCGCCGCCCGAGAGCTGGTTGCCAAGATTGCCCAAGCGCTCGGCGAGGCGCGGAAAGGTCGCAAGCACGCGCTCGAAGGTCCAGCCGCCCGAGTCCGACCCGGCGACGACGCTCGCCGGCTTGGCCGCCATCACGAGGTTCTCGCGCACCGTCAGATTCGGGAAGACGCCGCGCCCCTCGGGCACGTAGGCCACGCCGCGCCGCGCCACCTCGTGCGGTCGGGCCTTCGACATATCGCTGCCGAAGAGCTGGATGCGACCGTCGCGCTGCGTCACGTGGCCGAGCAGGGTGCGGATCAGCGTGCTCTTGCCCATGCCGTTTCGCCCCAGAAGGCCCACGGTCTGGCCGCGCGCGATCTGCAGGTCCACCCCGTGCAGCACGTGGCTGGAGCCGTACCAGGCGTGCAGGTCGCGCGCGTCGAGGATGATGTCCTCTCCCACCTCAGTGCCCTCCAAGATAGGCCGCCTGCACTTCGGCGCTGTTGCGAACGGAGTCGGGCGCGCCCGAGGCGATGACCGCGCCGTTGACCATCACCGTGATGCGGTCGGCGATCCGGAAGACCGCGTCCATATCGTGCTCGACCAGCAGGATGGCGTGGCCCGCGCGCAGGTCGGCCAGCAACGCCAGCATGCGTTCGGTCTCTTCGGCGCCCATGCCGGCCAGCGGCTCGTCGAGCAGCAACACCTGCGGCGCGGTGGCCAGGCACATCGCGATCTCGAGCTGGCGCTTCTGGCCGTGGCTGAGCAATCCGGCAGGGCGCTCCATAAAGCCCTGCAGGCCGGCGCGCGCGATGGCGGCGTGCCCCGCCTCGAGGCTCGTCGCGCAGCGCGCGGCATCCTGCCACCAAAGCCAGGGCCGCGGCGTGCGCGCCTGCGCGGCGAGGCGGCAGTTCTCGAGCACCGTGAAGCTCGGGTAGATGGTATTGCGCTGGTAGCTGCGTCCGAGACCCGCCTGCGCGCGCCGCGGCTGGCTCCAGCGCGTCACGTCGTGGCCCAGCAATTCGACCCGCCCGCGCGAAGGCGCGATCTCGCCGGACAGGATATTGATGAGGGTCGACTTGCCGGCGCCGTTGGTGCCGATGACGGCGTGCACGCTGCCGCGCTCGAGATCGATCGAGACATCGTTCACCGCCACCAGCCCGCCCCAGCGGCGCGAGATGGCGTGCCCGCGAAGGAGCACATCCGTACCGCTCACGACTCCACCCCGACCGACTTGGCGCGCCGCGAAGCGCGCCCGAGCAAGCGGTCGCGCCACTGCCCCGGCACGCCGACCAGGCCCTTGGGCAGCAATGCGACGCTGACGATGATGGCCAGACCGAGTCCGAGGTGCCAGTGCCTGGCGAAGCCTCCGAAGATCGCCTCGGACTGGAAGAACTCCTGCAACAGCGCGAAGGCGAAGGCACCGATCAGCGCGCCGCGAAGATGGCCGATGCCGCCCAGGATGATCATGATCAGCACTGCGCCGCTGAAATGCCAGCTCAGCAGCTCGGGGTTGACAAAACCGTCCTTCACCGCGAACAGAAACCCCGCCAGGCCGGCAATGGCACCCGAGATCGCAAACGCCGCGAGCTTGTAGGGGTAGGTCGAAAAGCCGGTCGCCCGCATGCGCTGCTCGTTGACGCGGATGCCCGCCAGCGCACGCCCGAAGCGCGAGCGGGACAGCAGGGCGAGAAAACCGAACACCCCGATCAGCGCGGCGAGCGTGAAGGCATACAGCACGAGCGGCTTGTCCAGGTCGATCAGCGCGCCGAGCGCCGGCTTGGCCATCAGGTAGATGCCGTCGGTGCCGCCGCCCAGCGGCGTATCGTGGATGACGTAGTAAGCCATCTGCGCGAAGGCGAGCGTCACCATGATGAAATACACGCCCTTGGTGCGAAGCGACAGCGCACCCACGACCAGTGCATACAGGGCGGCGGCGACGATCGCCGCCGGCAGCAGCCACAGCAGCGAGCCCGGCCCGTCGGTCGGCGACAGCAGCACGGCCGCATAGGCGCCGATGCCGAAGAACGCAGCATGGCCGAAGCACACCAGCCCGGTGCCGCCGACCAGCAGTTCCAGGCTCAGCGCGAAGATGGCGAAGACCATGATCTTGGTCACGAGGTCGATGCCGAAGCTGCCGGCCACGAGCGGATAGGCCGCCAGCAGCACGAAGGCGGCGATCACGAAGGTGGCCTTGGAAGTGACCGAGGTTCGCATGCCGTCAGCCCGCCTTGAACAGCCCGTCCGGCTTCCACAGCAGGATCAACGCCATCAGCACATACACGAGCACGCCTGCCGCCTGCGGGATCAGCACCTTGCCGAAGGTGTCGACGAAGCCAATGAGCAGCGCCGCCACCAGCGCGCCGCGGATCGAGCCGATGCCGCCGATCACGACCACGACGAAGCAGATGATGAGCCACTGGTTGCCCATGTTGGGTGCCACCGAGGCCACCGGCGCGTTGACCATGCCGGCCAGCGCCGCCAGCGCGACGCCGGCCGCGAACACCACTCGGTACAGGAAGGAGATATTGATGCCGAGCGACTGCACCATCTCGCGGTTGGTGCTGCCGGCGCGGATCATCATCCCGAGCCGCGTGCGCGTGAACACCACGTACATGCCCGCGGCAAGCATCAGGCACACGCCGCTGATGAATATCCGGTAGACCGGATACTGCTGTACGTCGGTCAGTTGCAGGCTGCCCGACAGCAGCGGCGGCACCGCCACGCCGTGCACGTCGTCGCCGACGAGCAGGCTGCGCAGCTCCTCGAAGACGAGGATCAGCCCGTAGGTCATCAACACCTGCTGCAGGTGTTCGCGCTCGTACAGATAGCTGTAGAAGGCCCACTCGAGCGCGTAGCCGAGCAGCACCGCGAGCACCGTGCCGACCAGCAGCACCGAGAAGAAACCGCCGCCGAAACCCTGCGCCACGAGCGGCGACAGCGCGAACGCCATATACGCGCCGATCATGTAGAAGCTGCCGTGCGCCAGATTGATGACGCCCATGATCCCGAAGATCAGCGTCAACCCCGATGCCACGAGAAACAGCAGCAGCCCGTACTGCAGCGAGTTCAGGCACTGGACGAGGAAGGTGGCAAGGTCCATAAATGAGGCGCGCAGGCTGCAGTCAAAGATAAGGGCGGCGAAGCTGCCCGTTTGAATTCAGCCAAGCGCCTTGTTCTCGAAGCGTCACAACTTACAGCCGCGCGACGGATCGGCGAGCGACTTGCTCGCCACCGAAATGACCTTGTTCTCCTTGCCCACTACTTGACGCAGATAGATATCCTGCACCGGGTTGTGGCTCTTGCCGACGCTGAAGGGGCCGCGCGGGCTGTCGATTTTCGCCTTCTCGACTGCGGCCGCGAATTCGGCCTGCTTGCTCAGGTCACCCTTCACCGCCCCGAGGCCGATGCCCAGCATCTGCGCCGCGTCGTAGCCCTGCACCGCATAGACGTCGGGCTGCAGCTTGTAGGCCTTGGCATAGCTCAGGCGAAAGCTCGCGTCGCGCGGCACGCTGAGGCTGTCGCCGTAGTGCAGGGTCGTGAGCAGACCTTCGGCATCGGCGCCCTGCGCTTCCAGCGTGCCGTCGGTAAGGAAGCCGGCGCCATACAGCGGGATCGTCTTCTTGAGTCCCGCGGCGGCATAGTCCTTGACGAATTTGACCGCGCCGCCGCCGGCGAAGAAGGTGTAGACGGCATCGGGCTTGGCGGCGGCGATCTCGGTCAGCAAGGCCTGGAATTCGACGTTCGGAAACGGCAGGCTCAGCTCCTTCACGACCTGGCCGCCGGACTTCTCGAAGGCCTCCTTGAAGCCCTTCACCGATTCGTCGCCGGCTGCATATTTCCAGGTGATGGTGACGACCTTCTTGTGACCCTTCTTGGCCACCACCTCGCCCATCGCATAGCCCGGCTGCCAGTTGCTGAAGCTGCTGCGGAAGATATTGGGCGCGCACATCGGCCCGGTGACAGCGTCGGCACCGGCATTCGGCACGATCAGCAGCGTGCCGCTGTCCTTGGCGACCTTGGCCATCGCCATCGCGACGCCGCTGTGCACGGTGCCAACCAGCACGTCGACGTTGTCGCGCTTGACGAGCTTGTTGACGTTGTCGGTGGCCTTGGACGGGTCGGACTCGTCGTCGACCTTCACGAACTCGATCTCGCGCCCGGCGATCTTGCCGCCGTGCTCGGTCACATAGAGCCTGAAGCCGTTCTCGATCGCGGTACCGAGCGCGGCGAAGGTACCGCTGGCCGGCAGCATCAAGCCGACCTTGAGCTTGGCCGCGGATTGTGCGTGGACGAAGTCGGCCCCGAGGGTGAGGCTGGCGGCGAGGGCGACAAGGGAAATCTTCATGGACTGTCTCCGGTGGTGATGGTGTGTGAACGATAGAAGGACGCGACGGCCGGGATCAATGCGTCGGGGTGGTCGCGATGCGGCGAGTGGCCGCAGTCCGGCAGTTCGAGCAGTTGCGTCTGCGCGACCCGGCGCCCGATGCCGCGGATCTGCTGCAGCGTGCCGTATTCGTCTTCGATGCCCTGGACCGCGAGCAAAGGGCAGGCGATGGCGGCGATTTCCTGCTCGATTGTCCATTGCTTGAACGGCGGATGAAGCCAGATGCGGTTCCAGCCCCAGAAGGCCGAATCGGGGTCGTCGTGGTAGCGCGCCAGGCGCTCGCGCAGATCGGTGTTGAGATAGGCCAGCCTGGCCCCTTCAATGCTCGTGACCGACAGGTCCTCGACCACGATGTGCGGCGCCACAACGATGGCGCCGCCGACACGTTGTGCGAAGCGCGCGGCATACAGCAGCGCGATCGAGGCGCCGTCGCTGTGGCCGAAGAGCCAGGGCTTGTCACGCGCGGTATCGATTGCGAGCGCGTGCAGCAGGGCCGGCAGCACCTCGTGCGCCTGGCGGTGCATGAAGTCCAGGTCCCACGCTTCTTCTGGCGCGCGCGGCGTCGATCGGCCATAGCCCGGGCGCGAATACACCAGGCCGCGGCAACGCAGCGCAACGCACAACCGCTTCGGAAAGTCCTTCCACATCGCGAGCGATCCCAGCCCTTCGTGCAGGAACACCATCACGGGCGCGTCGATTGTTTCGGGCGCGACCCAAGCGTATTCGATGCGCACGCGCCGGCCGCGCCAGTCGATCTCGACGAACTCGGACTGCAAGGCGGGATCGCTCACCGGTGTCACTCGCGTCCGGCTTCCAGATCGCGCAGCTTGAAGCGCTGGATCTTGCCGGTCGCGGTCTTCGGCAGCTCGGGCAGGAACTCGATGAAGCGCGGATATTTGTAGGGCGCGAGGCGCTCCTTGACGAAGACCTTCAGCTCGTCCTCGCTCGCCGCAGCGCCGGCCTTCAGCACCACGAAGGCTTTGGTCTTGACCAAGCCCTCGGCGTCTTCCTTGCCGATTACCGCGGCTTCCAGCACCGAAGGGTGCTGGGCCAGCGTGGCCTCGACCTCGAACGGGCTGACATAGATGCCGCTGACCTTGAGCATGTCGTCGCTGCGGCCGCTGTAGGTATAGCTGCCGTCGTCGTTGCGGACATATTTGTCGCCGCTCTTGGTCCATCCGCCCTGGAAGGTCTCGCGCGTCTTCGCGCGATTGCCCCAGTACATCAGCGCGGCGCTCGGTCCGTGGATATAGAGGTCGCCGGGTTCGCCGTCGGCGACCTTGCCGCCGTCCTCGGCGCGCAGTTGCACCTCGTAGCCCGGCACCGGCCAGCCGGTCGTGCCGTAGCGAACGCGCTCGGGGCGGTTGGAAAGAAAGATATGCAGCATCTCGGTCGAGCCGATGCCGTCGACGATATCGACGCCGAAGTGGCGCTTGAAGCGCTCGCCCAGGTCGGCCGGCAGCGCTTCGCCCGCCGACGAGACGAGACGCAGCGCGACATCGCCGGATGCGGGCAACCCGGCACTGGCGAGCATGCCGGCAAAGCCGGTCGGCGCGCCGAAGAAGGCGGTGGGTCGGATGCCGCCGACCTCGCCGCGCCAGCGCCGGAAAGTGGCGTCGGGCGTCGGCCGCTCGGGCATGAGGATGGTCGTGGCGCCCACGCTCATCGGGAAGGTGAGCGCATTGCCGAGGCCGTAGGCGAAGAAAAGCTTGGCCGCCGAGAAGCAGACGTCGTCCTCGGTCAGTTGCAGCACCGCCTTGCCGTAGTGCTCCGCCGTCCAGTAGGGGTTGGCGTGAGAATGGACCGTGCCCTTCGGGCGCCCGGTCGAGCCCGACGAATAAAGCCAGAACCCCGGATCGTCGGCGCCGGTCGCGGCCGGCTTGGGCGCCGGCGCATGGGCCTGCACGAAGGCATCGAAATCGACTTCGCCCGGGCCATGCAGCGGTGCGACCGGATTCGAGACGACGACCTGGCGCAGTTCGTGATCGCAACGTGTCATGGCGGCCGCGAGCGTGGGCAGCAGCGCGCCCGACACCAGTGCCGCCTGGGCCCGCGAGTGCTCGAGCATGTAGGCGTAATCGTCGGCGGTGAGCAGCGTATTGACGGCCACCGGAACCAGGCCGGCGTGCATCGCGCCGAGAAAGGCGACCGGCCAGTGGTTGCAGTCGTGCATTAGCACCAGCACGCGCTCTTCACGCCGCAGGCCGAGGGCGCACAGTCCCGCGGCTAGCCGGCGCACACGCTCGGCGAGCGCACCGTAGCTGAGGCTGCCGACGTCGTCGACGAAGGCGATCTTGTCGGCCCGACCGCTGTTGAGCGAGAGCAGGTGCTGCGCGAAATTGAAGCGCTCGGGCGGCGCTGCAACGGCGCTCGGTTCGGTGGCGGGGTTCGGGGTCATGGCACTTCTCCGGCGCAGTGTTTCAGCGAATGAGCATCAGCGCGTGAACTGGATCTGGCCCTGCGGCAGCAGGTAAAGCACCAATGCGCGTCCCTGGCTGACGGTGGGGCGATGCGCGCTGCCCGGCGGGCAGACCAGCCAGCCGGCCGGGCGATCGTCGAAGCGGGCGTCGCCTTCGAGCGGCATCACGAGGTCGATCTCGCCGAGCGGATGGCTGTGGTGCGGGCCGGCGATATCGCGCATGTCGACGACGTCGACCGAAAATCCGTGCAGATCGGGCGCGGGCTTGAAGATGCGGCCATAGCGAATGCCGACGCCTTCGCGCTCGCACAACCAGCCCGCCTCCACGCCGACCCGGCACGCCGCCTCGAGCTCGGAATAGGTGGTGCTGCCTGCGCCGTGGTGGGTGTTGAGCCAGTGGTCGAGCGCAGCGTCCAGCGGCCGGCCGGCGAGTTGCGACGTGAGCGAGACAAGTCGGGCCTTGAAGCTTTCGGGCGTGATCTGGCTCGCGGCATCGGATGGCGATGACATCATCTTGATTTCCCCGGTTTCTTGAACTGGCGATCCGGCGCTTGAGCGATTTGTCGCGAACTTGATGAGAACTTGTCGGCCGGCGCAACTTGCAGTATGGTGCTTGAAAGAACTCTATGGCCACTCGCCCATCGTGTCAAGCAATATACTGCCTTCTATGACGTTAACACCTACCGCGATCGCGCTCACCCACCCGGTACCGTCGGGCTTGGCGGCGCCGCGAACCAGCGTCGACGATCCCCACGAAACGGTCGCGACCAAGCACCCGTTTCTGGTCGGCCTCGGCGAGCGCGTCCGCGCCCTGCGCTCGCGCCGCGGCATGACGCGCAAAGCCTTGTCCGCCGCGGCCGATGTCTCGGAACGGCACCTCGCGAATCTGGAATACGGCGTCGGCAATGCTTCTGTACTGGTGCTCCTGCAGGTGGCGCAGGCCTTGAAGGCGAGCCTGGCGGAGTTGCTCGGGGATGCGACCACGAGCTCGCCCGAGTGGCTGATGATCCGCGAGTTGCTCGAGCACAGCGACGAGACGACGCTGCGTCGCGTGCGCGAGTCGGTCGGCGAACTGCTGGGCACCGGCGGCGCGCACGGCAAGGGGCCTTCGCAGCGCAGTTCGCGCGTGGCCCTGGTGGGGCTGCGCGGTGCGGGCAAATCCACGCTCGGCGCGATGCTGGCCGAGGACCTGGGATTTCCGTTCGTCGAGCTCAGCCGCGAGATCGAGAAGTTCGCCGGGTGCTCGATCAACGAGATCCAGGCCCTGTACGGCCAGAACGCCTACCGGCGCTACGAGCGCCGGGCGATGGAGGAAGCGATCCAGATCTACCCCGAGGCGGTAATCGCAACGCCCGGCGGGCTGGTGTCTGACCCGGCGTCGTTCAACCTGCTGCTCGCGCACTGCACGACGGTGTGGCTGCAGGCCGAACCCGAGGACCATATGCAGCGGGTTGCGGCGCAGGGTGACCTGCGGCCGATGGCCGGCAATCGCGAGGCGATGCAGGATCTGAAGGGCATCCTGGCCGGTCGGGCCGCCTTCTACTCGAAGGCCGAATTTCATCTCGATACGAGCGCCGCGCTGCTCCAGCCGACCTTCCTCGCCTTGCGCACGATCGTGCGCAAGGCGCTTTCGAATTCCGCTTGATAGGTGAAATTTAAATAGCATTAAAGTGCTTGACTTACAATCAACTAATGCCGTAAAGTGCATTTATCGCTCAGCGTGATGAGCACTTTACTTCCCTTTCGGAGGCCAACATGACCCTGACCGATCGCGTCGACTACCAGACCCATCCCGGCCGGTACCGCCACTGGAAGCTCAAATTCGAAGGCCCGGTCGCGACGCTGGCCGCCGATTTCGATGAGAACGCAGGCCTGCGCTCCGGCTACAAGCTGAAGCTCAACAGCTACGACCTTGGGGTCGATATCGAACTGAACGATGCGGTCAACCGCATCCGCTTCGAGCACCCCGAAGTGCGCACCGTCGTCGTCACCAGCGCCAAGGAAAAGGTCTTCTGCTCAGGCGCCAATATCTTCATGCTCGGGGTCTCGAGCCACGCCTGGAAGGTGAACTTCTGCAAGTTCACGAACGAGACGCGCAACGGCCTCGAAGACAGCAGCGCGCACAGTGGCCTGAAATTTCTCGCCGCAGTCAACGGCGCCTGTGCAGGCGGTGGCTACGAACTCGCGCTGGCGTGCGATGAGATCATCCTGGTCGACGATCGCAGCAGCGCCGTCAGCCTGCCCGAAGTGCCGCTGCTCGGCGTGCTGCCTGGCACCGGCGGCCTGACCCGCGTGACCGACAAGAAGAAGGTGCGCCACGACCTCGCCGATCTCTTCTGCACCAGCGTCGAAGGCGTTCGCGGACAGAAGGCGAAGGACTGGCGGCTGGTCGACGATATCGCCAAGCCCGCCGCGTTTGCCGCCAAGGTGCAGGAGCGCGCGCTGCAACTCGCCGCGCAAAGCGACCGCCCGGCGGACGGCCAGGGCGTCATCTTGCCGCCGCTGGCACGAACGGTTGAAGCCGATTCGATCCGCTATCCGTTTGTCGAGGTTGAGATCGACCGCGCGAAGCGCACCGCAAGCTTGACCGTGAAGGGACCGAGCGGCGCGCAGCCAACCGATAGCGCCGGCATCGAAGCAGCCGGCTCCGGCTGGTACCCGCTGCAGATGGCCCGCGAACTCGAAGATGCGATCCTCGAGATGCGCACCAGCGAGCCCGAGATCGGCACCTGGCTCGTCAAGACTCAGGGCGACGCCGCCGCCGTGTTGGCGGTCGACGCGACGCTGGTCGCGAACGCCAATCACTGGCTGGTGCGCGAGACCATCGGCCTCCTGCGCCGCACCTTCAGCCGGCTCGACCTTTCATCGCGCAGCCTGTTCGCGCTGATCGAGCCCGGCTCGTGCTTCGCCGGGACGCTGCTCGAACTGGCGCTCGCCTGCGACCGCAGCTACCAGCTCGCGTTGCCCGACGATGCCGCGAAGGCACCTAAGATCACGGTGGGCGATGCCAACCTCGCGAGCGGATCGAGCCTGTACCCGATGGTCACCGGTCAGAGCCGTTTGCAGCGCCGCTTCTACGACGAGCAGCCTGCGCTGGATGCGGTGCGCGCGCTGGTCGGCAAGCCGCTCGACGCCGACGCCGCGTTCGCGGTCGGCCTCGTCACCAGCAACCCCGACGATATCGACTGGGCCGACGAGACGCGCATCGCGATCGAGGAGCGCGTCTCGATGAGCCCAGACGCCCTTACCGGCATGGAGGCCAACCTGCGCTTCAACGGCCCCGAGAACATGTTCACCCGTGTTTTCGGCCGGCTGACAGCGTGGCAGAACTGGATCTTCCAGCGCCCCAACGCGGTCGGCGACAAGGGCGCGCTCAAGGTCTACGGCAAGGGCGACAAGGCGGCATTCGACTGGAACCGTGTTTAAGGAACTCCCATGAGCAGCATCAACTACACCGACAAGATCCCCAACAACGTCAACCTCGCAGAGGACCGCACGCTGCAGCGCGCGCTCGAGCAGTGGCAGCCGAGCTTTCTCTCGTGGTGGGACGATATGGGGCCGGACGGCACGCAAAATCACGATGTGTATCTGCGCACCGCCACCAGCGTCGACCCCGAGGGCTGGGCCCAGTTCGGCCACGTGAAGATGCCCGACTACCGCTGGGGCATCTTCCTCAACCCTGGCGAGAAGGACCGCAAGATCCATTTCGGCGACCACCTGGGCGAAGCCGCCTGGACCGACGTGCCCGGCGAATACCGCGCCAACCTGCGCCGCATCATCGTCACGCAAGGTGATACCGAGCCGGCCAGCGTCGAGCAGCAGCGCCACCTGGGCGCCACCGCGCCGAGCATGTACGACCTGCGCAACCTGTTCCAGATCAATGTCGAGGAAGGTCGTCACCTGTGGGCGATGGTCTACCTGCTGCACAAGCATTTCGGCCGCGACGGCCGCGAGGAAGGCGAGGCACTCTTGCAGCGCCGCAGCGGCCAGGAGGACAACCCGCGCATCCTGCAGGCCTTCAACGAGCCGACGCCCGACTGGCTCAGCTTCTTCATGTTCACATATTTCACCGACCGCGACGGCAAGTTCCAGCTGTGCGCGCTGGCCGAGAGCGCCTTCGATCCGCTCGCGCGAACGACCAAGTTCATGCTGACCGAGGAGGCTCACCACATGTTCGTCGGCGAGTCGGGCATCAGCCGCATCATCAACCGCACCTGCGCGGCGATGAACGAACTGAAGACCGACGACGCCACCAAGCTGCGCGCCGCCGGCGTGATCGACCTGCCGACGATCCAGCGCTATCTCAACTTCCACTTCAGCGTCACGATCGACCTTTTCGGCGCCGACGAGTCGAGCAATGCTGCGACCTTCTACAGCACCGGCCTGAAAGGCCGCTACGAGGAAGGCAAGCGCATGGACGACCACCAGCTGCGCGGGCAGACCTACAAGGTGCTGTCGGTCGTGAATGGACCCAACGGCGGCCAGCTCGTCGAGCGTGAAGTGCCGATGCTCAATGCGCTGAACGAAGTGCTGCGCGACGACTACATCAAGGACAGCGTCGCCGGCGTGGGCCGCTGGAACAAGGTGATCGAGAAGGCCGGCATCCCGTTCAAGTTGACGACGCCGCACAAGGCGTTCCACCGCAATATCGGCGCGCTGGCCGGCGCGAAGATATCGCCCGACGGACGCGTGGTGAGCGAGGCCGAATGGGCCGCGAAGAAGGACGAGTGGCTGCCGAGTGCCGAAGACCGGGCCTATGTCTCGAGCCTGATGGGCCGCGTCGTCGAGCCCGGCAAATTCGCCAACTGGATCGCGCCGCCGGTGATGGGCATCAACCGCCAGCCGGTCAACTTCGACTACGTTCGGTTCAACTGACACACGGGCCGGCGGAGACAACGGTATGGACGCGTCCGACGTCATCGTCATCAAGCAGCACCTGATCGATCCCGAGATCTGCATTCGCTGCAACACCTGCGAGGCGATCTGTCCGGTCAAGGCGATCACGCACGACTCAAACAATTACGTCGTCGATGCGGCGGTCTGCAACCTGTGCATGGCGTGCATCTCCCCGTGCCCGACCGGCAGCATCGACAA
>JBDSEG010000234.1:0-15694 GCA_039920165.1 Burkholderiaceae bacterium
TGCGCATAAGTCTCGAGCTTGCGAATATCGACCTTGCCGACCAGCGAGCTGATGTCCTGGTTGTTCTCGTCGCCCGGCTCGGTCTTGGCGATGCCGACCTGCTTCAACACCGACGGGAAGCGCCGCATGACCTTGAACTTGCGGATGTCGCCGCCGTATTCCTCGAGCCGCTTGACGGCCCACGGCGACAGCACGCGCTGCAGGTATCGGCGCGGGATGCCGTATTCCTTTTCCAGGATCGGCCCATCCTCGACCAGATCGAACAGACCGAGCGGCGACTCGTTGACCGGCGAGCCCTTGATTGCATAGAAGGGCACTTCCTGCATCAGCTGCTTCAGGCGTTCGGCGATCGACGACTTGCCGCCCCCCACCGGGCCGAGCAGATACAGGATCTGCTTGCGCTCTTCGAGCCCCTGCGCGGCGTGGCGGAAATACGAGACGACCTGTTCGATCGCGTCCTCCATGCCGTAGAACTCGGCGAACGCGGGGTAGATCTTGATGACCTTGTTGGCGAACAGGCGCGATAGCCGCGGCTCGTTGCGCGTGTCGACCGTCTGCGGCTCGCCGATCGCCTTGAGCATGCGCTCGGACGCCGTGGCGTAGGCGACCGGGTTGCGCTTGCATTCGGCCAGGTAGTCTTCGAGGGAAAGTTCTTCTTCGCGCGTGCGCTCGAAGCGCGCGGCGAAACTGGTGATGACGTCCATGCTGATCTCCTGTACATCGGGACCACGGGGCCTATCCCGCGGAGGGAAGTTCTGATGAAGTCCCTTGGGCTCCATCAGAGCTTTCCAATCGATCAGCTTCTCGTCCGTCTTCCAATGCTTGCAGCAAACCGCTGTCGGCCATACCCCGAATAGCGGGTCAGCTTCGGTTCAATTCTGCAACCAGCCGACGCAGCGCGCTTCGCAATTAACGTGCCGATCGTGAGATCGGTTGAATGTGCGTTGCGAAAAATCAGCACGGTGCGCTGCCCGTGCCCCGCGACGGTTCAGGCGCTGGCAAGCCCGAGCTTGTCGAGCAGCCCGTTCAATTCGTCCAGCGAGCCGAACTGGATCGCGACCTCGCCTTGTTCGCCGCGCGAGGACCGCTTCTTGACGCGGATCTCGACGCTTGCGGTCAAGGCATCGGACAAGGTCTGCTCGATGCGCAGCAGATCGCGCGGCTTGTCGGCCGAGCGCGCGCGCAACAAGGGCGCCTGGCGCCCGTTGCTGATACCGGCGCGCGCTACCAGACGCTCAGCATCGCGTACGCTGAGCTTCTTGGTGACGATCTCGGTGGCGCTGAGGATTTGCTGTGCGCCCTGCAGGCCGAGCAGCGCGCGCGCGTGACCCATGTCGATATCGCCGGCCATCAGCAGTTGCTGCACCGGCTCGGTCAGGTGCAGCAGGCGCAGCAGGTTGCTGGCCGCGCTGCGCGATCGACCCACCGCCTGCGCCGCCTGCTCGTGGGTGAGGCTGAAATCATCGGTGAGCCGCTTCAGGCCTTGGGCTTCTTCGAGCGGGTTCAGATCTTCGCGCTGGATATTTTCGATCAGCGCCATCGCAGCGGCAGCTTCGTCGGGTACGTCCTTGACGAGCACCGGAATCTGATCGAGCCCGGCCAGCTTCGCGGCGCGGCAGCGGCGCTCGCCAGCGATGATTTCGTAGCGCTCACCGCCGAGCGGGCGCACCAGGATCGGCTGCATCACGCCCTGTGCCTTGATGCTTTCGGCGAGTTCGTACAACGATCCCTCGTCCATGCGGGTGCGCGGCTGATAGCGGCCAGGCGCCAACTGGGCGAGCTTGAGCGTGGTCGGCAGCCCGTCGCCCTGAAAGCCCGCTTCGCCGGGCTCCCTGATGCGGGGACCCAACAACGCTTCGAGGCCGAGGCCGAGGCCCTTGGGTTTCTTCGTCGCCATGGGTGAATTGTCTTATCCTTTTGCCTCACACCCAAGGAAACAGGCATGACTTACCTCGCCTTCGTCGACGGCCAAGAGGGAACGACCGGACTCCGCATCCATGAATATCTGGCGCAACGCAGCGATATCGAAGTGCTGCGAATCGCTGCCGACAAACGCAGGGATGCGGGCGAACGCGCCCGGTTGCTGAACGCCGCCGACGTCGCCTTCCTGTGCCTGCCGGACGCGGCGGCGCGCGAGGCGGTGGCGCTCGTGACGAATCCGCGCACCTGCCTCATCGATGCGAGCACGGCGCACCGCACCCAGCCCGGCTGGGCCTATGGGCTGCCCGAACTCGCGCCAGGACAGCGCGATGCGATTCGCGCAGGCAAGCGCATCGCCAACCCGGGCTGCCACGCGAGCGCCTTCATCATGCTGGTTCGCCCGCTGGTCGACGCCGGCCTCGTGCCGCGCGAGACGACCCTCAGCGCCACGTCGCTCACCGGCTATTCAGGCGGCGGCAAGAAGATGATCGAGCAATACCAGGCGGCCGAAGACGCCGGCCTGGCAGCGCCGCGGCCGTATGCCTTGACGCTCGCGCACAAGCACCTGCCCGAGATGACGGCGCACAGCCGGCTCGCCGTGGCACCGGTATTCCAGCCGATCGTCGGCAATTTCTACCAGGGCTTGTCGGTCAGCGTGCCGCTGCAGCTCGCTCAGTTGCCCAGGCAGAGCACGCCCGAAGCGCTGCATGGCGCGCTGAAGCGTCACTATGCCGGCGAGACATTCGTTCGCGTGATGCCGCTGCGCGACCCGGCGACGCTCGAGGCCGGCTACTTCGACGTGCAGGCGTGCAACGGCAGCAATCGGGTCGACCTGTTCGTCTTCGCGAGCGATACGCAAGCCATGCTGATGGCCCGGCTCGACAACCTCGGCAAGGGTGCTAGCGGTGCGGCGGTGCAATGCATGAACCTGCACCTCGGCTTGGACGAGGCGACCGGACTCAGTGTGCAGGTCAAAGCGGCGTGAAAGCCGACTCGGGCAGCTCGACGCGGTAGTGATAGGCGTAGGCGTCCGCGAAACCCAGGCGCTGGTACACAGCGCGCGCGGCATGGTTCTCGGCTTCGACCTGCAGGTAGGCGTGCGCCGCGCCGCGCGCGTACGCCTCGTTCAGCAGGTGCGCGCACAGGCGTGAGGCGATGCCGCGTCCGCGCGCCTGCGGCGTGGTGTAGATGTCGTACAAGCCGACCAGGTCGCCTTCGAGGGCGAACTGCCCGCAGGCCACGACGTGGCCGTCGAGCTGCATCTCGAACGCATGGAAAGGAACCGGCGCGCTGAGCAGGCGTTCGGCGTGCGCCTGGCGCTGAGCCAGCGGCGAGCCCCGCATTAGCCCGACGCATTGAGCGAAGGCCGCAAGCGCGAGCGGGCGGACAGTGCCCGGCCCCGGACCGACGGTGTCGATCCGCTTCAGTCCCGCGAGCACCATCACCCGCGTATCGTCGAGCTGCGTCATCCCCATGCCGGCGAGCACGCTGTCGAGTTCAGCCGGTCGCGTAAAAGGCGTGAGCCGCACCAAAAGCGGGAGCTCGCAGGCCAAAAAAACGCTTCTGCACAGGCCGAGCCTGTCGGCGAGCGGTAGCCGGCCTTCGGCTACCGCATTGATGCAGCGCGCGCGCTTGGCCTTGCCGGGCGAGTAGCGGAGCAGCCAGCCGTCGACCCACCGCTGCTGAGGCGGCGCACTCGCGTTCATCCCGGCATCTTCGATACGGGACAGCAAATCGAGCTGGAATGCGGGGTTGGCAGTGAGCATGCGCCTACATCCGCACGGGTGAAGACTCATTCCGGCGCAGCATTTCGCGCGCGAGCTCGACGAAAGCGACCGCCCCCTTTGAGCTGGGATCGAAAATCACGCCAGGAAGGCCGTAGCTCGGCGCCTCGGCCAGGCGAACATTGCGCGGAATCACGGTGTCGAAGACCTTCTCGCCGAAATGCGATTTGAGCTGCTCGCTGACCTGCTGCTGCAGCGTGATCCGCGCGTCGAACATAACCCGCACAAGGCCGATGATCTGGAGTTGCGGGTTGAGATTGGCGTGGACCTGGCGAATCGTATTGACCAGGTCGCTCAAGCCTTCGAGGGCGAAATATTCGCATTGCATCGGAACGACGACGCCGTCCGCGCAGCACAGGCCGTTCAAGGTGAGCAGGCTGAGTGAGGGCGGGCAGTCGATCAGAATGAAGTCGTACTCACCGCCGATCGCCACGAGGGCGCCACGCAGTCGCTCCTGGCGCCGTTCCAGGTCGACCAGTTCAACCTCCGCGCCGGCCAATTCGCGGTTCGCGCCTACGACGTCGTAGCCGCCCTTGGCACTGCGCTGGCGTGCTTCCAGTGCGGTGGAATTCTCCAGAAGCACGTCATAGACCGTGAGTTCGAGGGCTCGCTTGTCGATACCCGAACCCATCGTGGCATTGCCTTGCGGATCCAGGTCCACGAGCAAGACGCGCTGGCCGAGCTGCGCCAGCCCCGCCGCGAGATTCACGCACGTTGTGGTCTTGCCGACGCCGCCCTTCTGATTGGCGACACAGAAAATTCTGGCCATGTGCGCTTTCGCAGACGCGATCGAAGTTGCCGCTCACAGCGGCTCGCGATTCTAGAGCGCGGCCTTGTGCCGTAACCACACCAGGCAACGCTCAGCGTCCAGCCCGGGAACCGACAGACGTTCCACGTGAAACATTTCCACGTCCGCCGGAAGGGCGGCGATTTCCGAGGTTGGCAGCTTGCCCTTCATTGCTAGCCACACGCCCTCGCGGGCCAGCAGATGTCGGGTCGCCTCCACCATATCGGCCAGCGTCGCGAAAGCCCTCGAGGTGATCACCTCTGAGCGAGGTTCGCGCAGCCGCTCCAGCCTGGAATGGACCGCACGCAAGTTCGGGATGGGCACCTCGGCCGCCACCTGCCGAACGAACGCGACCTTTTTTCCGACCGAGTCGACGCAAGTGACGTGAAAGTCGGGGCACATCAGCGCCAGGACCGCGCCGGGCAAGCCGGCGCCGCTCCCCGCGTCCGCCACGTGACGGACCGTTGCCGTCTGCAAATGCCTGCGCAAGGGCGCGACGACGCACAGCGAATCGACGATATGGTGGGTGAGCATGCGGTCCGGTTGGCGGACGGCGGTAAGGTTGTAGGTCGCGTTCCATTTTCGCAGCAACCCGAGGTAGGCCAGCAGCGCCGCCTGCTGCGGTAGGGACACCTCAAGTTGCAAGGCGTCGCAGGCGCGACGCAGGCTTGAGTCGAGGGCCGGCCCCTCGGGCGCGCCGTCAGGCGGCAAGATCGGCCCTGGTCGTGGAGCGCGATCGCTTCTTCAGATGCACCCGCAACAGCGAGATTGCCGCTGGCGTGACACCCGATATACGGGCCGCCGCCCCCAGCGTTGCCGGTCGCTGCGAAGACAGCTTTTGACGAACCTCATACGAGAGAGCGCGCACGCCGGCGTAATCGAAATCGTCCGGCAGCGGCGTCGACTCGGACAAGGCTGCGCGCTCGATCTCTTCGAGCTGCTTGCCGATGTAGCCGGAATATTTGGTCGAGATCTCGACCTGAGCGACGATTTCCGCGGCGAGTGATTTCCCGAACTCCCGTTCGAGTGTTTCACGTGAAACGCTCGTCTCCGGGTGTGCCAGCTGGTCGATCTCAGCCATGGCGTCGAAATCAACGGCTGGACGACGCAAAAGTTCAGCCAGCGTGTATTCGTGCTCAATCGCTTTTCCGAGAATCGCCCCCGCGTTGACACTGGGGACGTTTCGTGGGCTCACCCATGTGGATTGAAGCCGCTGTGTTTCACGTGAAACAGCGTCACGCTTGCGCGCGAAGGCACCCCAGCGCGCGTCGTTGACCAAACCGAGTTCGCGTCCCATCGCGGTCAAACGGAGGTCGGCGTTGTCTTCTCGGAGCTGGAGACGGAATTCGGCCCGGCTAGTGAACATCCGATAGGGCTCGGTGACGCCCTTGCCGATCAAATCGTCGACCAGCACCCCGATATAGGCTTGGTCACGGCGCGGCAACCACGGTGCCTCGCCACGAACCTGCAAGACCGCATTGATGCCCGCGAACAGCCCTTGCGCCGCAGCCTCTTCGTAGCCCGTCGTTCCATTGATCTGCCCAGCGAAAAACAAACCCGTTATGGCGCGCGTCTCGAAGTTGGGTCGCAGTTCGCGCGGATCGAAATAGTCGTATTCGATGGCATAGCCCGGCCGCAGGATGTGCGCCTCTTCCAGCCCGACCATCGATCGCACGGCTGCGAGTTGGATATCGAAGGGCAGCGAGGTCGAGATGCCGTTCGGGTAGATCTCGTGCGTCGTCAGCCCTTCGGGTTCGAGGAAGATCTGGTGCGCCGATTTGTCGGCAAAGCGGTTCACCTTGTCTTCGATGCTCGGGCAGTAGCGCGGCCCGACGCCTTCGATCACACCGGCGAACATGGGGCTGCGGTCGAATCCGGAGCGGATGATCTCGTGCGTGCGTTCGTTGGTGTGGGTGATCCAGCACGGAAGCTGGTGGGGGTGCTGTTCGGCGCGGCCGAGAAAACTGAACACCGGCACCGAACCCTTCGGCGCGGTGCCGTCCGCGCCGGGCATGCCGTCGCCCGGCTGCACGGCCAGCCGGGTGAAATCGATGGAGCGCCCGTCCAGGCGCGGCGGCGTCCCCGTCTTCAACCGACCTTGCGGCAGGCGAAGCTCCTTCAGGCGCGCTGACAGCGTGATCGCCGGCGGGTCGCCGGCGCGTCCGGCCGAATGGCTTTGCAGCCCGATATGGATCTTGCCGTCAAGGAAGGTGCCTGCGGTGAGCACGACGGTCCGACCGGTGAAGCGGATGCCTGATTGCGTCACCGCGCCGGCGACGCGATCCCCCTGCAGCAAGAGGTCGTCGCATGCGCCCTGAAACAGCCAGAGGTTAGGCTGGTTCTCCAACCTCGTCCGAATGGCAGCCTTGTAGAGCAGCCGGTCGGCCTGGGCTCGCGTGGCGCGCACGGCCGGTCCCTTTGAACCGTTCAGGATGCGGAACTGGATACCGGCTTCGTCGGTCGCCGCGGCCATCGCGCCGCCCAGGGCGTCGATTTCCTTGACCAGATGGCCCTTGCCGATACCGCCGATCGAGGGGTTGCAGCTCATTTGGCCGAGCGTCTCGATATTGTGGGTGAGCAGCAAGGTGGCCGCGCCCATCCGCGCCGCCGCCAGCGCGGCCTCGGTCCCGGCGTGTCCACCACCCACCACGATCACATCGAACTGCCTGGGGAAATTCATGGCGCTGGCTGTTTTTTGAGCAAGCGGAATTGTAGGCAACCCGGCCCCTCGTCAGACTGAAGGGTCGGCCGCTCGCAGCATCTCGATGTGGGGAATGCCGTCCTCGATATAGCGCTCGCCGACGACGACGAAGCCGAAGTCCGTGTAGAACCGTTCGAGTCGGCTCTGCGCCCCGATCCGCACCCCGAGGCCCGGATGGATGCGAGCGCCCGCTTCCAGCGCCCGGCGCACCAACTCGCGGCCGAGCCCGGTACCTCGAGCGGTGCCGGTCGTGATCACGCGGCCGAGCGACGGCTCGGCATATTTGACGCCCGGGTCGAGCCAGCGGGCATACGCGAGCGGCACGGCGCGCTCGTCGGACCACGCGGCCAAGTGGAACGCATCTTCGTCGCAGCCGTCGATATCGAGATAGACGCAATTCTGCTCGAGCCCGAACACTTCCTGACGCGCCCGCAGGATGTACTGAAGCTCACGAACGGAGAGCGCGTCGAAGCGCTTCCAGCGCCAGTCGAGGGCGAGCGTCATCGCACCGCCGCCGCGCGGAGGCGGTGCGCCACATAGGCCACGCCGACGGCGGTGAGCGCCAGACATACGAGCGATGGCAGCAGCACCTGGCCCGCACTCAGGTCTTCACCCTTCAGCACCCGCGTCATGAGGGTGCTCTGCGCCAGCGCCGGAACCCACAACTGCCAGGACGACTCCGCACCCAGGTTGAACAGGCCCGCCAGCGGCAGCAGCGAAGCGACCAATATCACCACCGTCGCGCTGGCCTGCGCCTCCTTGAACGATTTGCAGCGGATCGCAACTGCCATCAGCAGCGCCGACATTGCCGCGGCAAATGGCAGCAGCACGACGATGAACCAGCCGGCCTCGCGCAGCCCGTACTGGAACAGCGCCGCGAGCGTATCGCTGCGCAGGACCCATTGGCCGGGGAGGAAACTGAAACAGCTCAGCACAGCGATCAGCATGCTGACGATCGCGACCGCACCCCATTTGCCGAGCACCAGCGCCCAAGGCGGCGCCGGGTTCATGAGCAGCGGTTCGAGCGAACCGCGCTCGCGCTCACCGGCCGTCGTATCGAGCGCAGCATTGAGCGCGCCGTACAGCACCGCCATCAGCACGAAGAACGGCAGCAGCCCGGTGATCTGGGTGGCCCGGCTCTGGCTGCTGGCGAGGTCGCGTTCCTCGGTGCGCACCGGCTCCAACAATTCGGGCGAGATGCCGCGCAGCGCCAGCGCCAATGTGCTTCGCTCGCGCGCGAATCCGGCCAGCAGTTGTTCGACCCGCCCGGCGGCCGAGCGCGAGCGGGTATTCGCGCTGTCGAAAACGATCTCCAGCAGCGGTGCGTCGCCGCGTTGCAGCGCGGTCTCGAAGTCTGCCGGCACCACCACCACCGGATCGGCCAAGCTAGCATCGTGCAGGCGCGCCGCATAGTCGGTCGGCGCCTCGGTCACGCGGTAGGTCTGGCGCTCAAGATAGTTGCGCAGCGTGGGTGCCTGAGCGAGGCCGGCCACGCGCACCTCGCGCTGATCGGCCTGGGCCTCGAGCGTCGCGACGAGCATCGACATCGCAACCAGCGCCAGCGGCCCGAGAAGTACCGCCGACAGCAGCACTGTCGCCAAGGTCCGCCGATCGCGTAGCGCGTCGCGCAATTCCTTGCGTAATACGGTCAGGCCGTGCACGACCGCACCCGCATCGAAACTCATGCCGGTACCTCGATCTGCGTCGACGGCCCGAATGCCAGGGTCACGAACGCTTCCTCGAAATCGGTCTGGCCAGTCTGGTCGAGCAGCTCGGGCACCGTGCCAGCGGCCACCGTGCGACCGTGCGCAACGATGACGACGCGGTCGCACAGGCGCTCGACCTCCGACATGACGTGGCTCGAAAAGAGGACGCACTTCGAACCGCCCTCTGGCGTTCGAAGTAAGCGCAAGCTTTCTCGCAACGCCCGCGTTGCCAAGACGTCGAGTCCGTTGGTAGGCTCGTCGAGAACGATATTCGGCGGATCGTGGACGAGCGCGCGTGCGAGCGCCGTCTTCATGCGCTCGCCTTGGCTGAAGCCCTCGGCACGGCGGTCCAGCAGGGCCGCCATGTCGAGCATCCGCGCCAGCGTTTCGACCCGCGCGTGCGCCGCATCGACCGGCATGCCATGCAGCCGGCCGTAGTACACGATGTTCTCGCGCGCGGTCAGGCGCGGGTACAGGCCGCGCGCATCCGACAGCACGCCCAAGCGCGCCAGTGCGGCGCGCGGCCGCGTCGCGACATCCACCGCGTCCACCGTCATCCGCCCCGCGTCAGGCGCGATCAGGCCGGCCAGCATGCGCAGGCTGGTGGTCTTGCCGGCGCCGTTCGGGCCGAGCAGTCCGGTAATCGCGGCATCCGGCGCGAGGAAGGAAATATCGCTCACGGCATGGACGTAGACCGGCTCGGCGCGGCGCGCCGACGGCCCGCGCCGTGCGGCGGCGACGCGGAACCGCTTGGCCAGGCCGGCCGCTTCGATCACGGCGAGCCGCCCGTCAGCGGCAGATAAGCCGGCGGGCGCGGGACGTCGCGCGCACAGGCAAGGTCAACACCGGTCGCCTCCACCGCATCGGCGGCATCGATGAAGCGAAAGACCGCGTCGCGCAGGCACGGCAGCGCCATCACGCCATGGCCGGCGTTGGCCACGACGGTATGGCGGGCGAGCGGACCGAGGGCGCGCGCGACACGCTCGGCGTGGCGCGGCGGCGTCGCGGGATCGAGCCCGCCGCTGAGCAACAGAACCGGCGAACGCGCGCTTGACATTGCATAGAAGCCGGCGCTCACATCGCCTCTCGGCCACGCGGCACAGACCTGGCGGTACAAGCGCGCGGCGCCTTCGTCCGCCGACTCGGCGAGCGCCCGATCGACCCCGAGCGATGCACGGTCCTCGGCGCAAACAACCGACAGATGCATTCCCATCGCGAGTTCCGCACCGCGGCGCTGCTGCAACAAGCTGCCGACGCCCGTCAGCCCGCGCCAGTCGCCGCGCGTCGCCGCGTCGATGGCAGCCGGCAGCGCCGCAGCCAGCGACGGCGCATACAGCGGACCCCGAACGATGCCCAGCAGCATCTCGGGCGTGAACGTCAGGCGCTCGATCGCGCCGGTCATCGGATGCTCGACCTCGATCGACTTCGGCAAGCTCGCCAGCAGCGCCTTCCAGTCGTCGTGCAGGCGCGGATAGCGCGCGTGGCAAGCCGCTTCGGCAGAGCAGGCAGCAAACATCGCGTCGAGCGCGCTGCGGCTGTCGATGGCCCCGCTCGCGACCAGGTCCATGTCCGGCGGCGCGACCCCGTCGAGTACGCTGCGCCGCAGCGACTGCGGAAACTGGCGCTGGTATTCAAGCGCGACCCGCGTCCCGTACGAGGCGCCGACGAGGTTGATCTGCGCAGCGCCCAGGTCGGCGCGCACCGCGTCCAGGTCCTGCACCGCGATCGAGGTCGTGTACTGGCGCAGATCGCCATACGGCAGGGCCTGCAAGCGCTGCAGACAGTCGAGCAGGCGGCTGGCCTGCCGGGAAGGGTCAGCCTGCTCGGCGAGCGACGCGCGCCGCTGGTCGGCGCAAGCCAGCGGCGCGGAGCGCCCGGTGCCGCGCTGGTCGACGAAGACGATATCGCGCCGGTTGTTGAGCCGGGCAAAGAGCGGCATGACCTGCGGCGCCAGATCGATCGCGCTTTGCCCCGGCCCGCCAGCAAGCAGAAAGACCGGGTCGGCAAGCTTGCGCCGCGCCAGCGCTGGCACCACGACATAGTGGATCTCGATCCGCGTCGCCTCGGGCATCCCCGGGTCGAGCGGGCGCTCCAGCACGCCGCATTGCACCGCAGGCCGAAGGCCCGGCAGGCGGCATTCGGTGAGCGCCGCGCTGGCCGCCGGCAGCGCCGAGCCAAGGGCCAGCAGCCCGGCCCAGAGCGCTCCCGCCCAGGGCCCCGGCTTCACTCGCCGAGCAATCGATTGAGTTCGCCGCTGTCGATGAGCTTGCCGATCTCGTCGGCGCCGCCGACCAGCGAGCCCTTGACGAACACCATCGGAAAGGTCGGCCAGCCGGTCCACATCTTCAGTGCATTGCGGTCGCGCCACTGGCTGAAATAGCTGCCATATTCGAGATAGTGGTGCGCCACGCCGGCCGCCTTGAGGCGGGCCCGCGCCTTGCGGCAGAAAGGGTTCTGCGCCATGCCCACCACCAGCACCGGGTTCGACATCGACGCCGACTGCACGTTGTGGACGATATCGGCATGCAGGTTGACAACCTTGTCGCGAATCGCTGGGTGCAGGCGGCCTTCGTCGAGTACGGTTCGCGGCATCGTGGCTCCTCGTCGCAAAGGCGCAAGGGTAGCCTACGCTGCGGCGCGAACGACCTACACCGCGAGTGCACCGCGCTGGAAATCGGCCAGCGCCTGCTCGATCTGCGCCTGCGTATTCATCACGAACGGGCCGTATTGCGCGATCGGCTCGCGCAGCGGCTTGCCCGCCACCACCAGCACCCGCGTCGGCGTTGCAGCATCGGCGGCGGCCAGCCGCACGCCATCGGCCTGGGCGTCGTTCGCCAGGATCGCCATCCTCTCGACGTCGACCGTGCTCGCGGACGTTGCAATCTCGTCGTCGCCGACCTGCAGCGCACCGGCGTAGACGTATACGAAGGCGTTGTGCACGGCCGGCAATTCGATATCGCAGCGCGTACCCGGCGGCAACGTCAGGTCGAGCACGATCGGCTCGGTGGTCGGCCGTGTCACCGCGCCGGTCACGCCGTGGCTCGCGCCGGCGATGACGCGAATCTCGACCCCGTCGGCCAGCCGCAGCGCCGGCACCTCGGCTGGCGGCACGTCGCGGTACTGCGGCGCCGTCATCTTGTCCTTGCCGGCGAGATTCACCCACAGTTGGAAGCCCGCCATCCGGCCCTCCTGCTGCTCGGGCATTTCCGAATGAATGATGCCGCGCCCGGCGGTCATCCACTGCACGCTGCCCGGTTCGAGCAGGCCGACATTGCCCACCCTGTCCCGGTGGCGCATGCGGCCGGCCTTCATGATCGTGACGGTCTCGAAGCCACGGTGCGGATGGTCGGGAAAGCCGCCGATATAGTCGCCCGCCGCATCGCTGCCGAAAGCGTCGAGCATGAGGAACGGATCGAGGCGCTGCTGCAGCGGCTGCGTCAGCACGCGCGTCAGCTTGACGCCGGCGCCGTCCGAAGTGGGTTGGCCGCGCACCAGGCGTTCGACCTGACGCGAGCGGGTAAGGGAAAAGTCGGATGGGTTCATGCAATCACTCTAGCGCCGTTGATCTGCGTCGCGTGCAAGCCGGCCGAATGCGGCGCTCAAACGATTTGCATCCGGAAGCGCCGGCATGGTCGACCAGGGCACCCGGCAAGGTCGCCGCGAAAGCGGTGTAATGCGCTCCCGGCCGCGACCGACCGACCCTTCACTCCCGACCAAGGATTGCCATGAAACTTTATTACAGCCCGGGCGCCTGCTCGCTCTCGCCCCACATCGTCCTGCGCGAGGCCGGCCTGCCGGTCGAGCTGGTCAAGGCCAACCTGCAGGCCCACAAGCTCGAGGACGGCAGCGATTTCTACGCCATCAACTCCAAGGGCTACGTGCCGATGCTCGAACTCGACAAGGGCGAGCGCCTGACCGAAGGCCCGGCCATCGTCCAGTACATCGCCGACAAGGTGCCCGACAAGAAGCTCGCCCCGGCCAACGGCACGATGGAGCGTTACCGCCTGCAGGAGTGGCTCAACTTCATCACCAGCGAACTCCACAAGGGCATCGGCGGCCTGTTCAACCCGGCCATGAACGACGACGGCAAGGCCATCATCCGCACCCGTGCGACCGGCAAGCTGCAATGGGTCGACGAGCAGCTCGAAGGCAAGCAGTATCTGATGGGCAATGACTTCAGCGTCGCCGACGCCTACCTCTTCACGATCGCCAACTGGACCAAGAACACCGGCATCGATATTTCAGGCATGAAGAACCTCAGCGCCTTCCAGGCTCGCATGGCCGCGCGACCCGCGGTGCAGGCGGCGCTGAGGGCCGAGGGCTTGCTGAAGTAAATGGTGGTCGCGATGCGCTGCTCGATCGGGCTCGCCACGCTCGCCGTGGCGGCCTGCAGCATCGTCCGCGGCGCACCGACCGACGGCCACTACGACGGCGAGCTGTGCGTCGCCACCAACGCCAATCCGCCGAGCTGCGGGCCGGCCGAGGTCAGCCTGGCCCGTGGTCAGGCGCGGGTGCAGGTGAGCGATATCGTCTACCGCCTGACGTTGCGTGATCGCCGGCTCGAGCTGGTGCTTATGCACGGGACGATGCAGATCGACGGCTTCGACGCCCCCTTCACCTGGCAAGATCGGGTCCTTCGGTTCCAGGATCCGGACAAGCCGGTGGTATACCGGATCCGCTTCGCCGACCACACCGCCCGGCCGGGGTAACAGTCGGTCAGGCCAGGTGCGCCGCCGCCAGCAGGGCCTGGGTATAAGCGTGCCGCGGCGCATCGAAAAGCGCCTCCGCCTCACCCTGTTCGACCACATCGCCATCCTTCATCACGATCACCCGGTGCGACATCGCGCGCACCACCGCCAGGTCGTGGCTGATGAAGAGATAGCTCATGCCGTAGCGCCGCTGCAGGTCGCCGAGCAGCGCCAGCACCTGCTGCTGCACCGAGACATCGAGCGCCGAGGTCGGTTCGTCGAGCACCAGCACCTCTGGCCGCAGCACGACAGCGCGCGCGATCGCGATGCGCTGTCGCTGGCCGCCGGAGAACTCGTGCGGATAGCGTTCCAGCACGTTGGCCACGCCCAGCGCCGCGGTCAGCCCGACCTCTTCAAGCATCTGCAGGACGAGGGCGTCGCGTTCGGTGCGGCCGAGGTCGGGGCGGTGCAGCGCTAGGCCCTCGCCGACGATCTGGCCGATCGTCATGCGGGGACTCAGCGAAGCAAAAGGGTCCTGGAAGACGACCTGCATGCGCTTTCGCATGCCGCGCAGCGCAGCCCGGTCGGCGTCGTCGATGCGCTGCCCGCCCATGTGGATTTCGCCGGCGGCGATCGGCTGCAAGGCCAGCAGCGCCATCCCGAGCGTGGTCTTGCCCGAGCCCGATTCGCCGACGATGCCGAGCGTCTCGCCGCGCCGCAGCTGCAGCGTCGCATCGCGGACCGCCTCGAGACGGCGCCTCGCAAACCAGCCTTGCGAGGTGACGAATTCGACCGCCACATCGCGCGCCTCGACCAGCACCGGCGCGTCGGCCGGAACCGGCTGCACCACACGCTGCGGCCGGCTCGCAAGCAGCTTGCGGGTATACGGATGCTGCGGGTCGGCGAAGACCGCCGCGGTACCGCCCACCTCGACCAGTTTGCCGCGCTCCATCACGCCGACGCGGTGCGTGAAGCGGCGCACCAGGTTCAAGTCGTGGGTGATGAACAGCAGCGCCATCCCCATCTCGGCCTGCAGCTGGTCGAGCAGCGCCAGGATCTGCGCCTGGATGGTCACGTCGAGCGCGGTCGTCGGCTCGTCGCAGATCAGCAGCTTCGGGCTGCAGGCGAGCGCCATCGCGATCATGGCGCGCTGACGCTGGCCGCCCGAGAGCTGGTGCGGGTAGGCGTCGATACGCTGCTGCGGGTCGGGGATTCCGGTGCGCGCCAGCAGTTCGATCGCGCGCGCGCGCGCCGCATTCGGCCGCAGCGCTTCGTGCTGTTCGAGCACCTCGACGATCTGGTTGCCCACCGTGTACAGCGGGTTCAGCGCGGTCATCGGCTCCTGGAAGATCATCGCGATGGCGGCGCCGCGGATGCCGCGCATCTCGCGCTCCGACTTGGCCATCAGGTCGGCACCGTCGAAGCGGATGGCACCCGTCGTGACCGCGGCATCGACGAGGCGCAGGACCGACAGCGCGGTGATCGATTTGCCCGAACCCGATTCTCCGACCAGGGCGAATTTCTCGCCCGGCGCGATCGTGAACGAGATGTCATTGACCACCGTACTGGCGCCGAAGCGCACGCTCAGGTGCTCGATTTCCAGAAGCGGCGCTGAAGTGACCATGGCAGCCGTCATGACTTGCGCGTGTCGAAGGCGTCGCGCAGCGCGTCGCCGATGAAGGTCAGCAGCAGCATCGTCAGCACCAGCAGCGCGAAGGTGGGGAAGATGATCCACCAGGCGTCAAGGTTGGACTTGCCCTGCTTGACCAGTTCGCCGAGCGACGCCACCGTGGGCGGCACGCCCATGCCGAGAAAGTCGAGCGCGACCAGGCTCATGATCGCCGCGCCCATGCGAAAGGGCAGGAAGGTGATGACCGGCGTGAGCGAGTTCGGCAGCACGTGGCGCCAGATGATCTGCGCGTTCGACAGGCCGAGCGCGCGCGCCGCCTTGACGAATTCGAGCGAGCGGTTGCGCAGGAATTCGGCCCGCGTGTAGTCGGCCAGGCCGACCCAGCCGAACAGCGACAGCAGCACCAGCAGCAGCAGCACCGAGGGCTGGAAGATCGAGGCGAAGATGATCAGCAGGTAGAGCTCGGGCACCGAGGTCC
>JBDSEG010000235.1:0-3180 GCA_039920165.1 Burkholderiaceae bacterium
CAAGCTGTTGCGAGGCTCACCGGTTTTAAGCGGCGAGGGCGTACGTTTGATCGTTCGCAGTTACTTTGTTTCCAGTGGATTTACGAGCGAACTGGTGCTCGGCATGCCCTGTTCCAACTCCGCACCCTCGTCGAAGCCAGGTCAGCCCCAGAACGCATAGTTTAAGGCGTTGACAGCAAAATCAAGAGCTCAGTGGGGCTTTGGGCAATGGCGTCGGCCTGCCATGCCTCGATCGGCTCGCCGGCGCCAAGGTAGCCCCAGGCGGCCACGATGGTCATCATGCCCGCTGCCTTGCCGGCCTGGACATCGCGCGAATCGTCGCCGACGTAGACGCAGCGGTCGGGCGCGACGCCCAGCCGGCGCGCGGCTTCGAGCAGCGGCTGCGGATGCGGCTTCGCGTTTGCTGTCGTATCGCCGCAGACGAGCGTCGCGGCGCCGGCGAGGCCGCGAAGCCCGGCGACCAGCGGCTGGGCGAATCGCGTCGCCTTGTTGGTCACGATGCCCCATGGAATCCGCGCCGCATCGAGGTGGCCGAGCACGGCCGGGATGCCATCGAAGATGCGGGTTTCCTGCGTCATGCGACGCTCGTAACGGTCGAGGAACTCGTCGCGCAGGGTAATGAAATTTGCGGCGTCGGGCCCGATATCGAGCGCCCGACCCAGCATGCCGCGGGCGCCGCTGCCCACCATCGGGCGAAAGTGCGCGAGCGGCAAGGCAGCCAGGCCGCGCGCCACCCGCATCTCGTTGCCGGCCCCTGCCAGGTCGGGAGCGCTGTCCACCAGCGTGCCGTCCAGATCGAACAGCAGCGCCGCAGAGCTGGTCAGGCTCAAGCCGGCTTTTTGCACGCGATCATGTAGTTGACGCCAGTGTCGGAGGACAGTCGATAGCGCCGCGTGAGCGGGTTGTATTCGAGTCCGCTGGCATCGACTGGATTAACTCCCACGGCACGGCACCAGCGGGCGAGTTCGCTCGGCCGCACCAGCTTCGCATATTCATGCGTCCCCTTGGGCAGGAGCTTGAGGACATGCTCGGCCGCGACGATCGCGAGCCCGAATGCCTTCGGGTTGCGGTTGATGGTGGAGAAGAACAACCAACCGCCGGGCTTGGCGAGCGCTGCGCAGGCGGCGACGACGGACGCCGGATCGGGCACGTGCTCGAGCATCTCCATGCACGTCACGGTGTCGTAGTGCCCGGGCTGCTCGGCAGCGAGTGCCTCGGACGATACCTCTCGATAGGAAACCGAATCGACGCCGGTTTCAAGCGCATGAAGTTGCGCCACCCTCAGCGGCTTGGTGGCGAGGTCGATGCCGAGCACGGTTGCGCCACGCGCGGCCATCGATTCAGCCAGGATGCCGCCGCCACAGCCGACGTCGAGCACCTGCCGGCCGCGCAAGGGCGCCCGGCTGTCGATCCAGTCCAGGCGCAGTGGATTGATCTGGTGCAGGGGTCGAAATTCGCTTTCCAGATCCCACCAGCGGTGGGCCAGTTCGCTAAATTTGGCGAGTTCCTGGGGATCGACGTTGCTCATGTTTTCGATGGTAGCCAATCCCGTGCTGCGGCAAGAAACGGAATATCTTATATCTCGCACGCAAGAATCAAAATGAAAAACAAAAACCCCGCCGAGGCGGGGTATTCCTGGAACGAGTTACTACTATTACTTGCGGGCGCGCGTACCGACCACTTCGATCTCGACGCGACGATTCTTGGCGCGGCCTTCGGACGTCTTGTTGTCGGCGACCGGCTGCTTCTCGCCCTTACCTTCGGTATAGACGCGGTTCTTCTCGACGCCTTTGCTGGTCAGGTAGTTCTTGACCGCTTCGGCGCGTCGCACGGCGAGCCGGTTGTTATAGGCATCGGTACCGACCGAGTCGGTGTGGCCCACAGCAATGATGACTTCGAGGTTGATGCCACCCATCTTGCTGATCAGGTCGTCCAGCTTGGCCCGGCCTTCAGGCTTGAGGACCGACTTGTCGAAGTCGAAGAAGGCGTCGGCAGCGAAGGTGACCTTTTCGCTCACCGGCGCAGCCGGGACGGGGACCGGGACGGGTGCCGGCCGCGCGACAGGCGCGGGGGCCGGGGCCGGGGCCGGGGCGGCCATCGGCGCAGGCGCCGGAGCGGCCATGGCGACCGGCTTCAGCGCGCCATCGCAATCGGGATGCGCGGTCGCGGGAGTCCAGTTGGAATCGCGCCAGCACAGTTCATTGGTACCGTTCTTCCAGACGATTCCGGTGCTGCTCACCCAGTTATCGACGGCCGTTTGCGCAAACGCGCCGGACATCGTGGACGCGAGAGCAGCGGTTGCGAAAAGCGATGCCACCTTGTTCAATTTCTTCATGGTTTGTTCCTCTCGAGAGAAGGCGCAGTTACTACCTGCAAAAATCGTCCGAACTAAAATCGGAAGTAATGAAAAACCCCAATGCCACGGGCGTTGTCCACTGTCGCCAGATTGTGCCATAGGGCCTACGCACAGCCCGATTTTGGCTTCGCGTCGCTGCGAGGACGACGTCGATGTTGCTTCATAGCGACAACCTGCGGCACTTAGAATCGCCTGTTGGGCTCGCAGACCGCTTTGCGCCCTGTTTTTTTGACGCCCCCGCATGACCCAGTTCGCCAAGGAAACACTCCCGACCAGTCTCGAAGAGGAAATGCGGCGTTCCTATCTCGATTACGCGATGAGCGTAATCGTGGGGCGCGCGCTTCCCGACGCTCGCGACGGCCTGAAGCCGGTGCATCGCCGCGTACTGTTCGCGATGCACGAGCTGAACAACGACTGGAACCGGCCTTATAAGAAGTCGGCCCGCATCGTGGGCGACGTGATCGGCAAATACCATCCGCACGGCGACCAATCGGTCTACGACACCATCGTGCGGATGGCGCAGGATTTCTCGCTGCGTCACATGCTGGTCGACGGTCAGGGCAACTTCGGCTCGGTCGACGGCGACAACGCCGCGGCGATGCGCTACACCGAGATCCGGTTGTCGAAGATCGCCCACGAGATGCTTGCAGATCTGGACAAGGAGACGGTCGACTTCGGCCCCAACTACGACGGCTCGGAGAAGGAGCCCCTGGTCATGCCGTCGCGGCTGCCGAACCTGCTGGTCAACGGTTCGGGCGGCATCGCGGTCGGCATGGCGACCAATATCCCGCCGCATAACCTGAACGAGGTGATCGATGCCTGCC
>JBDSEG010000236.1:0-9166 GCA_039920165.1 Burkholderiaceae bacterium
CGCCGACGACGAGATCTCGAACACCGGGCCGCTGATCAAATTCGTTTCGTCTGCCACCAGCAACAGCCTGACGGGCTGGCACAAATCGTTCGGCCAATGGCTCGTCATCGGCCTCGCGTTGCTGCACGTGGCGGCTGTGCTGTTCTATCTGTGGCGGCGCAAGAACGATCTGATCCGGCCGATGTGGACCGGCGACAAGCTGTTACCCGCCGCCGTGCCGGCGGCGCTCGACCGTCCCCGTTCGCGCGTACTCGCGCTGCTCGTCGCGGCGGGGTGTGCGGCGCTCGTGACCTGGATCGTCAAGCTCGGGGGATAAACTGGCCCGACCCGACTCCGCCCCGACGCCTGCCGATGTCATCGCCCCGGATCGAACTCATGAGTGCCGACACGCCGGCGCGGATCGACGAGGCGCGCGTGATCTTCCAGGAGTACGCGCAGAGTCTGGACATCGACCTGTGCTTCCAGGATTTCGATGCCGAGGTCGCCGACCTGCCGGGCGTGTATGCGCCGCCCTCCGGGCAACTGCTGCTCGCCTGGGTCGACGGCGAACTCGCCGGCTGCGGCGCGTTGCGCGGCTTGCCCGATTGCGACCACGCGAATGCCTGCGAGATGAAGCGGCTGTTCGTGCGGCCGGCATTCCGCCGCTTCGGCCTCGGGCGCATGCTCGCGCAGCAGCTGCTCGACGAGGCGCGTCACTACGGCTATTCGTCGATGCTGCTCGATACGCTGGACGAGATGGAAGCGGCGCGCGAGTTGTATGCATCGCTCGGCTTCGAGGAAGTCGCGCCGTATTACTTCAATCCGATCGCAGGGGCCCACTATTTGAAGGCCGACCTGCTGATCACGACCTCACGGTACTGACGAGCGCCACCCACGGAGTGCCATGACCGCCCCTGCCCATCCTTCCTTCGAACTTCACGCCGGTGCACTGCGTCTGGCGCTGCGTCCCGATCTCGGCGGCTGCATCGCCGGCCTGTGGCATCGCGCGACGCCGATCCTGAACTCCTTCGATCCGGCCACGCTCGCGGCGTCGCGGCCGTCCGCCTGTTATCCGCTGCTACCGTATTCGAATCGGCTCGGCCACCGACATTTCCGCTGGAAAGGCCACGAGTACACGACGCAACCGAACTTTCCCGGCAGCGAACATTCGGTGCACGGCATCGGTTGGTTGCGGCCCTGGGACATCGTCTCGTCCAGCGCCGGCGAAGTGGTGCTGCGGCTTGAACATGCGCCGGATGCCGACTGGCCGTTCGCCTTCGAGGCCACGCAGTATTTCAGCCTCACGCCGCAATCGCTGCGGCTCCAGATGGTATTCACGAACCGCGCCGACAGCGCGCAGCCCGTCGGCCTGGGGTGGCATCCGTATTTTCCCAAGCGCGCGCGCAGCCGGCTTCACATCGAGGTTTCGCATCGCTGGGATTCGGATGTGACGCAGTTGCCGGTACGCAAGGTCGCGCAGCCGGGCATCGACAGCGATATCTCGCACCTCGCGTACGACAACTGCTTCGAGGGCTGGCACGGTCCGGCGCGCATCCGCGACGAGAAGTTCTCGCTCCAGCTGTCGTCGAACCTGCCCTATCTGGTCGTCTATACGCCGGCCGACAAGGACTATTTCTGTGTCGAGCCGGTGAGCCATGTGTCGAATGCCATTCACATGGCCGACCCGGCGGCGCACGGCCTGCGCAGCATCGAAGCGGGCGCCAGTTTCGAGGCGTCGATGCAGCTCGATATCGCGGTGGTGTAGACGCCGCTGTGTTCAGCGCGGGCCGCGCGGTGCGAGCCGGTGCGTCTCGCCGATCGCGCTGACGAAGAAGGCCTCCTCGGCCACGCCCTTGTCGAGCCGCGCCTGCGCCAGGCGGCGCGGCGGTTCGTCGAGCGCTTCGTCGGTCAGCTCGAAGGTGCCCCAGTGCACGCCCATCGAACGCCGCGCACCCAGGTCGAGATGGATCTGCACCGCCTCGGCCGGGTTGACATGCTGGGTCGCCATGAACCAGCGCGGCTCGTAGGCGCCGATCGCGATCAGCGCGATGTCGAAGCCGCCTTGCGGTCCGGACTGCCGGCTCGCGAAGCGTTCGCGGATATCGGCGAAATCTTTCGAATAGCCGGTATCGCCGCTGAAGAAGAGATGCTGGTCGGGCGCGAATACCGCATAGCCGCCCCACAGCGTTTGCATGCGGTCGGTGAGGCCGCGCCCCGACCAGTGCTGCACGGGTGTCAGCACGACGTCGACCGGCCCGTTTGCGCCTTCGACGGAATGCGACTGCCACCAGTCGAGCTCGATCACGTTGACGATGCCGCAGCCGGCGAACCAGGCTTTCAGGCCGAGCGGAACGATGAAGACCGGTGATCCGCCCGGCTGCGCGGCGAGCGCACGCACGCTCGCCTCATCGAGGTGGTCGTAGTGGTTGTGCGAGATCAGCACCACGTCGATGTGCGGCAGGGCCGCGAGCTCGATACCGGGTTCGACCTGGCGCTTGGGCCCGATGAACGACAGTGGCGAGGCGCGCTGCGAAAAGTGCGGGTCGGTCAAGAGGTTGATGCCGCCGAGCTGGGCAAGGACGGTCGCATGACCGATCCACGTCACGGCCGGCTGCATCGCCACCCCGGCGCTTGCATTCGCGGCGATGAAGGCGAGGTCGGGCGCGGCGGCGGGAATCGGCGCGGCCGGAGGTGGCGGAAGGCCGGCCCGCGACGAGTCCAGGCGCCACTTCAACACCGCGAGCAGGCCTTTCGGCTCGAAGGCGAGATAGTTGTTCTGGAACTTGCGCGCGGGCTGTGTCGAAGATCCATCGGTCGAAGCGACCGCGATCAGCAGTGCGAGGGTTGTGGTGCACGCGACCGCGCCGGCGAGCCATGGTTTCATGCCCGCCATGATGGCAGCGCCGGGTTTCTGCGATCGACGCCAAAGCTTGAGCGACGATGCGCAAGGTCGTAGCGCGAGGCGCGGGGGTGCGTCCGTCCGGGCCGCATCGTCATCGACGCGAGCACCGCAGGCCCTGCGCCGATGCACGGGCGCATGGCAGGAGGCTCAGGGTTTCAACGTATAATTTTTGGCTTTTGTTGCATATGACCCAGATGCCTCGCGTGCCAGATTTGCCCCACCTTTCCTATCCGAAAGGCGACCGGTCGGAATGGGCAGACGAGGCACCGTGGAAGACGTTGACGCGCGAGGAAGCGAAGGTCTTGGCAGCGAAGAACCCGCAGCTCTCGCCCTGGAGGGTCGTGGCAGCGCAAGCAGCCGTGGGGGTGGGGGTTGCGGTGCTTGCCGGGGCCATTACCGGCACCTTCGGGGCCGCCTGGTCTGCGCTTTACGGCGCGGCTGCGGTGGTGATTCCGGCGGCGCTGATGGCGCGCGGCATGACGAGCCGGCTGTCCAGCCTCTCGCCCGCCGTGTCGTTCGTGAGTGTGATGGTGTGGGAGTCGGTGAAAGTGATCGTGACCGTGGCCATGCTGGCGGCGGCACCGAGGATCGTGCAGCCCCTGAATTGGCCGGCCTTGCTGGTGGCCCTGGTGGCATGCACATGCGGATACGGGTTCGCGCTGTTGTGGCGCGGACGAACACGTTAGTCGAGCGGAATACGAGCAAAACATGGCAGCCGAAGCTCCAGCGCAGACGTCGGGTGAGTACATCGTTCACCACCTGACACACTTGCAGAATGCCAAACCCGTCGGACTGGTCGACTTCGGCGTTTTCAACTTCGACTCGATCTTCTTCTCGATCGCCCTGGGCGCGCTCGGCTGCTTCGTGCTCTGGCTGGGGGCGCGCAAGGCGACTTCGGGCGTGCCGGGTCGATTCCAGTCGGCCGTCGAATATCTGTTCGAGATGGTCGACAACCAGGCCAAGGGCATCATCCACAACGCCCACAGCCGCAAGCTCGTCGCACCGATGGCGCTGACGGTATTCGTTTGGGTTTTTCTGCTCAACGCGATGGACCTGCTGCCGGTCGATCTGCTGCCGCTGATCTGGAAGGGCCTCTACAGCCTGACCGGCCATGATCCCGAGCATGCCTACCTGCGCGTCGTTCCCACGGCCGACCTGTCGGTCACGCTCGGGCTGTCGGCGGCGGTGCTGATCGCCTGCCTGATCTACAACGTCAGGATCAAGGGCGTGGGCGGCTGGTCGCACGAACTCATTGCCGCGCCGTTCGGCTCGATCAAGCTCACGGCGAATCCGCTCTCGTGGCTCGGTTTCATCGCGTTGTCGATCGCGAACTTCGCGATGCAGATGCTCGAGTTCGTCTCCAAGACCATCTCGCACGGCATGCGGCTTTACGGCAACATGTATGCGGGCGAACTGATCTTCCTGCTGATCGCGCTGATGGGCGGCGCTTTCACGCTGTCGGCCACCGGGTTCGGCCTGGCGCTTGCGCACATCGTTGCGGGCACCGTGTGGGCCATCTTCCACATCCTGATCATCACGCTGCAAGCCTTCGTCTTCATGATGCTGACCCTGGTCTACATCGGTCAGGCGCACGACTCGCACTGATGTTGCTCTGACGGTTTTTCTCGCTGATCGTCGATCTCTTTCCCTTGCTCTCTTTCAACACTCGAACCAAACAGGAAACAACATGGAACTCATCGGTTTTGTCGCTATCGCCGTCGGTCTGATCATCGGTCTGGGAGCTGCGGGTGCGTGTATCGGGGTGGGCATCATGGCCAGCAAATACCTCGAGGCCGCAGCGCGTCAGCCGGAGTTGATGGGCGAGCTGCAAACCAAGGTATTCCTGCTGCTTGGACTGATCGACGCGTCGTTCATCATCGGCGTCGGTATCGCCCTGTGGTTCACGACCGCCAATCCGTTCATGGCCCAGCTCGTCAACTTGCCGAAGTAAGCGCGAGCCGTATCCTGGCGCCGCCCCGGTCGCACCGGGTGGCGCTCCGCGTTACCGTGACCGAGGCCATTCCAAGTGAACATCACCGGTACTTTCATCATTCAGATGATCGTGTTCCTGATTTTGATCGGGTTCACGATGAAATTCGTCTGGCCGCCGATCACCGCGGCGCTCGACGAGCGCGCCAAGAAGATCGCCGAGGGGCTTTCGGCGGCCGACAAGGCCAAGGCCGAACTCGCGGCCGCGAACAAGCGCGTCGAAGCACAGCTTTCGGCTGCGCGCGACGACGCCAGCAAGCGCTTGGCAGACGCCGAGCGCCTTGCGCACTCGATGGTCGAGGAGGCCAAAGGCCGCGCCAACGAAGAGGGCGCGAAGATCATCGCCTCGGCCAAGAGCGAGGCCGAGCAGGAGTCGTTGAAGGCGCGTGAGGCTTTGCGCGACCAGGTGGCGGCACTGGCCGTGAAGGGGGCCGAGCAGATCCTGCGCAAGGAGGTCAATGCCGCAGTGCATGCCGATCTGCTGGCCCGGTTGAAGACGGAGCTCTAGCCCATGGCCGAGCTTGCAACTCTTGCGCGACCCTATGCCGAGGCGCTGTTCCAGGTGGCCCAGAAGGGCGACCTGAAGCAGGCGGGCGAGCAGCTCGACGCGCTCGCCGCGGTGGCTGCCGACCCGCAGTTGCGCCAGTTCGCGGGTGCGCCCACCTCCGGCGCCGCTCAGGTGTTCGACGTGATCGTGTCGGTGGTCCGCGTGCCGCTGTCCGACGCTTCGAAGAACCTGCTGCGCACCGTGATCGACAACGGGCGCCTTGCCGTATTGCCCGAGATCGCCCAGAGCTTCCACGTGCTGGCCAGCGAGCGCTCGGGCGTGTCGGACGCGATCGTCTATAGCGCCTTCCCGATCGCGCCGGAGCAGCTGGACGGCGTCGTCGACGCGCTCGAGCAGCGCTTCAAGCGCAAGCTCACCGTCGCCGTGCAGTTGCAGCCCGAGCTGATCGGCGGCATTCGCGTCGTCGTCGGCGACGAGGTACTCGACACCTCGGTCAAGGCACGCCTCGAGCAAATGAAGGCGGCGCTGACGGCCTGACGGTCGCGCGCTCGTCCATCCTCACCGGAAAACTCCTCGATATTGGAGCCAAGCATGAACCTGAATCCCGCAGAGATTTCCGAACTGATCAAGAGTCGCATCGAGGGCCTGGAGGCTTCGGTCGACATCCGCAACCAGGGCACCGTGGTGTCGGTGACCGACGGCATCTGCCGCATCCACGGGTTGTCGGACGCGATGCAGGGCGAGATGCTCGAATTCCCGGCCGCACCCGATGGCTCGCCCACGTTCGGCCTGGCGCTGAACCTCGAGCGCGACTCGGTCGGCTCGGTGATCCTTGGCGAATACGAACACATCTCCGAGGGCGATACGGTCAAGTGCACCGGCCGGATTCTCGAGGTGCCGGTCGGACCCGAACTGAAGGGTCGCGTTGTCAATGCGCTCGGCCAGCCGATCGACGGCAAGGGCCCGATCAACGCCAAGATGCAGATGCCGATCGAGAAGATTGCGCCCGGCGTGATCGCCCGCAAGTCGGTCGACCAGCCGATGCAGACCGGGCTCAAGTCGATCGACTCGATGGTTCCGATCGGCCGCGGCCAGCGCGAACTGATCATCGGCGACCGTCAGACCGGGAAGACTGCGGTCGCGATCGACACCATCATCAATCAGCGCGGTCAGAACATGACCTGCATCTACGTCGCGATCGGGCAGAAGGCTTCGTCGGTCAAGAACGTGGTGCGCGCGCTCGAAGCCAACGGCGCGATGGAAGACACCATCGTCGTCGCTGCCACCGCGGCCGAATCGGCGGCGATGCAGTACGTGTCGGCCTATTCGGGCTGCACGATGGGCGAGTATTTCCGCGACCGCGGCGAAGACGCACTGATCGTCTACGACGATCTTTCCAAGCAGGCCGTGGCCTACCGCCAGGTCTCGCTGCTGCTGCGCCGACCGCCGGGCCGCGAAGCCTACCCGGGCGATGTGTTCTACCTGCACAGCCGTCTTCTCGAACGCGCGGCTCGCGTCAGCGTCGACTATGTCGAGGCGTTCACGCAAGGTGCGGTCAAGGGCAAGACCGGCTCACTGACCGCGCTGCCGATCATCGAGACGCAGGCCGGCGACGTGTCGGCCTTCGTGCCGACCAACGTGATCTCGATCACCGACGGCCAGATCTTTCTCGAGACCTCGCTGTTCAACGCCGGCATCCGGCCCGCCATCAACGCCGGCATCTCGGTCTCGCGGGTCGGCTCGGCGGCGCAGACCAAGGTCATCAAGGCCCAGTCGGGCGGCATCCGCACCGACCTTGCCCAATACCGCGAACTCGCGGCCTTCGCTCAGTTCGCATCGGACCTGGATGAGGCCACGCGCAAGCAGCTCGACCGCGGCGCCCGCGTCACCGAACTCCTCAAGCAGAACCAGTATTCGCCTCAGCCGATCAGCCTGATGGGCGCGACGCTCTTCGCGGTGAACAAGGGGTTCATGGACGATATCGACGTGAAGAAGATCCTCGCCTTCGAGCACGGCCTGCACACCCACCTGAAGACCAGCCACGCGGCGCTGCTGAAGAAGATGGAGGACAGCAAGGCGCTCGACAAGGACGCCGAGGCCGAATTGACGAGCGCGCTCGGTGCGTTCAAGAAGTCATTCGCCTGACCGCGCTTCGACTCCCGTTCAAGGACATTCTTCATGGCAGCTGGTAAAGAGATCCGCGGCAAGATCAAGAGCTTCGAGAACACCCGCAAGATCACCAAGGCCATGGAAATGGTCTCGGTCGCGAAGATGCGCAAGGCTCAGGAGCGCATGCGCGCGGCCCGGCCCTATGCCGACAAGATCCGCAACCTCGCCGCCAACCTCGCGACCGCGACCCCCGAATACAAGCATCCGTTCATGCGCGTCCACGAGGGCGCCAAGTCGGTCGGATTCATTCTGGTCACGACCGACAAGGGCCTGTGCGGCGGATTGAACACCAACGTACTGCGCGCGGTCACGGCCAAGCTGCGCGAGGTCGAGGCCTCGGGGCAGAAGAGCGAATCGGTGGCGATCGGCAACAAGGGCCTGGGTTTCCTGAACCGCATCGGCGCGCCGGTCGTCTCGCACGTCACCCACCTGGGTGACAAGCCGACGCTCGAAAAGCTGATCGGCCCGGTCAAGGTGCTGCTCGACGCGTATGCGGCAGGCAAGCTGTCGGCGGTCTACCTCTGCTACACGCGCTTCATCAACACCATCAAGCAAGAGCCGATGGTGCAGCAGCTGTTGCCGCTGTCGGCCGAGAGCCTGACCGTCGAGAAGGACGCCGAAGGGCAGGCGCTGCGCTGGGACTATCTGTACGAACCCGACGCCGAGGCCGTGATCGACGAGCTGCTGGTGCGCTATACCGAAGCGCTCGTCTTCCAGGCGCTGGCCGAGAACATGGCGAGCGAGCATTCGGCGCGCATGGTGGCGATGAAGGCGGCGACGGACAACGCCGGCAACCTGATCGCCGAGTTGAAGCTCATCTACAACCGCACCCGCCAGGCGGCGATCACCAAAGAGCTGTCCGAGATCGTCGCCGGCGCGGCCGCGGTCTGACAACAACCGCAAGCGGTTGACCAAGAATCGATTGAACGAGGATACGAACATGGCGCAAGCCCAGACCCTGACCCAGACCCAAGGCAAGATCGTCCAGTGCATCGGCGCGGTGGTCGACGTCGAATTCCCGCGCGATGAGATGCCCAAGATCTACGACGCGCTCAAGCTCGAAGGCGGCCAGCTGACGCTCGAAGTCCAACAGCAGCTCGGCGACGGCGTCGTGCGCACCATCGCGCTCGGTTCGTCGGACGGCCTGCGCCGGGGCCTGATGGTGACCAACACCGGCAAACCGATCATGGTGCCGGTCGGGCGCGCGACGCTCGGCCGCATCATGGACGTGCTCGGCCGCCCGATCGACGAGCGCGGCGAAGTCTCGCAAGAGCTGACGATGTCGATCCACCGCAAGCCGCCGGCCTACGACGAGCTGTCGCCGTCGCAGGACCTGCTCGAGACCGGCATCAAGGTGATCGACCTCGTCTGCCCCTTCGCCAAGGGCGGCAAGGTCGGCCTGTTCGGCGGTGCCGGCGTCGGCAAGACCGTCAACATGATGGAGCTGATCAACAACATCGCCAAGGCGCACAGCGGCCTGTCGGTGTTCGCGGGCGTCGGCGAGCGCACCCGCGAGGGCAACGACTTCTATCACGAGATGGCCGACTCGGGCGTCGTCAACCTCGAGAACCTCGGCGAGTCGAAGGTCGCGATGGTCTACGGCCAGATGAACGAGCCGC
>JBDSEG010000237.1:0-4990 GCA_039920165.1 Burkholderiaceae bacterium
ACGCTCGGCAGCCCGGCCAGCAGTTCGCGCACCAGCGCCAAGCGGTTGTGCTCGACCCCGGCGTGCACATAGCCGTCGCAGGCGATCAGCACCTTGGGCTCGATCTGGCGGAAGCGGTCGAGCACCGCCACCGGACCCATGTCGGGCGAGCACACCGACCAGATCGCGCCAAGGCTCGCGGTGGCGAGAAAGGCGACGAGCGTCTGCGGGATGTTGGGCAGGAAGGCCACCACGCGATCGCCCGGCACGACGCCCATCGCGCTCAGGGCCGCCGCATACGCGGCGACCTGGCGGCGCAGTTCGGGCCAGCTCGTCTGCACCGTTTCGCCGCGCGCGCGCAGTGCCTCGTTCTGGAACACGATGGCCGGATGGCCCGCGGCATGCGCCGCATCGGCATGCCGGAACACATGCTGCGCATAGTTGACCGAGGCGCCGGTGAACCAGCGCGCACCGGGCATGCGGTCTTCGGCCAGAACGGCGTCGATCGGGGTCGGCGAGTCGAGCTCGAAATAGTCCCAGATCGATTTCCAGAATGCCGGCAGATCGTCAACCGACCAGCGCCACAAGGCGTCGTAGCCGGCGTAGGTGGTCGGCTCGAAATTCAGGCCGCGTTCGCGTGCGAGCCAGCGGGTGTAGCGCAGGATCTGGGGCTCGGGCAGGGTCATCGCAACACCTCGCTGTGCCGGCTTGGGATCGGCGCGAAGGCGCCGCCGGCCGGCGTGGCGCCATTCTGCTATTTCGCCACCCGCGCCACCGCCTCAATGCGGACCTCAGACAAGACATTCATCGACCTGGAGACGAAGTTCTGGCAGTCGATGGTCGACCACGACACCGATGCCGCGCTCGGCCTGCTCCAACGAGCCAGCCGTGATGGTCAACCCGCACGTTGAAGTTCGACCATGCCGGCAACCGCAGGATGGCCGACCAGGGCACGATGATCGTCACCGCCTTCAAGTTCAGCGACGTCGAGGTTGTCTTTCCGAACGACAGAACCGCGATCCTCACCTACGGCGTCAAGCAAGACGTGCAGACCCGCGGCAAGGCCCACGGCGTGACGCAGGACATGGTCGACTCGTCGACCTGGATCCAGACCGATGCCGGCTGGCGCTGCGTGATGCACACCGAGTCGCCCGTCGAAGCCACTGAGGCGAAGCGGCACTGACCTACGCAGTGCGCAAGAGCGGCGCAGTCGCGTGCGCCTGATGGACTCACCGAGCGACGAGGCGCTCCCGCATCGTCGAATCCACCTCCACAAACTGCCACGACTCGGTGCGAAACGGCGCCTGCCGCCAGCCGGTGATCCACGGGTGGTTCAGCTCGGTATAGACGCGGTGGACGTGGGTCTTGTAGGGCAGGTAGGCCGCGACGAGCTTGGCGGCTTGCGTGAAGAGGGCAGCGCGTTGCGGACCGTCCGGCAGTTCAAGCATGTGGACATAGATCGCGTCGAAGGCCGGCAGCTTGAAGCGCGCGAGGTTGCCGCTGCCGATCGACGGCCCGTACATATATTCGAGCGCCGGCTGCCCGTCGGGGGTGCCGGCGGTTGAGCCGAGCGCCCACATCTGCAGTCGGCCGGCGCGCGCGGCCTTGAAATTCTCGGGCCACTGCGCGGTCTCGAAGCGGATGCGCAGACCCACCGCGGCCAGGCTCTTCTGCCAGATCTCGTCGAACTGGCGCTCGATATTGGACGATTGCGTGGCCATCGTCAGCAGCAGCGGCGACCCGTCGGGCCGTTCGCGCCAACCGTCGCCGTCGCGGTCGAGGTAGCCGTAGGTATCGAGCAGTGCCTTGGCGCGCGCGGGATCGAAGCTCGCGTTGTCGCTGCGGTAGTCCGGGTCGAAGCCAAACGTGCCGGGCGGCATCGGCGCCTGTGCGGCGACGGCGGCGCCGCGCCGGACGATGCGGATTTCGCGCTCGATATCGTAGGCCAGGCCGATCGCGCGGCGCAGCGCGACGCGCTCGGGTGCATAGCCGCCAACCACCGGATCGTCCATGTTGAAGAACGACATCGTGTAGTCGGTGTTCACATAGGTGCGCACGCCGATAGCGCGCCGCGCGAGGTTGGGCGCGAGCCGGCCGTTCGGGATCGCCAAGTGGGTGAACTCGGGCGGCACACGCACATAGTCGACCTGCCCGCTCAGGAAGGCGAGCCAGCGCGCCTGGCCTTCTTCGAGCACGGTGATCTCGACGCCGTCGTTGAGCGGCAGGCGCCGGCCCTTGAAGCGCGCCAGCCACGCTCGTCCCTGTGCGTCGTCTGGCGCGGGATCGCCGTCGTACAGCATCTCGCGAAAGCCGGGGTTGCGTTCGAGCACGATGCGAGAGCTGCGGCGCCAGCTCTTCAGGCGGTACGGCCCGGTGCCCACCGGGTGTCCCATGATCTCGCCGCCATAGGCCTCGACCACCTCGCGCGCGACCGCGCCGAAGCTGCCCGAGTCGCACAGCTTGTAGATGAAACGCGGGCGCGGTTGCTTGAACGCGATGCGCAGCGTGTGGCGGTCGAGCGCCTTCAGGCCTTCGACCGGCGCGTCGTAGTCGAAGGGCAACTTGCCGCGCAGCGCGGCGGCGCGCACGGCGTCCATCCCGACGATGCCCTCCTCCTCGACCAGCGACAGCCCCGGGCTCTTGTTGGCCGGATCGAAATAGCGCTGGATCGCATATACGTAATCCTGCGCGACGAGTTCGCGCCGGTGGCCCTTGAACGCCGGGTCGTCGTCGAAGAAGATGCCTTGGCGCAGCCGCACCGTCCAGACCCGAAAGTCATCCGACACCTCGGGCAGCGCGGCGGCGGTGAGGGTGCGCACCTGCACCGGGATGGCAAGCAGGTCGTATCGGTACGGCGCCTCGAAGATGTGGCCGGTGACGTAGTGCGAATACAGGTCGCCGATCTGCGCCGGGTCGAATCCGGTCTCGGCGGCGAGAAAGGGAACGCGCAGGATGTTGCCGCCTGCACTCGCGGCATCATCAGAAGCAGCCGAAGCGAGCTGTGGCAGGGTGCACGCGCCCAGCAGATGGACAGTGGCGCTTCGACGATCCACGAGGTCGGACGGGTCAGCGTGCCGGGAGCAGCGCGGGATCGATATCGACGTACATCCACCACTCGTTCCAGAACACCGGCCGGCGATAGCCGACGAGCCACGGATAGGCCATGTCGGTGATGACGCGCGTGAGGCGGAATTTGTAGGGCATGTAGGCGACCGCCAGCCGGTTCGCCTGGTCGAACAGGGTGTTGCGCTCGGGGCCGTCGGGCATCGACTCCATCTGCGCATAGATCGCGTCGAAGGCCGGCAGCCGGAAGCGCGCCATGTTCTGCCCGCCGATCTGCTTGCTGTCGTAGCGCGCCAGCGCGCCGAGCGAATCCGCGCTTTTCGATACGCCCCCGAGCGACCACATCATCAGACTGCCGGCGCGCGCGGCTTTCAGGTTCTCGGGCCACTGCGCCGGCTTGAGCTTCACGCGCAAGCCGACCGCGGCGAGGTTCTTGGTCGTCAGTTCGTCGAGCGAGCGCGACGAGGCATCGGGCTGCGAGGCGAGTTCGAGCACCAGCGGCGAGCCGTCGGGCCGCTCGCGCAGGCCGTCGCCATCGCGGTCGAGATAGCCGTAGAGGTCGAGCAGGCCCTTCGCGCGCGCCGGATCGTGGTCGCCGAATTCGCTGCGAAAGGCGGGGTCGTAGGCGCTCGTGTAGGGCGCGATCGGCGACTGGGTCAGCACGCCCTGGCCGTGGCGCAGCAGGCGAATCTCGCGCGGGATATCCAGCGCCAGGCCGATGGCGCGGCGCAGGGCCACCTGGTCGGGCGCATAGCCGCCGACCATCGGATGCTCCATGTTGAAGTACAGGTAGGTGTTGCCGGTCTCAAGGCGCCGCCAGGCCTGCATGCCGCGCTTGACGAGGTGCGGCGCGAGCCTGCCATCGGGCATGGCGGTATCGATGAACTCGAAGCCGACGCGCTCCATGAAGTCGGCCTCGCCGTTCAGAAACGACAACCAGCGCGGCTGCTCCTGCTCGACGATCGAAATCTCGACCCGGTCGATCATCGGCAGGCGCCGGCCCTTGAAGCGCGCGAGCAGCGCCTGGCCTTCGGCATCGTCGGCCGCAGGCTCGGCGTCGTACAGCATCTCTCGAAACTGCGGGTTTCGTTCGAGCACGATGCGCGAGCTGCGCCGCCACTCGGCGAGCCGAAACGGGCCGGTGCCCACCGGGTGCGCATCGAACGCATCGCCGTAGAACTCGACCGCCTCGCGCGCCACCGCGCCGATCACGTCGCTTCCGGCCAGGCCCTCGGCAAAGCGCGGGCGCGGGTCGGCCACTCTGAACTGCAGCGTATAGCGGTCGAGCGCCTTCACGCGGTCGATCTCGCGGTCGTAGTCGAAGCGCGTCTTGTCGTCGATCGACGTCTGTCGCAGCTCGTTCAACCCGAGATATTTGTCGGTCGCGATGCTCGACCAGCTCGGGCTCTTGTTGGCCGGATCGGCGAAGCGTTTGAACGAATACACGTAGTCCTGCGCGACCAGCTCGCGGCGCTGGCCCTTGAACGCCGGGTCGTCGGCGAAGTAGATGCCGGAGCGGATCTTCACGGTCCAGGTCCGGTAATCGGCACTCGACTGCGGCGGGCCGTCGGCCGTCAGCGGCTTCAGCTTGACCGGCCGCGCGAGGTGGTCGAATCTGTACGGTGCCTCGAGGATGTTCGGGATCAGGGTCTTCGAATAGGTATCGTTCACCTTGGCCGGGTCGAGGCTGGTCTCGGCGACACGAAAGGCGTAGCGCAGCACCTTGGGCGGCGCGACTGGCTGCGCCGTCGCAACCATCGCTGCCAGCGCCAGCGCCGCGCCTGCCAACGCGGCTCTCGACGCGCGTGTCATCGCGCCGGGCGCCGGCTGTTGTCGATGTCGACGTACTGCCAGAAGTCCTGCCAGAACACCGGGTGGCGGTAGCCGATGAGCTGCGGCTGCGCCATGTCGATCGAGACCCGGTTGAGCGTGAACTTGTAGGGCATGT
>JBDSEG010000238.1:0-2621 GCA_039920165.1 Burkholderiaceae bacterium
TGCCACCGCCTCGCCTACATCGCCGCCGGCCGGCTGCTGGCAAGCGGAACGCCGGCCGAGCTGGTGGCGGGTGCCGGGCTTTCCACCTGGGACGCGCACGGTCCCGGTGCGGCAGCGCTCGCGCCGCGGCTCGAGGCGATGCCGGGGGTCGAACTGGTCCCGCGCTTTGGCAATGCGATCCATGTCAGCGGCCGCGATGCAGCCGCGCTGCAGGCCGCGGTGGCGCAGTTCGCCGACGCGGCGCAATGGCAGGCGCTGCCGCCGACGCTCGAAGATGTCTTCATCTTCCTGATGCGCGGCGCCGAGGCGGCGCCTGCGAAGAAGGTTGCATGAATCTCAGCGCGGCCCGGCTGTGGGCGGTGATGCGCAAGGAGTTCACCCAGTTGCGCCGGGATCGCCTCACCTTCGCGATGATGATCGGCGTGCCGCTGCTGCAGCTCACGCTCTTCGGCTATGCGATCAACGGCGACCCGCGGCGCCTGCCGACGGTGCTGGTCGCGCAGGAGCAGACCGTCATGACGCGCAGCCTCGTGCATGCGCTCGAGAACAGCGGCTATTTCCGCATCGTTGTGAGCACCGACGATCCCGGCGTCGCCGATGCCGCGCTGGCGCAGGGCCGCGCGCAATTCGCGCTCACCGTGCCGGCGGGCTTCGCGCGCGCGCTGCAGCGCGGCGGGCACCCGCAGCTGCTGGTCGAGGTCGATGCCACCGACCCGTCCGCCACCGGCCCGGCGATCGCCGCGCTGCAGGGTCTCGTCGGCGGCGCGCTGGCGCACGACCTGGTCGGCCCGCTCGCCTCGCGTGAAGGCGCGGCGGCGCCCTTCGATCTCGTCGTGCAGCGCCGCTACAACCCCGAAGGCGTGACCGCCTACAACATCGTGCCGGGCCTGATGGGCGTGATCCTGACCATGACGCTCACCATGATGACCGCGCTCGGAATCACCCGCGAAGTCGAGCGCGGCACGATGGAAAACCTGCTCGCCACGCCGGTCCAGCCGATCGAGGTGATGGTCGGCAAGATCGCGCCGTACGTGGGCATCGGCTATGTGCAGGTGGCTGTCATCCTCGGCTGCGCGCGCTGGCTGTTCGAGGTGCCTTTCGTCGGCAGCGGGGCGGTGCTGATGCTCGCGACGCTGGTCTTCATCGCCGCCAACCTCACGGTGGGAATCACCATCAGCAGCGTCGCGCGCAACCAGACCCAGGCGATGCAGCTCACCTTCTTTTTCTTCCTGCCTTCGCTGCTTCTGTCGGGCTTCATGTTTCCGTTTCGGGGCATGCCGGCCTGGGCCCAGGCGATCGGCGAAGCCCTGCCGCTCACCCACTTCCTGCGCATCGTGCGCGGCGTGATGCTCAAGGGCAGCAGCCTCACCGAAACCTGGCCGCACCTGTGGCCGCTGCTCGTCTTCACCGCCGTCGTGCTCGCGATCGGCTTGAAGCGTTTTCGCAAGACGCTGGATTGAGAGTGGCCGGGCGGCCACCCAGCGCAATTCGCCCATCGTGCCGTTGGTGACGAGCCGGACGATCTGCTACCTTCCGCGCGTTCTCATTGCGCGCGTGAAGTCTTGGGGCGCTGCTTTCAGCATCGGAGACTTCATGCCCAGCGAACGCCTTGCTCTCGGGCCCCTGTGCCTGGCCGCACTTCTCGCCGCGGGATGTTCGAAAGAGGCATCGCCGCCGGCTGGCGCGACAACCGCGCCCTCGGTCTCCGCCCCGGCGGTCGCGTCCAAGGCGGCGCCCGCGGGCAAGGCTCACGCAAGTGCGTGCGACATGGTGACGCCAGCCGAGATGTCGGCCATCTCGGCGGGGCCGTCACCGGTGCGGCCGGTGGCAACGAAAGGCCGCCGTCATCGACCGAGTGCATCTACGAGTCGGCAGCCAGCCCGAATCTGTCCGCGGAACTGGAAGTCGACTGGGGCGGCGGCGATCCCCAGGTGCTCGGGACTGCCGCCGGGCTCGCCAATGGCGCGGCTCCGGCAGGAGCGGTCGGTCCGCTGCAAGGCCTGGGCGAACGCGCCTATACCGTCACGGCCGACCAGGTCTTCATCAGCACCCGGGGCCACCTGATGATGATTCGATTTCCGCGCGGCAGCAGCAACGTCGCGGCCAAGGCGCGACAAATCTACGAGACCGCTCAACCGAGGATGTGACGCGAGCCTCTCGCGATGACCCCGAATCCGCCCGCCGTCGGACCCGCTGTCGCCCCACGGGCTTGCACCAATGCGACGTTCGGGGTGCTGCGCCTAGCATGGCCCCTTCGTCATCGCGCGGAGGGCGTCATGAACCATCGAAGACTGCTCGTCTATTCCCTGCTGTTGCTGTGCTTCGCGCACGAGGCACTTGCCGACAAGACCTACATCCTTGCCACCGGCCGCCGCGACCCGCGAATCTACGCCATCGACCTCGGCAGTGCGCTGCAGGCCCGGAACAACAACACGCCGAACGCCATCGTCAGCCGTTCGAAGGTTGCGCTGGACCGCCTGGACGGCAGGCCGCTCGACCCGTACGGCTTGACACTGGTGGAGTCGGACGAAGACTGAAACAGGCACCTGCGCCGGAGGCCGCGGCGGCATGGATACGAAGCTGACCACCCCCGGCGCAACGGCTCGGTTCGAGTCGCAAGC
>JBDSEG010000239.1:0-7432 GCA_039920165.1 Burkholderiaceae bacterium
TCGGCCCCGGCTACAAGGTCTGCGCCGAGGTCGCGGTGGCCAACCTGCGGGTGCTCAACACGCTGGCCGGCAAGCCCGCCAAGACGGTGATGATCATCCACGAGGAAAGCCTCTTCGGCACCGGCACCGCCAACCTGCTGGCGCGCGAACTGCCGGGCCACGGCTTCGAGGTGAAGGAGATCGTCAAGCACGCCAACCCGACGCGCGACTTCAACAATATCGTGCTGCGCATGAAGGCACTGAACCCGGACATCGTGATCCCGGCCAACTACTACAACGAGTACGCGCTGCTGGTGCGCACCATGCAGCAGCAAAAGGTGATGCCGAAGGCGATCTACTCGGTGCTCGGCGGGGCGGCGTCGAGCTACAAGTTCCTGAAGGAGTTTCCGGACGCGGCCGACGGCATCATCGACTGCAACCACTGGTTCAACCCCAAGGACAAGCGCTCCGCCGAGCTGCGCAAACGCACCGAGGCGAAGGGCCTGTTCTTCACTTACGAGGTCTTCAACACCTACACCGCGGTGCGCCTGCTGGCCGATGCGATCGAGCGCGCCGGGCGTGGCGGAAAAGGCGCCGACCGCGCGGCCATCATCGATGCGCTCGCGAGCAGCACGTTCAGCGACCACTTCATGCCCTACGGCGCGACCAAGTTCGTGAACGGCCAGAACGCCGGCGCGCAGCCGCTGATGACGCAGGTCGTGAAGGGCGATATCCGCGTCATCGTGCCGCGCGAATACCGCGAGGCCGAGCCGGTATTTCCGCTGCGGGCTTGAGGCTTGCGCGAGCGACCCTCACCGCCGCCCTCTCCCGCTCATGGGAGAGGGTTGGGGGCGCAGCGGGGCTTTCGAGCCGCATGCGGCGAGCCCGCGGTGCGATTCCGGCTTGCAAGCCGGAATGCGCACTGCAAGTGAGGAGCTCCCCGCTCAGCCGCCGATGACCGACCCCGCCATCCTCTTCGCGTCGGTCCTGAACGGCGTCACGACCGGCGCCGTCTATGCGCTGATCGCGCTCGGGCTCACGCTGATCTACGGCGTGCTGCACATCATCAACTTCGCGCACGGCGCGGCGCTGATGGTCGCGCTGTACGCGGTGTGGTGGCTCAAGTCACGCTTCGGCATCGACCCGTATCTCGCGCTGCCGATCGTCGTCGTCGGGATGTTCGCGTTCGGCTATGCGCTGCAGCGCGGCATCGTCAACCGCGCCGGCCACGGCAAGGACGAGAACATCCTGCTCGTCACGCTGGGCATCGCGATCGTGCTGGAAAACCTGGCGCTGCTCGTCTTCAAGAGCGATACGCGGACCATCGAGACCGCCTACACGCTCACCACAGTCGCGATCGGCCCGGCGACGATCGCGCTCGCCAAGCTGGTCGCATTCGCCGGCGCTCTCGTGGCGTCTGCCGCGCTGCTGTGGATCGTCACCCGAACCGACCTCGGCCGCGCGATCCGCGCCGTCGCGAAGGAGAAGCAGGGCGCGCGGCTGATGGGCATCGATGTCGAGCATGTCTATGCGATGTGCTTCGGCATCGGCTTCGCGTGCCTCGGCGCAGCGGCGTGCTTCCTGCTGCCGGCCTACTACGTGAATCCGCAGGTCGGTGCCGGCTTCGTCCCGGTCGCGTTCACCATCGTCGTGCTCGGTGGCATGGGCAGCTTCGTTGGCGCGCTCGTCGGTGGGCTGCTGATCGGCGTCGTCGAGTCGCTGTGCGGGCTGTATCTCGGTGAATCGCTCGGCCAGATCGGCATCTTCGCGATCTTTATCGCGGTGCTGCTCTTCCGTCCGCAGGGGCTGTTCGGGGCGCGCGCGTGAGTGGCGCGCGCGACCTGCTCGCGATCGCCGCCTTTGGGCTGCTCGTGGCACTGCTGACCTTCACGCTTGAGTCCGGCGTCTGGCTGACCTTCCTGATGACCGCGCTGTACGGGGCACTGCTCGCGCAGGCCTGGAACTTGCTCGGCGGCTACGGCGGGCAGTTCTCGTTCGGCCATGCGCTGTTCTTCGGTGTCGGCGCCTACGTGCAGGCGATCGTGCAGCTGAGCCTCGGCTGGAATGCCTGGCTCGCGCTCGCGGCGGCGGTTGGCGCGGCCGCGGTGGTCGGCTCTGCGATCGGCGCCCTCACCTTTCGCTACGGCCTGAAGGGTTCGTATTTCGCGCTCGTCACGCTCGCCTTCGCCGAGGTCTTCCGCATCCTCGCGGTCTCGGTCGAGATCACCGGCGGCGGGGTAGGGCTGATGCTGCCGCTGCGCGAATCGTTCGCCAACCTGCAGTTCGCATCGCGCAAGGGCTATGTGTTGCTGGCGCTCGGCTTCGTCGTCGTGGCGCTGCTCGCGACCGCGTGGCTGCGCCATTCGCGCTTCGGGGCGCGGCTGCAGGCGGTGCGCGACAACGAGGACGCGGCGCGCGCCATCGGCGTCGATCCCTTCACCGTGAAGCTCGGCGCGATCACGCTCTCGGCCGCCTTCATGGGCGCGGGCGGCGCGTTCTACGTGCAGGTCTACCAATACATCGATCCCGGCATCGCCTTCGGCCCGGCCAGTTCGGTCGAGGCGCTGGTCGCGGCCATCGTCGGCGGCATGGGGACGCTGTGGGGGCCGCTGCTCGGCGCGGCGGTGCTGCACCTGCTGGCGGACCTGACGCGCAACCTCTTCGGCACGTTGCCGGGTCTGAACATGGTCGTGTACGGGGTGCTGCTGATCGGGATCGTGATGTTCATGCCGCGCGGGCTGAGCGGACTCGGGCGCAGCGTGCGCGACGCGCTTCGGAGGCGGCGTGGCTGAGCCGCTGCTGTCGCTGCGCGGCGTCGGCAAATCGTTCGGCGGTCTCAACGCGGTCGACGACGTGAGCTTCGACCTCGCGCCCGGCCGCCTCGCGGCGCTGATCGGACCGAACGGCGCCGGCAAGACGACCCTCTTCGCCTTGATGTCGGGTTTCATCCGCCCCGATGCCGGCAGTGTGCGCTTCGACGGCCGCGATATCACCGGCCAGGCGCCGCACGTCAATGCGCGTGCGGGCATGACGCGCACCTTCCAGATCGTGCAGCCGTTCGCCGCGCAGACCGTGCGCGAGAACATCGCCGTCGGCGCGCACCTGCATTTGCACGATCGCCGGTCCGCGCTGGTTGCCGCCGAGCAGGTCGCGCAGCGTGTCGGCCTGGCCGCCTTGCTCGACCGTCCGGCCGGCGAACTCACCGTGGCGGGGCGCAAGCGGCTGGAACTCGCGCGCGCGCTCGCCACCCGGCCCAAGCTGCTGCTGCTCGACGAAGTGCTGGCCGGCCTGAACCCGCAGGAGATCGCCGAGATGATTCCGGTCGTGCGCGGGCTGGTCGAGGGCGCCGAGGGCCTGACCGTGCTGATGATCGAGCATGTGATGCAGGCGGTGATGAACCTCGCGAGCCATGTCTGGGTGCTGGCGCAAGGCCGGCTCATTGCCTCGGGCACCCCCGCGCAGGTGACCGCCGACGAGCGCGTTATCGAGGCCTACCTCGGCCGCGGTGCCGCGGCGCGATGGCAGGTCGCACCGTCGCGGGGTGCGGTATGACGCCGCTGCTCGAACTTCGCGCGTTGCGTGGCGGCTACGGTGCGGTCGAGGTGCTGCGCGGCATCGACCTGATCGTCCTGCCGGGCGAGATCGTCGCCCTGCTCGGCAGCAACGGCGCCGGCAAATCGACCTTGAACAACACGGTCTGCGGACTCGTCCCGGCGTGGAGCGGCGAGGTCCGGCTGGCGGGTCGCGATATGACCCGTGCCCACTACCGCGAGATCGTCCGTGCGGGGCTGATCCAGGTGCCCGAAGGGCGGCGCATCTTTCCGAACCTGACGGTGCGCGAGAACCTTGAACTCGGCTGCTATGCGCGGGCCGGCGCGCACCGCGTGCGCAACCTCGAACGTGCGTTCGAGACCTTTCCGCGCCTCGCCGAACGCGTCGCGCAGCGCGCCGGAACGCTGAGCGGCGGGGAGCAGCAGATGCTCGCGATCGCGCGCGGCCTGATGGGCGAGCCGCTGCTGCTGATCCTCGACGAGCCGTCGCTCGGACTGTCGCCGCTGCTGGTCGACGAGCTTTTCGCGCTCATCGGCCGGCTGCATGCGGATGGCCTGGGGCTGCTGCTGGTCGAGCAGAACGTGGCGCAGTCGCTCGATATCGCCGACCGCGCCTATGTGATGGAAAACGGCAGCATCCGGTTTGCCGGAACGCCGGCGCAACTGCTTGCGAGCGACGAGCTGCGGCGCGCCTACCTCGGGATCTGAACCATGCAGCGACGCCTCCTGCTCCACGTCCCCGCGCTTGCCCTCGCCGGCGGCGTTCGCGCCCAGCCCGCGCCGACGGTGCTCATCGTGGTCGGCGCGCCGCCCGGTGGCAGCACCGATACGCTGGCGCGCGAGATCGCGCCCGAGATGGGGCGCCAGCTCGGCCGCACCGTGATCGTCGAGAACCGGTCGGGCGCCGGCGGCAATATCGCGGCCGACTTCGTCGCCAAGGCCGCACCCGACGGCAACACGCTGCTGCTCAGCTTTACCAGCCACACCATCAACGCGACGCTGTACCCGAAGCTGCCGTTCGATCCGGTCGCCGATTTCGCGCCGCTGACGATGATCGCGACCGCACCGTCGGTGCTGGTCGCGCACCCCGACCTTCCGGTGCGCAACGTGCGCGAGCTGATCGCGTATGCCAAGGCAAGGCCGGGGCAACTCAGCTTCGCGATCGGCGGCATCGGGTCGTCGCTGCATCTCGCCGGCGAGGCGTTCAAGCTGCAAGCGAAAGTCTTCATCGTCAACATCCCGTACCGCGGCACCGCGCCCGCGGTGGCCGACGTGCTGGCCGGCACCGTGCCGTTGATGTTCGCGGCGGTCGGCAATACGCGCGCGCTGGTGGCCGCCGGCAAGCTGCGCGCGCTCGGTGTGACGTCGCCGAAGCGGCTGCCGCAATGGCCCGATGTGCCGGCCATCGCCGAAACCTTGCCCGGCTTCGAGTCGGCGGCCTGGTTCGGCCTGTTCGGGCCGGCGCGGATGGCGCCCGATCTGGTCGTGCGCATCGGCGATGCGGCGCGCGCTGCGGTGCACGGCGATGCCTTGCGCAAGCGGCTCGATGCCGACGGCGCGGCGCCGGTGGGCAATGCGAGCGACGAGTTCGCGCGCTTCGTCCGCGACGACGTGAAGCGCTGGGAGAAGCTGGTGCGCTACTCGGGCGCGACACCCGAATGAGCGCGCCCGCCACGCTCGCGCAAAAGCTCGTCGCGCGTGCGGCCGGTCGTACGCATGTCCAGCCGGGCGAGATCGTCACCTGTGCGGTCGACCTCGCGATGTTCCACGACTCGAGCGGGCCGCGCCGCCTGAAGCCGATGCTCGACGAGCTCGGCGCATCGATCTGGGACAAGGACAAGGTCGTGCTCGTCATCGACCACTATGTTCCCGAGGCCGACGACGAGTCGCGCCGCATTGTCCGCATCGCGCGCGACTGGGCAGAGGAGCAGCGCCTGCCGCACGTCTACGACTCGATGGGCATCTGCCATGTCGTCGTGCCGCAGCACGGCCACATCCGCCCAGGCATGTTCTGCGTCGGCGGCGATTCGCATTCGCCCACCGGCGGCGCGTTCGGCGCCTACATGTTCGGCATCGGCGCGACCGAGATGCTCGGCGTCGTCGCGACCGGCGAGATCTGGCTGCGCGTACCCGAGACGATCTTCATGCAGTGGGACGGGCTGCTTGCCGACGGCGTGCTTGCCAAGGACATGATGCTGGCCATGCTGGCGCGCCACGGCATGAACGGCGGCGCGTATCAGGCGGTCGAGTTCTGCGGCGCCGCGGTCCGCTCGCTCGCCATGCCCGAGCGCATGACGCTCGCCAACATGAGCGCCGAGCTGGGAGCGCAGGTCGGCCTGGTCGAGCCCGATGCGACGACGCGCGAGTGGCTGGCCGCGCACGGCGCGCCCGAGGTCGATTTCGAACCGTGGCACGGGGATGATGGCGCGCCGGGTGTCCGCCACACCTTCGATACCTCGACCCTCGCACCGCAGGTCGCGCTGCCGCACAGCCCGGCCAATGCGCAGCCGGTCGGCGACGCGGCCGGCACGCGCATCGACGTGGCCTATATCGGCGCCTGCACCGGCGCCAAGCTCGACGATCTGCGCTGCGCCGCGCGCGTGTTGGCGGGCCGCCGAATCGCATCGCACGTTTCGCTGCTGGTCGCGCCGGCCAGTGTGCGGGACGCGGCCGATGCCGAGCGCGACGGGACACTCGCCACGCTGCGCGACGCCGGCGCGACGCTGCTGCCGAGCGCGTGCGGCGCGTGCGCCGGCTACGGCAGCCGCATCGACGAAGGGGCGAGCGTGATCTCCTCGACGGCGCGCAATTTCAAGGGTCGAATGGGCGCGGCGACCGCGCAGGTCTATCTGGCCTCACCGTATACCGTCGCGGCCTCTGCGCTGCGCGGGTCGATCAGCGATCCCAGGGAAGTGCTTGCCGACCTTCACCCCGGCCCCCTCCCGCAGGCGGAAGAGGGGGCAAAACAAGAGGCGGCAGCGCGTCGTGCCTCACACCCGCTCCCGCAAGGCGGGAGAGGATTGGGGTGAGGGTCGACATGAGAACCTGGAAACTCCCCGCCGATATCGATACCGACCAGCTCGCGCCCGGTGCGACCATGAAGCACGGCATCGAGGTCACGGCGCGCCATTGCCTCGAATCGGTTCGGCCCGGCTTCGCGGCGCAGGTGCGGCGTGGCGATGCGATCGTCGCCGGTGCCGGTTTCGGTATCGGCTCGTCACGTGAACAGGCCGCGAGCGTGCTGGTGCATATGGGCCTCTCGGTCGTGATCGCGCCGTCGTATTCGGGGCTCTACTTCCGCAATGCGTTCAACGTCGGCCTGCTGCTCGTGACCTGCGCGCGCGCCGGCGAAATCGACGACGGCGAGGCGATCGCCATCGATGCGCGCGCCGGCCGCATCGTTCGCGCCGACGGCCGCGTGCTGGCCTGCGAACCCATCCCCGGATTCCTGCTCGACATGGTCGAAGCGGGCGGCCTGCTGCCTCAACTGAAGCGACGACTGGAAAGCCGCCCATGAAACCCGAGTTCGACCTGCTGATCAAGAACGTTCGCGTCGTGCGTCCGCAAGGCCACGCGGTGCACGAGGCCGATATAGGCATCACCGGCGGGCGCATCGCGCGCGTCGCGCCCGGCATCGATATCGGGCGTGCGCAGACCGCCTACGACGGCCGCGGCCGGCTCGCCTTTCCGGGGGTGGTCGACGCCCACATGCACAGCGGCATCTATTCGCCGCTCGCGGAAGATGCAGTGAGCGAAAGCAAGGCCGCGGCGATGGGCGGCGTGACCTCGTCGCTCAACTACTTCCGCACCGGCCAGTACTACCTGAACAAGGGCGGGCCGTACAAGAAGTTCTTCCCCGAGGTGCTGAAGCTGGCGAAGAACCGCTTCCACGTCGACTACGG
>JBDSEG010000240.1:0-9469 GCA_039920165.1 Burkholderiaceae bacterium
AGGGTGTGACCGGGCGTCCGGTCTCCGAGTTGTGGCTGGATCGGCTTCAGCGCGGCGGTGTGGCACTCATGCTCATGATGATGTCCCTGGCTCTGTACAACGACGTGGCCCGCCTCCTGGGCCTGCATTGACCTTCCCCCTCTTCGCATGCGACTTCCCAGCTCAAGCCTCGTTCGCCCCTGCCTTGTCTCCGTCGCCCTCGCCTGCGCCCTGTATGCCGGATCGGCAGCGGCGGTCGAGCCCTTCGTTTTGAAGGACATCCGGGTCGAAGGCCTGCAACGCGCCGATGCCGGAACCGTCTTCGCGTCGTTGCCGTTTCGCATCGGCGATACGTATACCGACGAGAAGGGCGCCGCCGCACTGCGCGCCTTGTTCGCATCGGGCCTGTTCAAGGACGTTCGCATCGACGTCGAGGACGGCGTGGTCGTCGTCATCGTCGACGAGCGCTCGGTCATCGCGAATATCGATTTCGTCGGCCTGAAGGAATTCGACAAGGAGCAGCTGGCCAAGGCGCTGAAGGATTTCGGCGTTGCCGAAGGCCAGCCCTTCGACAAGGCGCTGGCCGACCGGACCGAGCAGGAGTTGAAGCGCCAGTACCTCACGCGCAGCCTGTATGGCGCCGAGGTGGTGACGACGGTGACGCCGCTCGAACGCAACCGCGTCAACGTCACCTTCACGGTCGTCGAAGGCGCGGTCGCCAAGATCCGCGAGATCCGCATCGTCGGCAATTCGGCGTTCTCCGAAAGCACGCTCAAGGGCCTGTTCGATCTCGACGCGGACAGTTGGCTCAATTTCTATACCAAGGCCGACCGCTATTCGCGCGCCAAGCTCGACGCCGATCTCGAAACGCTCCGCAGCTACTACCTGAACCGGGGCTACCTCGAGTTCGCTATCGAGTCGACCCAAGTCGCGATCTCTCCCGACAAGCAGGACATCACGATCACGATCAACGTCAAGGAAGGCCAGCCCTACATCGTCACAGGCGTCACGCTCGAAGGCGAATACCTCGGCAAGGAGGAAGACTTCAAGACGCTGGTCGCGATCAAGCCGGGCCAGGCTTACCGCGCGGAAGACGTGGCGCGCACGACGCGGGCTTTCGTCGAGCGGTTCGGCACCTTCGGATACGCCTTTGCCAAGGTCGAGCCGCGTACCGATATCGACCGTGCAGCCGGCCGCGTGTCCTTAGTGCTCTCCGCCAACCCGCAGCGCCGCGTGTATGTGCGCCGGGTCAACGTGGCCGGCAACAGCCGCACCCGCGACGAGGTGCTGCGGCGCGAATTCCGCCAGTTCGAATCGTCGTGGTACGACGGCGCCAAGATCAAGCTGTCGCGCGACCGTGTCGACCGGCTCGGCTATTTCAGCGAAGTCACGATCGATAGCGCCGAAGTGCCGGGCGTTCCCGACCAGGTCGACCTCACGCTCGCGATCAAGGAAAAGCCCACTGGCAACCTGCTGCTCGGGGCCGGCTTCTCGTCGGCCGACAAGCTCTCGCTCACGGCGTCGATCAAGCAGGAAAACGTCTTCGGCTCGGGCAACTATCTCGGCCTCGAGCTGAATACCAGCCGATCGAGCCGCACCCTGGTGCTGAGCACGATCGACCCGTATTTCACGATCGACGGCATCTCGCGCGCCTTCGATATCTTCTACCGCACGGTGCGGCCACTGAACAGCCAGGGCGAGCAATACCAGCTCGTCACGCCCGGCGCTGCGGTGCGCTTCGGCGTGCCCTTCAGCGAGTACGACACCGTGTTCTTCGGCATCGGCATCGAGCGCACGCAGATCAAAGGCGATACCGCGTTGCCGAACAACTATTTCCTGTACCGCGAGAAGTTCGGCTCCACCAGCACTTCGGTCCCGGTCACCATCGGCTGGAGCCGCGACCAGCGCGACAGCGCACTGGTTCCAACCAGTGGCCGCTACACGCGCCTGAACCTCGACTGGGGCATCGCCGGCGATGCCCGCTACCTGCGCACCAACGCGCAGTTCCAGCAGTACATCCCGCTCGACAAGCGCTTCACGATCGCCTTCAACGCCGAGTTCGGCTATGGCAAGGGCCTGAACGGTCGTAGCTATCCGATCTTCAAGAATTTCTACGGCGGCGGTCTCGGCACGGTGCGCGGCTTCGACCAGGGCTCGCTGGGTCCGGTTGACGTCACCGGGGCGTACCTCGGCGGCAACCGCCGCTTCAACGCCAATACCGAGTTCTACGTGCCCGTGCCGGGGGCGGGCAACGACCGCACGCTGCGCCTGTTCACCTATATCGACGTCGGCAACGTGTGGGGCGAATTCGAGAAAGTCACCGGCGACAGTCTGCGGGCATCGGCGGGTGTCGGACTGAGCTGGATCTCGCCGGTGGGCCCCTTGAAGCTGAGCTACGGCACCCCGATCCGCAAGAAGCCCGAAGATAGAATCCAGCGCCTGCAATTCCAGATCGGGACCGCGTTCTAATGAAAATCTCGCTCGTGAAGAAGGCCTTCGCCGCCGTCTGCATGGTGGCCGCCGCGGCTGGCCTGCAGGCGCAAGAAATCAAGATCGGCTATGTGAACAGCGAGAAGGTCCTGCGCGAAGCGGCACCTGCCAAGGCCGCGCAAAGCCGCCTCGAGGCCGAGTTCAGCAAGCGCGAGAAGGACTTGAACGACCTCGCCAACCGCCTGAAGGCGACCGGCGAGAAGCTCGACAAGGATGCGCCCACGCTGGCCGAAGCCGAACGCAACCGGCGCCAGCGCGACCTGGTCGAGCAGGACCGCGATTTCCAGCGCAAGCGCCGCGAACTGCAGGAGGACCTGACGCAGCGCAAGAACGAAGAGCTGGCCTCGGTCGTCGAGCGCGCGAACAAGGTGATCCGCCAGATCGCCGAGGCTGAGAAGTACGACCTCATCATCCAGGAAGCGGTGCACTGGAGCGCGCGCGTCGATATCACCGACAAGGTCATCAAGGCGCTGAACGCGCAGGGCGCGAAGTGACGGCGGTCTGATTCCTGCGACTGTTTACAGAGCCCGATGGACGTCGCCACGCGCGATATCGCCGACGCGCTGGGCGGTGAACTGATCGGTGACGCTGCCGTCCGCATCGCGCGCATCGGCCCGCTTGAGGGGGCCAATGCGCACACCATCGCCTTTCTCGCCAACCCGCGCTACCGCTCGCAGCTTGACGCCTCGCACGCCGGTTGCGTGATTGTTGCCGCCGACCTGCGCGAGGCGGTGCGCACCCGACCCGCGGCCATTCTGGCGCCGGATCCGTATCTCTATTTCGCGCGCCTGACGCAGTGGTGGGCGGCCCGCACGCGGGTCATCCCCGTGCCTGGGATCCACCCGAGCGCGGTCGTCGATCCGGCCGCAACGCTCGGCCGCGGCGTTGCGGTGCAGGCGCTTGCGGTGATCGAAGCCGGAGCGCATATCGGCGACGACGCGGTAATCGGCGCGCATGGCTTTATCGGCCGCGGGGCGCACATCGGCGCGCAGACCCGGCTCGCGCCGCGCGTTACCGTCGGCGCGGATTGCATCCTCGGCGCACGCTGCATCGTGCACAGCGGTGCGGTGATCGGCGCCGACGGCTTCGGATTCGCGCCGACCGAAGGGCGCTGGGAAAAGATCGAACAGCTCGGTGCGGTGCGCATCGGCGACGACGTCGAAATCGGCGCCAACACCTGCATCGACCGCGGCGCGCTCGACGACACCGTGATCGAGTGCGGCGTCAAGATCGACAACCTGGTGCAGATCGGCCACAACGTGCATGTCGGCGCGCATACCGCGATGGCGGGCTGCGTCGGCATCGCCGGCAGCGCGCGCATCGGCGCGCATTGCACGCTTGGCGGCGGCGCCATCGTGCTCGGTCACCTGAGCCTGGCCGACGGCGTCAATATCTCGGCCGCCAGCGTCGTGATGCGCTCGATCCGCGCGCCCGGCCACTACAGCGGCGTCTTTCCCATCGACGAGAATGCCGCCTGGGAAAAGAACGCCGCCACCCTGCGTCAATTGCATCGCCTGCGAGAACGCCTGCGCGCCCTCGAGAAATAGCCCACTAAACAAGATGAAATACGCCTCCCCTCGTCTGCGTCTCGACCCGCCATGCGTCGTTGCAAATGCTCGCGATACCTACGCGTATCGCCGTGCGTTGCGCCTAGCCTGGCACGCCGCTGCCCAGCCGCTCGGGTGCGATTTATCTGCTTCAGTGGACTAGTCGCCATGACGATGGACATCCACTCGATCTTGAAGAAGTTGCCGCACCGCTATCCGATCCTGCTGGTCGATCGCGTGCTCGAGATCGAACCCGGCGTGCGAATCAAGGCGCTCAAGAACGTCAGCATCAACGAGCATTATTTTCTCGGCCACTTCCCGCACCGACCGGTGATGCCGGGCGTGCTGATGCTCGAGGCGCTGGCGCAGGCTGCGGCACTGCTCGCCTTCGAGACGCTCGGTGTGACGCCAGACGACAAGACCGTCTTCTATTTCGCGGGCATCGACGGCGCGCGCTTCAAGCGGCCGGTCGAACCCGGCGATCAGTTGATCCTCGATGTCGAACTCGGCCGGCAGAAGGCGGGCATCTTCAAGTTCGCCGGGCGCGGATCAGTGGCGGGTGCGCTTGCGGTCCAGGCCGAGCTGATGTGCACCATGCGCAGTGTTGCCTGACGGCTGCCGCACGTTTGCCAACGGCATGGCCGTGATCCACCCGACCGCGATCGTCGAACCGGGCGCGCAACTCGACGCGTCGGTGCGGGTGGGGGCCTACAGCATCGTCCGCGCGGCCGTTCGTATCGGGGCAGGCACGACCATCGGACCGCATTGCGTGGTCGAAGGCCGAACGACGATCGGACGCGATAACACGATCTTCCAGTTCGCCTCGCTCGGCGCCGCGCCGCAGGACAAGAAATATGCGGGCGAGCCGACCGAGTTGCACATCGGCGACCGCAACACGATCCGCGAGTTTTGCACCTTCAACCTCGGCACCGCGCAGGATGCCGGCGTGACGCGCATCGGCGACGACAACTGGATCATGGCCTATGTGCACATCGCGCACGACTGCCAGGTCGGCCACCAGACCATCCTCGCCAACAACGCGACCCTTGCCGGTCATGTGCACGTGGGCGACTGGGCGATCATCGGCGGCCTGACCGGCATCCATCAGTTCGTCAAGGTCGGCGCGCACGTGATGGCCGGCTTTGCCAGCCACATCTCGCAGGATGTGCCGCCCTTCATGCTGGTCGACGGCAATCCGCTCGCGGTGCGCGGCTTCAATGCCGAAGGGCTGCGCCGGCGCGGCTTCAACGCCGCGCGCATTGCCGCGGTGAAGCAGATGCACCGGCTGCTGTACCGCTCGGGCCATACGCTGGCGCAGGCGCGCGAGGCGATCGATGCGCTGACTGCGCAGCAGCCCGAAGCGGCGGGCGAGGTCGCGCTGATGGCCGCCTTCCTCGCCGCCAGCGCGCGCGGCATCGCCCGCTGAGATCGCACCGATGGACAACGAATCGCCGCGGCTGGCGATGGTGGCGGGCGAGGCCTCGGGCGATCTTCTCGCCGGCCTGTTGCTCGGCGGGCTCAAGGCGCGCTGGCCGACGCTGCAAGTCGCCGGCATCGGTGGCCCGAAGATGGCTGCGCAAGGCTTCGAGGCCTGGTGGCCCCACGACAAGCTGGCGGTGCGCGGCTATATCGAGGTGCTGAGCCACTACCGCGAGATCGCCGCCATTCGCGCAGAGTTTGCCGAGCGCGTGCTGAAGGACAAGCCCGACCTCTTCATCGGCGTCGACGCGCCCGATTTCAACCTCGATCTAGAGACCCGGTTGAAGGCTGAGGGAATCAAGACCGCGCACTTCATCAGCCCCTCGATCTGGGCCTGGCGCGGCAAGCGGATCCAGAAGATCCGCGATGCAGTCGACCTGATGCTGTGCCTGTTTCCGTTCGAGCCCGAGATCTATGCCAAGCAAGGCATTCCCGCGACCTATGTCGGCCATCCGCTCGCCGATGTGATCCCGCTCGAAGTACCGCGCGATGCGGCGCGCGCCGCGCTCGGGCTCGAAGGGCAGGGCGCGGTGGTCGCCGTGCTGCCGGGCAGTCGCGGCTCGGAGATTCAATATGTCGCGCCGCGCCTGCTCGGCGCCGCGAGCCTGCTACACGCGGCGCGGCCCGAGCTGCGCTTCGTGCTGCCGGTGGTGCCGGGCCTGCGCCACCAGATCGAGCCGCTGCGCCGCCAGCATGCGCCGGACGTGCCGATCGAGCTGCTCGACGGCCGTTCGCACGACGCGCTCGCGGCCTGCGACGTGGCGCTCGTCGCCAGCGGCACCGCCACGCTCGAAGCGGCGCTCTTCAAGCGCCCGATGGTCATCGCCTACGCCATGCACGCGCTGAGCTGGCAGATGATGAAGCGCATGAAATACCAGCCCTGGGTCGGGTTGCCGAATATCCTGCTGCGCGACTTCGCGGTGCCCGAACTGCTGCAGGCCGACGCCACGCCACAGGCCCTGTGCGCCGCCGCGCTGCGCTGGCTCGACGACCCGGCGGCGTGCGCGAGCCTGGCGGAGCGCTTCGTCGCGCTGCACCGCGAGTTGCGCCGCGATACCGCGAAGGCGGCCACCGATGCGATTGAAGAACTGCTGGCTCGCTGAGATCCCCGCCGCACCGGCTTCGAGCGCGCGCGAAAGGGCCGGCGTGCGCGAAAGCTGGGCCGGTCCGGCGCACCGGCGCGAAAGACCGACCGTGAGCTTCAGCGCCGCGGGCCTCATCGCGGGGGTCGACGAGGCCGGGCGCGGCCCGCTGGCCGGCGCGGTCGTCGCAGCCGCCGTCATCCTCGACGAGCGCCGGCCGATTCGCGGCCTGAACGATTCGAAGCTGCTGTCGCAGCGCGAACGCGAACGCCTGTACGACCAGATCCGCGCTCGTGCGCTGTGTTGCAGCGTCGCCGAGGCCAGCGTCGAGGAGATCGACCGCATCAATATTCTGCAGGCGACACTGCTGGCGATGCGCCGTGCCGTCGAAGGCCTGCGCCTGCGCCCGCTGCGCGTGCTGATCGACGGCAACCAATTGCCCTCACTCGACGTCGAGGCGCAGGCTTTCGTCCGGGGTGATGCGCGGGTGCGCGCGATCGCTGCGGCGTCGATCCTCGCCAAGGTGCACCGCGATCGGTTGCTCGTCGCGCTGCACGAGCGTCATCCGCAATACGGCTTTTGCGATCACAAGGGCTATGCGACGGCACGCCACCTGGCAGCGCTGCGCGAACACGGCGCGTGCAGTGAACACCGACGGACTTTCGCGCCGGTGCGCGAATCGCTGTGCGACGACGGGGTGGGCTGAGTGGCGACGGTCAGGGCGATCACCTCGCGCGACAACCCCGTTCTCGCACGGCTGCGCAAGCTCATCGCCGATCCTTCGGCGTATCGAAAGGTCGGCCAGATCTGGGTCGAAGGCGAGCACCTGTGCGCCGCCTACGCCCAGCGTGGCGGCGCGCCCCTCACAGCGGTCATCGACGAAGCGGCCTGGCAACAGCCGACGCTGCGTACGCTGGCGCAGTGCGCGGCCGACGTCGTCGTCGTGCCCGAAGCGTTGATGCGCAACCTGAGCTCGCTCGAATCGCCGACGCGCATCGGTTTCGTTCTGGCCGCGTCAGTGGTGGTCGGGTTGCGCCCTGGGGTACCGAGCCTCGTGCTCGACCGGCTGCAAGACGGCGGCAACGTCGGCAACCTGCTGCGCAGCGCGGCCGCTTTCGGCTTCGTGCAGGTGCTGGCCATGAAGGGTACGGTCGCGCTTTGGTCGCCGAAGGTGCTGCGCGCCGGAATGGGCGCGCACTTCGGGCTGAATCTGGTCGAAGTCCTAGGAGCGTCCGATCTCGGCGCCTTGCAGCTCCCGCTGCTCGGGACCAGTTCGCATGCGGCGCTCGCATTGCACGACGCCGATCTCCCATGGCCCTGCGCCTGGCTGTTTGGCCACGAGGGGCAGGGCGTTGACGCGACCTTGGCGGACCGCTGCAGCGCGGTGGTGCGAATCGAGCAGCCGGGGGGAGAGGAGTCGCTGAATGTGGCAGCGGCCGGCGCGATCTGCCTTTATGAATCGACTCGCCAGCGGCTGGTTCGGGGGACGGACGGCTGAGGAGCGGCTTCGCCGCGGCTGTGCCAGCAGTTGGGCAGGGACTCCGCCGTGCCGGTGCTATCGACCCGACGTGAGGAAAGGACCAGCCTGGCCGACTTTGGGTGAACTCCCTAGACCCTCACGAGCCCGCCATGCTTTCACCGATCAAATCTTTCGCCATCGCCGCGGCTGCAGCGCTTGGCAACGCGTGCGGTGGGGGCGGCAGCCCCACGCCGGACGTCACGTCCGCGACCGTACCCATGGCCCCCGCATCGGCGGCCTACCGCGTTACCTTCCAGACCAACTGGACACAATCTACCTTCCCCACACAGTTCCCGCCCAATCGCCATTTTTCCGGCCTGGTGGGGGCGACACACAAAGACGGGGTCAGCCTCTGGGACGAAGGCAAGCTAGCCTCGCTGGGTATCCAGAACATGGCTGAGTTCGGCGACAAGACCGCGCTATTGGCCGATGTGAACCGGGCCATTCAGGTGGGCCAGGTTCAGTACGCACTCAGCGGCGGCGGTATTGGGATCGCCGACAGCCGGGTCATGCTGGAGTTTGAAGTCACGCAAAACTATCCACGCGTCAGTCTCGTGTCCATGGTGGCTCCCAGCCCCAGTTGGTTCGTCGGAGTCAGCCAGTTGCCACTGTTCGACAAGCAGCAGTGGGTGGACGAAGTGACCATCCCCTTGGAGGTGTACGACGCGGGCACCGACAGCGGTTTGAGCTTCGCGTCACCAGACAGCGCACGCAATCCTCACATCCCCATTGATTTGCTCAGCAGCGCCGCGGCCGACACTGATTTCAACCGAGGCTTGCACCGAAGCAGCGCGGCCTACATCGGCACCTTCAGCTTCAAACGAATCAAGTAGCCGTTGCGGTCGGACACAGGTGGCGCTGCCGTCTTCAGCCGACTCGGATCGTTTACGCGACCTTGGTTGTCGAACCCGGCGTCGGACGCCGCGTATCGGCCGGTGCAGGGTGGCTACCTGCAGTTCAGACGGGCAAAGGATAAGGGGCTAGCAGCGCTCTTGGCCTGCCAACCCCGTCATGTCTGGTGCCCGAGACCGGATTCGAACTGGTGACCTTCGCATTACGAATGCGCTGCTCTACCAACTGAGCTACACGGGCGTGAAGCGTCAAATTATAGCGAGCTGACCTCTGCGCTCAGCCCACCCTCACTTCAACTCGAACAGCGGCAGCTTGCGCGCCACGCTCTGGTTCTTGAGGGTCACGTAGACCGGCAAGCCGTTCTTGAACTTGGGCGGATCCTCGCCCTGGATCAGTGGCGCGAGATAGCGCTTGCACTTGTCGGTGATGCCGAAACCGTCGCGCGTGATGAAGTCGCGCGGCATGAACTTCTCGACGTTCGCGACCTTGGCGAGCGGGGCGACGCCGATGCGGTATTTATA
>JBDSEG010000241.1:0-12878 GCA_039920165.1 Burkholderiaceae bacterium
CAAGGCCGCGCTTTGGGCCGACCCGTCGAGCCGCGTCTTTGCCCTGCTCGACGGCAGCGTGCTGCCCGACCTGCCGGCCCGGCTGGCTGCGGCCGACGTGCTCGGCTGGGACTGCCTCGCGCGCGGCTCGCTCTCGCCCGAGGCCGCAGCGCGCGCGCCATATCTGGCCGATCTGCGCCAGACCTCGGAATTCACCGACTGGCTGCTCGACGCGGCCGGAGCGAGCTTTCCGGGCTGGGGCATCTTGCTCGTCACGCCGCTAGGCCTGCTCGCGATGCGTCAGCACTGCCGCGCGCTGTGCGAAGTCGGCATGCCCGACGGCACGCGGCGCAACTGGCGCTGGTACGACCCGCAACTGCTGCAGTCCCTGCTGCCGCAATTCACGCCCGGCCAACTCGACGAGTTGTTCGCGCCGGGACTCGTACTCGTCGTGCCATCGGTCGATGCGTGGATGTGGCACACGCTCGAGCAGGGCCTGCTCGTCAGCACGCCGCGCGGGATCGCGCCTGCGGCGGCGCGGTGAGGGCGCGATGCTGAGGCTCACGATCGAGCAGGTCGAACTGCTGGATGCGTTCGTCCAGTCGCGCCACGCCAGCGGCATCGGCAGCGTGTTGGCGCAGGCCTTTCCGGCCCTCACCGCGCGCCTGGCCGATCGCTTCGGCGCTTTCGTCGAAGCGGCGCTCACGCAGGGCCGGCGGTTCGGGATCGAACACCCGATCGATCTCGCCGGCTATGCCGGCCTGTGGTGCGTGTGGGGCGCCGGCTTCGAGGACAAGCCAGGATTGGAATGGGCCGCCGAGATCCTCGCCGACCCCTCGCGCCCGGCCACGCTGAAGGTTCACCAGCTGCGCCATCGCAGTCGCGAGGAACTGGCACGGCGCAGCACGGCGGCGGCGCCCGCCAGCGGCATGGGCGCGGCCGAGTTCGACGCCGCCGTCGCGCGCGTCGATGCCGGGGTCGCCGCGCTCGCCGATTCGCAATCGGTATTCGAGATCGAAACGCCGTGGCAGCCGGTGCGGGCGTGCGATGTCGGCCAGATCGAGATGCGCATCGTCGAGCCCGCCGGGCGGCTCGAATACCGTCGCACCGAAGCTGGCTGGCAACGGCTGCCGGCCGTCGCGCCGGCGCTGCCCGATCTGGCCTGGAGCCATGTCGACGCGCCGCCGCCGGCGCAGCTTCTGCTCGGCCATGCGCTGCGCGGCGGCAGCGCGGCGCGGGTCAACCTGAAGATCCAGATGCACGCGGTGTGCGACCCCAGGGTGCATGCCGAGGTCGTGCACGTCGACGGCGTGAAGCGCCTCGCTTGGCAAGGCCGCGATGCGGCGCGCCTCGCGGTGCCGGTATATGCCGCGCCGGCCGAGGCGGCGAGCAGGGCCATCGCCGCGCAGCAGCCGGCAGCGCACCAGACGATCGCCGTGGCCAGTTGCGGCCAGCGCGACGCCGGCGCATCGTTCGGCGCCTTCGTCCTCGATATGCGAGTGCAGCCGGCGACACAGTGGCTGCTGCAGGTCCAGCATCCTGCGTGGCTGCCGATGGTCTGGCCGAATGCCGATGCCGTGCCGCCGCCGGGTGCCCAGGTGCGCCTCGAGGCCGACGGCGCGGCGCGTCCGGCGGCCCCGTCGCAGACGGCCTGGGCCGGACTTCAGGCGGCCATGCGCGCAGGCTTGTCGAAGCTGCACGAAGCCTGGGGCAAGGCGCTCGAAGGCGAGGCGCCGCGCCTGGAAGTCCAGGCCGCTGCGCTGATGGGGCAGGCTGGTCTCGCCTGGGGCTGGCAGCGCGGCGACACGGGTGTCGCGATGCGTTGCGAAGCCGTCTTCGACTGGGTCGCCTGCGCCATCGAACTGACGCTGTCCGGCGAAGTGGTGCAGGGCGCGGCGCGTGCCCGCATCCGCGTGATCTGCCAGGGCCGCAGCGAGTGGCGCAGCAGCTTCGTCGCGCAAGGCGACGAGCTTGCCGCCGCGCTGGCCGGTGCGCGCTGCAGTTGGCGCTATCCGATCAAAGTCGAACTCGACCCGCTGGCGGGCGCCGGCTTCGCGACGCTCACCATGCGCACTGCGCCCGAGCCCGCGGCGGCCATCGTCGGCGAGTGCGGCCTGCGCCCGCGCGCCGATGCGATCGGCTGGGAATGGTTTTTCGGCCTGCGCGTCGAGCCGCTCGCACTCGCCACGACGCTGGCCGATCCACTGCTGGGCAGCACGCAGCAAAGCCGTCCGCTGCTGCCGGCTCTGACCCTGGTCGACTGGAGCGCGCCCTGATGGAGCGCGTGTTGATGCTGATGCTGGAAGCGGTCGGCTGCGCGGCCGAAGCCCAGATCAATGGCATGCCGGTCGCCGCGCTCGCAGCCGGGGGCGGGCGCGTCTGCGTCGCGGTCCACGAATATCTGCTGTCCGGCCGCAATCAGCTCGGCCTTGCGATCGGCGCGAGCGTTGCGCCAGGTCCGGAAGTACCGCAACCGCGCATCGCGACCAGTGCGGTCTGGGCGCGGGCGCGGCTGCTGCTGGTACGCCAGGGCCACTCGCCGGTCGACGAACGCGCCCGCGAACTCGCCGTGCTCGACTGGTCCGCGGCCGAGGGCAGCGCCTACGAAACGCCTGCCCTGCGCCACAGCGAGGTCGAGCTGCCCGTCGCGTTTCAGCGCTGGCGCTGGCTCGACGCGCCGCCGATCGGGCTCAACCCCGCAGTGCAACGCCAGGTGCTCGAATTCGTCCAGCAGCTCGCGCTCGAGTTCGGCCGCGGCAACCCCGAGCCCTGGCTGGTGGCGGCGCGCCTGCGCTTCGAGGAACTGGCGCTGGCCTACCAGCGTCCGGTGGCCGAGGCAGTGCAGCGCTTTCGCGAGCACCTGCAGGCGCTGCACGTCGCCAAGGCGTTGAAGATCGTTCCGCCGACCGCCGACGACCTGGTCCTGCGCCCGCTGGTCGACGGCCGGCTGATCGACTGCGTGACGCCGCTTGGCGCCCCGGTGCTGCGGACCCAGAATGACGCACCGCTTGCGAACCACGCGTGGCCGATCCGGCTTGCGATGGTCGAAGGCAAGATCTATGTGCTGCGCTGACTGCAACACGCGGCGCGCCGGCATGAACAGGCATCAGCCAGGAGTTTGGTCGTGATCAGCATCTGCGTTGAGTCGTACAACGGGCAGGCCGTGGCGCCACCTCTGTCGGCCCCCTTCGATGAAACCGGCGGCAGCATCGGCCGCGCAGACAGCAATCAGCTCGTCCTGCCCGACCCCGAGCGCACCATCTCGCGCGTCCATGCGCAAGTGGTCTTTCGAGCCGGCGCCTATGCCATCGTCGACCGCGGCAGCAACCCGGTGCAGGTCAACGGCCGCGCCGTCGGCAACGGGCAGGAGGCTGCCATCAAGCCGGGCGACGAGTTGCAGATCGGCGGCTATGTGTTGCGCGTCGCCGCCGGCGCATCGATGGGCGGAAAGGCAGCAGCCGGCGATCCGTTCGCCGATTTCGGCGGCCTTGCGGCGCCGGCGCCGGCACGTGCCGCGACCGCAGCGCCCTCGGCAGCGGGCGGTGGATTTCCCGATCCGCTCGGCGCCTTCGGACGCCCGGCAGCGGCCCCGGCACCGGCCTCCTCGGCGCCGTCGGGATTGGCCGACGACTGGAATCCGTTCGCCCCTGGCGCTGCCGCTGCCGCGCCGGCGCCCTTGCCTTCCGACCCTTTCGCGCGCAGCGGTGCGTCGTCCACCGGCCGCGCCGATTTCGGCCTCGAAATCGCCGGACGCGGTGCGGCACCGCTGGTTCCCGACATGGGCGGTTCGGGCTCGGGCACGGCCGGCGCGGATTCGCTCGATCTGCTGTTCGGCCTGGGCAAGGGCAGCGCCGGCGGCGCGGCCGATCCGTTCGCCGCGTCGGCCCTCGGCGCGGCCGCGGCGCTGCCGAACATGGCCTCGCACGCCGACCCGATGCAGTCGCTGCGCAGCGTGCCGCGCGCCAGCGCGACGGCCGCGCCCGATCATTTGTCCGAACTGAACGCGCCCTTCAACCTCGCGCCGCTCTCGGCGCCCGCGTCGACGCCGGCGCTGGTACCGGCTTCGCCGCCGGCCGCGTCTGCAGCGGCGCCGAAGGGCGCGGTCATGTCCTGGGACGAGCCCTCGGGCGAGAGCCGAACCGTGATCCGCGCCCGCGCCGCGGCGCCCGCGGCCGCGGCCGCGCCCGCGCCGTTCGCCGCACCCAGTCCCGCACGCGCTCCCACTCCCTCACCTTTACCCTCGCCGGTTCCCGCATTTGCGGCGTCGCCAGCGTCGGTAGCCGGCCCTGCCGACAGCGATGCGTTGGTGGCGGCGTTGCGTCGCGGCCTCGCGGTTGAAGGTCTTGCTCCGACGCCGCTCACGCCCGAACTGATGCAGTTGCTCGGGCAGTTGCTTCACGAGGCCACGCGCGGGACGGTCGAGCTGCTGGTGGCGCGCGCGGCGCTCAAGCGCGAGGTCCGCGCCGAGGTCACGATGATCGTCGCGCGCGAGAACAACCCGCTCAAATTCTCGCCCTCGGTCGACGTCGCGATGACCCATCTGCTCGGTCCGACCGCGCGCGGCTTCATGCCGCCGGCGCTGGCCATGCGAGATGCCTACGACGACCTGCGGGCGCACCAGTTCGGCTTTCTGGCCGGGATGCGCGCTGCGCTCGAAGGCGTGCTGCTGCGCTTCGAACCCGCCGCTCTGGAGGCCAAGCTGACCCAGAAATCAGTCCTCGACAGCCTGTTGCCGTCGACCCGCAAGGCGCGCATGTGGGATCTGTTCACTGAGCTCTACGGCCAGATCTCGGCCGAGGCGTCGGACGATTTCCACGCCCTGTTCGGCAAGGCCTTCCTGAAGGCCTATCAACAGCACATCGACGAGCTGGCGCGCGACGACAAACCCTGAAATGAAACAACCCCCACGCTTACTGCGTTCGCTGCCCCCCGAGGGGGCGCGTCACTGGCTTCGGGCGGCTGGGCGCCACTGAAATGGAAATCGAACTCGCCATCCTCTCGCGCCGCGGCGGACGCTCGTACAACGAGGATGCCTGTGGCCACTGGCATTCCGACGACCACCTGTGCTGCGTCGTTGCTGACGGCGCGGGCGGGCACGGCGGCGGCGATATTGCGTCCAAGCTCGCGGTGCGCCACATCATCGGGCGCTGCGCCGAGCAGGCGCTGGCAACGCCGCAAGCGATCGCGGCGCTGATCGCTGAAGCGAACCGCGAGGTCATCGCCCATCGCGATGATGCCGAGTCGCAGAAGCAGATGCACAGCACCGTCGTCGCGCTGTTCATCGACCTCGAACGCCAGCGCGCCAGTTGGGGCCACTGCGGCGATTCGCGGCTCTATGTCTTTCGCGGCGGAAGCATCGCGCAGCGCACGCAAGACCACAGCCTGGTGCAGTCGCTGGTCGACGGCGGGCTGCTCGCGCCCGAGAAGATGCGCAGCCATCCGCAGCGCAGCGAGTTGTTGTCGGCGCTCGGTGTGGCGCCGGCCGAGCTGCAGATCGGCGTCTCGGCACAGGAATGGCAGCTTGCCGCCGGCGATGTCTTTTTGCTGTGCACCGATGGCGTCTGGGAGTACGTCGACGATGCGTCGATGCAACAGGCGCTCGCCGCTGCGGTGAGCCCGCACGCCTGGCTGGCGGCCATCGAGGCCTGCGTGATGGAAGCTGCAGCCGACAAGCCGAGCCACGACAATTTCAGCGCGCTGACGGTGTGGGTCGGCGCTGCGGCGCCCTGAGCTTCGTCAATCTGCGCCGCGCAAAACGGGAAGACGCGAGATGCCAAAACAAGTGTGCATGGGGGCCACGCTGATGTGCAGCATGGGCCTGGCGCCGAGCAGCCTGGTCGTGCTGCCCAAGAACCGCGTCATGACCTCGTTCGTGCCGGCGGCCAATATCATGGACCACATCCCGCTGGTCAACATCATGCCGTTCGGGCCGTGCATCAGCCTGGCCAATCCGACCACCGCCGCCGCCACCGCCGCCGCGCTCGGCGTGCTGACGCCCACGCCGTGCATCCCGAATACGCCGGCGCCGTGGGTGCCGGGCGCGCCGAACGTCCTGATCGCCAATATGCCGGCGCTCGACAACACCTCCAAGCTGATGTGTATGTGGGCCGGCGTGATCCAGGTGACGATGCCGGGCCAGATGACCCACGACATCCCCTGACCGGCAGGCTGCTAAGGAACCTGGCGGCCGATCTCGACCCGGCGGTTTTCGGCCGCGGTGGGGTTGCTCGCGTTCTTCAGCTCCTTCGAGCCGAGGCCGACGATGACCAGCATCTCGGGATCGGCCCCCTTGTCGACCAGATAGCCCTTCACCGCCTCGGCCCGGCGCAGCGACAGCACCTGGTTGGCTTCGGGAGTGCCCGACGCATCCGCATGGCCGGTCACCCGAACCTGGCGTCCCGAGCCGCGCTTGGTGCGCAGCACGTCCGCAAAGACGTCGAGCTGCTTTTTCAATGTCTCGGGCAGCTCGGCCGAGCCGACCTTGAACGACGAGGCCGGCAGCGAATAGCGGATCGCCGGCTTGAAGCCCATGCACTTGAAGCCGTTCGCCTGCAGTTCCTTGCACGCGTCTTCGGGAAACAGCCCTTCCTTGACGGCCTCGGCCTCGGGCACCTGGCCGCCCATGTCGACCGCGTCGCCGGCCTTGGACGATTGCGACCATGCGATGGGCGATGCGAAGCAAGCCGCGGCAAGGGCCAGGATGATCGCGATCGGGCGCGAAGACGGGGCGTGGCGCATGTCGGGTTCCTTACAGAAGTGGCTCGGGATCATAGTCACTTCGCCGCCTGCCTTCGAGCCTGCATCCCGGGGTTGCCGGTCCCCCGATCGAAGGCCGCGCACACGGGTCGATCCGGCCCCGCGCGCGGTTCGCGTGAAGTACAGTGCGGCGTCGATTTGTAAGCGAGCTCCAACGGCGAGGGATGCGCCGATGCACGGGCGAGCCATATCACAAGACGGGGTTCGGGCGCGCGGGCCGTTGCATCGGTCAGTGGGTCCGGGATCATCCACAGCTCACGGATCGCTATGACCTGGCACAACAAGGTGGTCTGGACGGAGGGCATGTTCCTCCAGCCCCAGCATTTCCAGCAGCACGACCGTTATCTCGAGCACCAGATCCGCCAGCGCCTGATGGCGCTGCTCGGCTTCGGCTGGGGCTTCACGTCGCTCGCCCTCGACGATGCTGCGCTCGCTCTCGGCAAGCTCGGCCTGAATGCCGCGCAAGGCCTGCTGCCCGACGGCACGGCCTTCATCGTGCCGGGCAGCGACGCTGCGCCCGCGGCGATCGATATCGGCGCCGACGTGCGAAACCAGCGCGTCGTCCTCGCGCTGGCGCTGCAGCGCCCGGGCATCGTCGAGTCCGATGCCGAGCAGGCCGCCGGCAGCCAGGGTGCGCGCTATCACGTCACCGAGGTCGAGGTCGGCGATACCAATACGCCGGTCGACCGCGACGCCTCGCTGCAGATCGGCCGCCTGAACCTCAAGCTGCTGCTCGAACGCGATGCCGGCGAGGGCTACGCGACGCTCGCGGTCGCGCGCATCGTCGAGCGCCGGGCCGACAACCGGCTGGTGCTCGACGCCCAGTTCATCCCGCCGATGCTGCATTCGCAGTCGCACCCCATCCTCGACGGCTATGTGCGCGAGCTGTGCGGTCTGCTCAACCAGCGTGGCGAGGCACTTGCGCTACGGCTGGCGCAACCCGGGCGCGGCGGGGTTGGCGAGATCGCCGATTTCCTGCTGCTCGAAACCGTCAACCGCGCGCAGCCGTCCTTCATGCAGATGCAGCAGCGCTCAGTGCTGCACCCCGAGGTGCTCTACGCTGCGTGCCTCGGCCTCGCTGGAGACCTCTCGACCTTTCGCGACAAGCGCCGCCCGCCCGAATTCCCGCCCTATCTGCACGACGACCTCGCGACCTGCTTTCGCGCCGTGATGGCCGATCTGCGGCAATCGCTGTCGATGGTGATGGACCAGACCGCGATCCCGATCGAACTGCAGGACCGCAAGTTCGGCTTCCGGGTCGCCCTGATCCCCGATGTCGAACTGCAGCGCAACGCCAGCTTCGTGCTCGCGGTCTCGGCACAGATGGCGGGCGATGCGCTGCGCGCGCGCTTTCCGACCCAGGTCAAGATCGGCCCGGTGGAGCGCATTCGCGACCTCGTCAACCTGCAACTGCCCGGCGTCACGCTGCGACCGCTGCCGGTCGCGCCGCGGCAGATTCCGTTTCACGCCGGCTTCAACTATTTCGAGCTCGACACGCGCAACAACGAGCTGTGGAAGCAGCTCGAGTCGTCGGGCGGAATGGGCATGCACATCGCCGGTGACTTCCCGGGACTCGAACTGGAGTTCTGGGCCATTCGCAGCTGAATTCGATCGCGGCCGAGAGGTCGAGGAAAAAAGCCATGAGCGAACCCGGCAAAGAAAACGATCCCTTCGCCGCCTTCGAGTCGGACCGCACCGTCATCAAGCCGACCGGCGGGCGCGCCGCCCGGCCCGCCGGGCAGGGCGGCCCTGCCGCGACCGGTGCGACGCCGGACAACGCGAACCGGCCTGCCGCGGCCGGCGGTGGAAAGGAAGCCCCGCTCGCGCTCGACGCGCTGATGACCGCGAGTCTGAATCCGCTCGTCTCGGCGGCTTCGCCGCTGCTCAGCGCCGCGCCGCGCATCCGCGCCATGGTCCAGCACCCGAACCCCGCCGGGCTGAAGGATGCGCTGGCCGACGGCATCCGCAAATTCGAGGCGCAGGCCCGCGCCGAGGGCCTGCCCAACGAGCAGGTGGTCGCGGCGCGCTACATCCTGTGCACGCTGCTCGACGAATCGGCCGCGAGCACGCCCTGGGGCGGCTCGGGCGTGTGGGCCAACCAAAGTTTGCTGGTGCTGTTCCACAATGAGGCCTGGGGCGGCGAGAAGGTGTTCCAGCTGATGTCCAAGCTGGCCGAGAACATTCCCGCCAACCGCAACCTGCTCGAGCTGCTGTATGTCGTGCTGGCGTTCGGCTTCGAAGGCCGCTACCGCGTGCTGAACGACGGCAAGGCGCAGCTCGACGGCATCCGCGTTCGCCTCTCGCAGATGTTGAAACAGGGTCGACCCGAACCTGACAAGGCGCTGTCGCCGCGCTGGCAGGGCGTTCCGGCCCAGGTTGCGAGGCTCCGCGACGGCTTGCCCATGTGGGTTCTGGCCTCGCTCGCGGCGCTGTTGCTGACCGTGGTGTACGTGGGCCTGCGCTTCTCGATCAACGGCACGAGCGACCCGGTCTTCTCGACCCTGCAGGGCCTGGACGTGAAGGCCGCGCCGGTGCTCGCCGCGCCGGCACCCGCACCGGCACCGGCACCGCGCCTGGCCACGCTGCTCAAGCCCGATATCGACGCCGGGCTGGTGCAGGTGCGCGATCTCGCCGACCGCTCGGTCGTGATCATCAAGGGCGACGGATTTTTCGAGCCCGGCAGCGCCGTCATCGCCGACCGCGTCCAGCCGCTGCTCGGTCACATCGGCGCGGCGCTCAAGGAACTGCCGGGCAACGTGCTGATCACCGGGCATTCGGACAACCAGCCGATCCGCTCGGTGCGCTATCCGTCGAACTGGCATCTTTCGCAGGACCGCGCGGCGGCGGTCAAGACCACGCTCGCGACCACCCTCAAGCCCGAGCGGCTGCGCTCCGAAGGCCGGGCCGATGCCGAGCCGGTCGCCGACAACGCGACCCCGGCCGGGCGCGCCCGCAACCGCCGTGTCGAAGTGACCTTGTTCGTCCAGGGAGGGGCTTGACATGGGTCGGATCGGGAAGCTGCTCGCAAGCGGTCTGTTGTGGGCCATCGTCGGCGTGGCCGCGCTGTCGGCGGTGGTGTGGTGGATCGGCCCGCTGATCGGCATCGGCGACCGCCGGCCGCTCGATGCGGTGTGGGTACGCGTCACCATCATCGCGGTGCTGTTCGGCATCGTTGCGCTGGCCGCGCTGATCGGTGCGCTGCGCCGCAAGCGCGACAACGCGGCGCTGGTCGACGGAATGGCCAAGGGACCGAGCGCGGCCGACCGCGAGCTCGGCACCCTGAACGAGCGCTTCACGCAGGCGATCGATGTGCTGAAGGCGGCGCCCTCGTCGAAAGGCCGCTCGGTCTTCAACCGCGGCCAGCTGCTGTACGAGCTGCCCTGGTACATCTTCGTCGGCGCGCCGGGCTCGGGCAAGACGACCGCGCTGCTGAATGCCGGGCTCACGTTTCCGCTGGCCGAGAAGATGGGCGGCGGCAGCGTTCGCGGCGTCGGCGGCACTCGCAACTGCGACTGGTGGTTTACCGACGAGGCGGTGCTGATCGATACCGCCGGTCGCTACACCACCCAGCAGTCCGATGCGACGACCGATGCCGCGGCGTGGGACGGTTTCCTCGCGCTGCTACGCAAATCGCGCCCGCGCCGGCCGATCAACGGCGTGCTGCTGACGATCAATATCCAGGACCTGCTGCAGCAGAACCCGGCCGACCGCAAAGAGCACGCATCCCGGCTGCGCGCCCGCATGCAGGAGCTGACCGACAAGCTCGGCGTTCGCGCGCCGGTCTACGTGCTCGTTACCAAGGCGGATCTGATCGCCGGCTTCAACGAAAGCTTTGGCGACCTCGGCAAGGAGCAGCGCGACCAGGTCTGGGGCTTCAGTTTTCCTCATCAACCCGGTGCCGCCGAAGACCCGCTGGTCAATTTCGCTTCCGAGTTCGGGGCCTTGGAAAAGCGCCTGCGTGAACGCGTCGTCGAGCGCATGGATGCCGAGCATGAGGTGCTCAAGCGCGCCGCGATCTTCAATTTTCCGCAGCAGTTCGCCGGCATCAAGGGACTGCTCGGCGGCTTTCTCGAATCGGTCTTCAGCGCCGGCGGCAATCTCGAAGAGCGCCCTCTGTTGCGCGGCGTGTATTTCACGAGCGGCACCCAGGAAGGCACGCCGATCGACCGCGTGCTGGGCACCCTCGCGCGCACCTTCGGTATCGAACGCAAGCTGGCCGGCGTGGCACCGGCGCGCGGCAAGAGCTTCTTCCTCAACCGGCTGCTGCGCGAGGTCGTCTTCCTCGAGCAGGGCCTCGTTGGCGCAAACCAGGGCATGGAGCGCCGACGCGGACGGCTGCGTCTGGCCGGCTTCGCGGCGATCGTCGTCGCGAGCGTCGCACTCATCGCCGGCTGGGCGCTGAGCTACGGCCGCAACAAGGGCTATGTGGCGGAGATCGAAGCCAAGCTGCCCGACTTGCGCAAGGCGGTCGACAGCCTGCCGCCGGCCAATTCGGGCGACGTGACGCCGCTGCCCGGAGTGTTGGCCGCGGTGCGCGCCGCCGCGCAGCCGGCCGGCTTCGCGGTCGACCACCCGCCGGGCTCGATGACCTTCGGCCTGTACCAGGGCGACAAGCTCGACGCGGGCGCGCAGCAGGGCTACCAGCACCTGCTCGAACACACGCTGATGCCCAGGGTGCTGCGCCGCCTCGAAGAGCGGCTGCGCGCCGCCAATCGCGACAACCTCGAGCTCGCGTACGAAGGCCTGAAGGCCTACCTGATGCTCTACACGCCCGACAAGTTCGATCCGGAAGCGTTCAAGGCCTGGATCACGGTCGACTGGGATGCGACGCTCGAACGCAGCCTGAGCACCGAGCAGCGCGCTGCGCTCGCAACGCATCTCGACGCACTGCTGGAACGCGGCGCGCCGCAGCCGGCGGTGGCGATGGACAAGAACCTGGTCGCCGGGGTCCGCGACATGCTGATCGCCTTTCCGCTCGAATACCGCGTCTTCAGCCGCCTGAAGCGCCAACAGCTCGGCGCCGATATCCCGCCGTTCACGGTCGCCGGCGCGGCCGGGCCGCCGGCCCTGCAGGTGTTCGAGCGCGCGAGCGGCGAGCCGCTGACCAAGGGAATCCCGGGCCTGTACACCCGAGAGGGCTATCAGAAGGCATTCCAGAAGTCGGTCGAGCAGGCGACCAAGCAACTCGCGGCCGAGGAGTCGTGGGTGCTGGGCGTTCGGCCGCAATCGGCCAAGCCGCTGATCGGTTCCGGCCTCGACCCCGAGCTGACCAATCGCGTGCGGCGGCTGTATTTCGAGGAGTACATCAAGGTCTGGGACAAGTACATCGCCGATGTGCGCCTGGTGAAGATGGCCGGGCTCGAGCAAAGCCTGCAGGTCGCGCGCATCCTGTCGGCGGTCGACTCGCCGCTGGCCGCTTTCATGCGCGGCATCGCGCGCGAGACGACGCTCGTCACGCCGCCCGCGCCGGCCGAAAAAGGTGCCGATTCGCAGGTCGGGCGCAAGGCCGACGAGGCGAAGAAGAACCTGGCGGCCATCATGGGCAAGGTGCCCGGCGCGGCGCCCGCGCCGGCGGCCGACGGACCGCCGCTCGAAGCCATGGTCGACGACCATTTCGAGAACATCCACCGCCTCGCCAAGGGCCAGCCGGCACCGATCGAGGAGGTGGTCAAGCTCTTCAACGAGGTCTATGTGCAGCTCGCCGCTCTCGACGCGGCGCAGAAGAGCAAATCGGCGCCGCCGCCCGCAGCCGGCGCCGAGCGGCTCAAGGCTTCTGCCGGCCAGCAGCCCGAGCCGATCCGCTCGGCGCTCGAAAAGCTCGCTGGCGTCGCGGCGACGCAGGGCCGCGCGGTCGAGCGCGAAGGGCTGACCAGCGACCTGAAGCCGATCGCCGAGGTCTGCAATCGCGCGATCAGCGGGCGCTACCCGTTCACCGCCAGCAGCAAGGCCGACGTGCTGCCGGAGGATTTCGCGCAGGTCTTCGGTGGCGGCGGCATGCTCGACGATTTCTATCAGCGCAAGCTCGCCAGCCTGGTCGATACCGGCAGCGCGACCTGGAGCTTCAAACCCACCGCCGACGGCACCCGCCCGGTCAATCCGGCCGCCCTGGCCGATTTCCAGCGCGCCGCGCGAATCAAGGAGGT
>JBDSEG010000242.1:0-2605 GCA_039920165.1 Burkholderiaceae bacterium
CGCGTCGGACTCGCTCGCGTTGATCTGGCGCAGCGTCACCCAGTTGTGCGTCCACGCGAGCTCGAAGACGCGATCGGCGAGGTTGCGGTCCTGGTACTTGCCGACGAGGGCGAGGCAGGCGTCACGCGACTCGCCCACGCCCACCACCATGTCCACGGTGACCGATTGCTCGGGGTCGAGCGTGATCCGGTGCCGGATCGCGGCGATCGGATCGAGCACGGAGCCTTGCGTTCCTGAAAGCCTTGTCCTCGTCAACGCGCGCGGGGCGGCGAGGGTGCGGGCGCGACCGATGAAGCGTGCGCGATCGGTCTCGTACGAGAGCTCCTCGCTCGCCGCGCCGTGCACAGCCATCGTGTGGAACATCCACGGCGACTCCTCGGCGGGCGAGCGCGCGCGGCGCGTGCACAGGATCGCCTGGCGCTCGGCCGCGATCTCGGTTTGCACGAACAGGTTGCTGAAGGCCGGGTGCAGCGCGTCGGCGGCCTGCGGGGCAAGCACGACCTCCGCATAGCTCGTCACGTCGATCATGCGGCGCGAGCGCGAGCGGTTGGTGATCCGCACGCGGCGCAGCTCGATGTCGTCTTCGGGAGAAACGACGATCTCGGTGTGGGTTTCGAAGTCGCGGTCGAGGCGGCGGAATTCGGCGCGCGCCTCGGAGAAGATCGCCTCGTAGGAATCGGCCCGCCTGAGCGTCGGCTGGTGCGCGCTGGACCAGTACGCCCCGGAGTCGAGGTCGCGGATGTAGCAGAACGAGCCCCAGGGATCGCACGTGGTGTCCTCGCGCCAGCGCGTGACCGCGAGGTCCTTCCAGCGGCTGTAGCCGCCGCCGGCGTTGGTGATCATCACGTGATAGCGGCCGTTGGAGAGCAGCTGGACTTCGGGCACCGGCGTGTCCGAATGCGGCACCACGCGCATCGGCATTTCCGGCCCGATCGACGCGGTGCGGATGTCGGAAAGCTCGGCGGTCTGGAAGTGGAATGCGGTGGCCGCGGGGATCCTTTCCTGCAGCAGCAGCGTGGTGGCCTGGAACTGCGGGTCGGATTCGAAGCGCTTCTGCATCGGCCGGTCCAGCAGCTGGTAGGCGAGCGCCAGCAGGCTCATGCCCTGGTGATGCGCCATGTACGAGCGCACGATCACGCTGTCCTGGCCGCGCGGCACGCGCGCCGGCGTGTAGTCGATGGCCTCGAACATCCCGTAGCGGCCGAGGAGCCCGTCGCCGGCGAGGCGCTGGAGGTTCTCGCAGGCCTCGTCGGGGCTTACCATGAGCGCCAGCGCCGAGGCGTAGGGCGCAACCACCACATCCTCGCCGAGCCCGCGCTTGAGCCCGAGGCCGGGGACACCGAACGCGCGGTACTGGTAGTTGAGCGCGGCATCGACCGCGTTGTAGCCGGATTCGGACATGCCCCACGGGATGCCGCGATGATTGCCATATGCGATCTGGCGTTTCACGGCCGCGATGGCGGTGCGATCGAGCAGCGTGTTCTCGTAGCTCGGCATGACGAGCAGCGGCATGAGGTACTCGAACATCGAGCCGCTCCACGACAGGAGTGTCGGATCGCCGCCGGTGGCGGTCAGCGAGCGGCCGAGCGCGAACCAGTTTTCCTGCGGTACTTCGCCTTGCGCGATTGCGACGAAGCTCGACAGGCGGGCTTCGGACGCCAGCAGGTCGTAGTGGCCGGTGTCGCGGCGGTGATGGTCGACGTTGTAGCCGACCGTGAACAGGTGGCGCGACTCGTCGTAGAGGAAATCGTAGTCGAGTACGGCGAATTCCGCGGCCTGCATCGCGAGGGATTCGATCTGTGCGATGCGCTCACTCGCGCGACGGCTCGCCGCGGCGACAAGCGAGAGCAGCTGGTCCGGCGGCTCCGCGCCGCTCGCGGCCTCCCGCTCGTTTTCCTCCGAGAGGCCGGTCGCGAGGGCCGCGATTTCGCGCAGTGTCGGCAGTGCGTTAAGGTCCGCGAGCCGTTCGCGGCCCTCCCAGCGCGATTCGTGGATGCGCGGCGCATCCGCCCACGGCACGAGATAGTCGAGCTCGCCGAGCGCCTCTTCGCACTGGCGCAGCAGCGCCTGCGTCCAGCGGCCGGGCTCACCGCTCGGCGTGTCGCCACCCGGCGCAAGCTCGGCGAGGTCGGCGATCGATCCGGCGAGCCGCCTGAGCAAGCTGTGCATCGCCTCGGCGGTTGCCGGGCCGGTGTCTTCGGCCGAATCGATTTCGCGGCGAAGGCGGGTTAGCTTCTCGTTGAACCCGGCCGAGGCCGTGTCCGCGGCGACTTCCATGAGCACGCCGGCCGTGTCACCCAGTCCCTGGAACGTGCGGGGGCCGAGGATCGGCTGGTCGGCAAGCGCAAGCAGCCCGGGGCGCAGCGTGAGCAAGTGGCCGGCGAGGTTGCCGCTGTCGACCGAGGAAACGTAGCGCGGCGGCAGCGGCGCGAGGGTAACGGTGTCGTACCAGTTGTAGAAGTGGCCCTGGTAGCGATCGAGCCCCTGCAGGGTTTTCAGGGTGTTAGAAGTGCGCGCTATGAGATTGCCGGTATGCAGGTAGCCGAAATCGTGCGCGGCGAGGTTGGCGAGAAGCGCCATGCCGATGTTGGTAGGCGACGTGCGG
>JBDSEG010000243.1:0-3117 GCA_039920165.1 Burkholderiaceae bacterium
AGCGGTTCGACGGCCAGCGTGGGCGCGATCGCACGAAAGTAGCCGGAGCCGAGATCGCCGCCGACCCACTGCATCGCGAGTGTGGCGAGGCCGAATCCGGCGAGCAGTCCAAGCACGCTGCCGACGACGCCGACCAGCGCTGACTCGGCGACGATCAGCACCACCAGCATGCGCCGGGTCACACCCAGCACCCGCAGCAGCGCAAACTGCGAACGGCGCCGGACGACGCCGAGCGCCTGCGTCGAAAACACAAGCAGCCCGCCGGTGAAAAGAGCGACCAGCGCGAGCACATTGAGATTGACCCGATAAGAACGCGACAGGCCCGTGCTTGCCGCGAGCGTCGCCGCCGGCCGATCGATGACGAGCCCAGCCGGCAGATTTTGCTGCACGTGCTCGCGAAACGCGCTCACATCGACACCCGGACGCAAGCGCAGGTCGATGCGCGACACGCGTCCCGACCGGTCGAAGCCGGTCTGCGCGCCGGCGATGTCCATCACGGCGAAGCGCTGCTGCGCACCCGTGGACAGGAGACCCGCAACCTTGAGCGGCACGTCGGCAAGTGCGACCTGCAGCTTGAGCGTGTCACCCGGCTCGACGCCGAGCCACCGTGCCGCCGCCGGACTCAAGAAAATATTGTCGGGACGCATGAGATCGAGCCGGTCGCCCGGCGAGGGGATGAGGGCCGGCTGGATGTAGCCGGCGCGGAACACGTCGATGCCGAGGATCCGCAGCGTGTCGGCGCGATCGGCGAGCTTGGCGTCGACTTCCACCACCGGACTCGCCACCGCCACCTCCGGCATCGCGGCCAAACGCGGATAGATGGCCTCGTCGAAGCCGCCGCGCGGTCCGCGCACATCGAGATCGGCATCGCCCGACAGCGTCTGCACACCAAACGAAAGCTCGTTGATCGCGGCCTGATTGATGAGTTGGACCGCGTAGCCGAGCGCAACGCCCAGTGCGATTGCCAGAACCGATAGCGCCGTGCGCGCCGTGTTCTGCGCCAGCGAACCGCGAAACACGACGCTTGCGGCGGAGATCATCGCGCTACGGGGGCTTGTCGCGCAAGCCATCGCGCGTCAACAGCAGAATGCGGTCGGTCGTATCCGCCGCTATGCGTGAGTGCGTCACCAGGATGCCTGCGGCGTCGAAGCTCTTGATGCACTCGCGCAGAAGCCGAAGCACCTGGTGCGCGCTGTCCGGGTCGAGGTTGCCCGTTGGCTCGTCGGCCAGCACGAGACGGGGCCGGTGAACAAGCGCGCGCGCAATCGCGACGCGCTGCAACTCGCCGCCGGAGAGTTCACGCGGCATGCTCACAGCACGATCGGCAAGACCGACCGAGGCCAGCATCGCCGCGACCCGGCGTTCGCCGTCGTCGGAGGCCACCCCAACGAGCGACAGCGGCAGCGCGACATTCTGCGCGACGGAGAGATACGGCAAGACGTGGAACGCCTGGAAGACGAAGCCCATCCGCATGCGGCGCAATACAGTGAGCGCGTCATCGTCGAGAGTCGTGAGCTCGACGCCATCGAGCTGGATCGATCCCGAGTCGGCCTGGTCCAGCCCGGCGATGAGGTTCAGCAGCGACGATTTGCCGATGCCCGATTCGCCCATCACTGCGACATATTCGCCCGCCGCGAGCTCGAGGTCGACGCCGGCAAAGACGGGACGTGGCGGCGGACCGGCGTAGGACTTCTCGAGCGCTCGAATGGACAGCACGGCGGCGAGCGTAACGGCCGCGCACCACCATGGCAAGCGTGCGCGTCAGGCGGCCGATTTCTCCGGGGTCGCCGGCCGTGCGGCGGTCTCCGCCGGGGCGACGTCGACCAGCGGCGCCGACGCATAATTCCTGACCATTGTCTCGAAACGGCGCAGGAAATCGCCATCCATCGCCTGCACGCCGTTTTCGCCCTGGAAGTTGACGGCGAACGCCTTCGGAAACTGATTGCGCATCAGCGCGGTCACCTCGGCGATGTGCGGATCGGTGCCCGATTCGGTATACCGCACGCAGGTCGGGTCCTTCGGGTTGTAGAAGATGACCGCCGCCGCTTCGATCTTGGCGAGCGGCACCGACGCCTTGTCGCCCCACTTCATGCTGGCGACGAGCTGCAGCTCGCCCTTCCTGCCGCGCGGCGTGCGAAAGGCCCAGATGCGGTCGGGCGAGCGGTCGCGCATTTGTCCCAGCTTCACGCGATCGGACTTGAGCCAGCCGATGCGGCCGGCCTTCAGGTCCTCGTCGAAACTCTTCCAGTAGTAGAAAACATGCATCGCGCCCCCTCAATGATTCCTATGTTATCGGCCGGCTCAGCGATTGCGTCCGTGAGGACGATTCGCCGCAGGTGGCCGAGCGCTAGGCGGCCGGACCCCGGTGGGCTTGGCACCCCCGAATCCGGTCGTCTGGCTCTTGGTTCGGGTTCCAGGCTTCGGTGATGGCTTCGCGGTCGCGCGTCCTCCGGATCGACCCTGCCCGGGTCGCGCATCACCACGCTGCCCGCGTTGGCCACCCATCGAAATCGCTTCGGCCCGGATCCGCGGATCCGGCTCGAAGCCGCGCACGACGTCGCTCGGAATCGGGCGCCTGGTCAGTTTCTCGATGTCGGCGAGGAATTTATGCTCGTCGACGCACACCAGCGAAATGGCTTCGCCCTCGGCACCGGCGCGCCCCGTGCGGCCGATCCGATGCACATAGTCTTCAGGCACGTTGGGCAGTTCGAAATTGACCACGTGCGGCAGGTCGATGATGTCGAGGCCGCGGGCGGCAATGTCGGTGGCGACGAGCACCTGCAGACTGCCCTCCTTGAACTCGGCCAGCGCACGGGTACGCGCACCCTGGCTCTTGTTGCCGTGGATGGCCAGCGCCGCGATGCCGTCCTTGTTCAGCTGCTCCGAAAGCTTGTTGGCGCCATGCTTGGTGCGGGTGAACACGAGCACCTGGAACCAGCGCTGGTCCTTGATCAGGTGGGACAGCAGCTCACGCTTGCGCTCGCGGTCGACTCGGTAGACCTTCTGCGCGATGAGATCGGCGGTGGCGATGCGAAACGCGACCTCGATCATCGCCGGGCGGTTCAGCAGGCTGTCGGCCAGCGTCTTGATGTCGGAGGAGAACGTCGCCGAAAAGAG
>JBDSEG010000244.1:0-9650 GCA_039920165.1 Burkholderiaceae bacterium
ACGCTCGGGCCGATCATCCCGCCCTCGCTGCCCTTCGTCATCTACGCGATGATGGCCAACGTCTCGGTCGGTGCGCTGTTTCTTGCCGGCATCCTGCCAGGCGCGCTGATGGCGCTGCTGATGATGCTGACCGTCGCCTACTACGCCCACAAGAACAATTGGGGCGGCGACGTGCCGTTCTCGTGGAGCCGCATCGGCCGCGCGCTGGTCGAGCTTGGCATCGTGATCGTCTGGCCGGTCGGGGCGTGGGTGCTCGTCAACCAGCTCGACTTGCCGGCGCAGCTGGTCGTCTTCGGTGCACTCGTCTCGATTTTCCTGCTCGACTGGTTCTTCCGCTTCCAGGCGGTGCTGCCGATCATGACCCCGGTGCTGCTGATCGGCGGCATGACGACCGGCCTGTTCACACCTACCGAAGGCGCCATCGCGGCGAGCGCCTGGGCGATGTTCCTCGGCCTCGTGTGGTACCGCACGATGAGCATGAAGATGTTCATAAAGGTCAGCCTCGACACCGTCGAGACGACCGCCACCGTCATGTTCATCGTCGCCGCCGCATCCATCTTCGGCTGGATGCTGACCGCGACCGGCGTCACCGCACAGATCGCGACCTGGGTGCTGGCGATGACGCAGAACCCGTGGCTCTTCCTGCTGATGGCGAATCTGCTGATGCTCTTCGTCGGCTGCTTTCTCGAGCCGACCGCAGCGATCACCATCCTCGTCCCCATCCTGCTGCCGATCGCGCGCCAGCTCGGCGTCGACCCGGTGCATTTCGGGCTGGTGATGGTGCTCAACCTGATGATCGGCCTGCTGCACCCGCCGATGGGCATGGTGCTGTTCGTGCTCGCACGCGTCGCCAAGCTGTCGGTCGAGCGCACGACGATGGCGATCCTGCCGTGGCTGGTGCCGCTGCTCGGCAGCCTGGTCATCCTCACCTATGTCCCGGCGATCTCGCTGTGGCTGCCGCGCGTGATGGGGTTCTGAGGCATGGCGCGGATCGCAGGTGTCGAGCTGTTGCGCGTCGACCTGCCGCCGCCGGTGCCGCGCAGCGATGCGATCCAGTCCTTCGTGACGCAGGAAACGCCGATCCTCCGCCTCCATGTTATCGACGATGACGGCCGGGCGAGCACCGGCACCGGCTACAGCTACACCATCGGTACCGGCGGCTCGTCGGTGCTCGCGCTGTTGCGCGACCACCTCGCGCCGCGCCTGATCGGTCGCGACCCGACACGCATCGAATCGATCTGGCGCGAACTGCTGTTCGCTACCCACGCCACCAGCGTCGGCGCGATCACGAGCCTCGCGCTCGCGGCCATCGATACCGCCATGTGGGACTGGCGCTGCCGGCGCGACGGCGATCCGCTGTGGCGCTCGGCGGGCGGCGCGCAGGCGACGATCCCGGTCTATACGACCGAAGGCGGCTGGCTGCACCTGCCCCTCGATACGCTGGTGCGCCAGACGGTCGAAGCGCAGCAGGCCGGGTTCAAGGGCGCCAAGCTCAAGGTCGGCAAGCCGTTGCTCGCCGAAGATATCGAGCGCCTGCGTGCGGTGCGCAGTGCGGTGGGCGACGGCTTCGAGCTGATGGTCGACGCCAACCAGTGCTTCGCGCTCGGCGAGGCGTTGCGCCGTGCGCCGCGCTATGCCGATCTCGGCATCGGCTGGTTCGAGGAACCGCTGCCAGCCGACGACCTGCACGGCCATTCGCAGCTCGCGGCGCAGGGTGCGCTGCCGATCGCGGTCGGCGAGTCGCTCTATTCGATTGGCCAGTTCGCCGACTATGTGCGCGCCAAGGCCTGCCACATCGTGCAGGTCGACGTGGCGCGCGTGGGCGGCATCACACCGTGGCTGAAGGTCGCGCACCTGGCCGAGGCCTGCAACCTCGCCGTCGCGCCGCACTTCCTGATGGAGTTGCACGTCTCGCTGTGCGCGACGGTGCCGAATGCAGCGTGGCTCGAACATATCCCCCAGCTCGATGCCGTCGCGACGAGCCGGGTCGGCATCGAGAACGGTCGCGCGACGCCGCCGGACACGCCGGGCAACGGCATCGAATGGGACTGGCCCGCGCTGCGCGCCCGGCAGGCCGACCACGTGGTGATCGGCGAGGTCGGCGCCGGGGAGCCGTGAGCGGGCCGCTGCGGCTGGCCGCATTGCCGGCCGATGTCGCACGGCCACGCTACGACCGCGACCGGCTGCGCATCGGCATCGTCCACTTCGGGGCGGGTGCCTTTGCTCGCGCGCACCTGGGTCTCGCTACCGAGATCGCGATCGAAGCCGGCGGCGACGCTGGCTTGGCCTGGGGCATCGCCGGCGTCTCGCTGCGCGACCCGGCGACGCGTGACGCGCTCGCGCCGCAAGACGGGCTATATACGCTCGTCGAGCGCGCTGCCGATGCGGCGGGCGCGCCGCGCAGCACACTGCGCGTGATCGGCGCTTGGCGCGAGTTCCTGGTCGCACCCGAAGACCCGGGCGCGGTGCTGGCACGCATCGCGCACGACGACACGCGCATCGTCAGCCTGACCGTCACCGAGAAAGGCTACCTCGCCGATCCGCAGCGCCGGCTGCGTTTCGAGCACGCCGATATCGCGCACGACCTCGCGCATCCGCAGTCGCCGCGCACAGCCGTCGGGTTCCTCGCGCACGGCCTCGCCTTGCGGCGTGCACACGGCCTGCCCGGCGTGACGCTGATGTCGCTCGACAACCTGCCGACCAATGGCGCCTTGCTGCGCGGACTGGTCCTCGAGTTCGCGACGCGCATCGATCCACCGCTCGCCGCGTGGATCGATGCGCAGTGCAGCTTTGCGGGCTCGATCGTCGACCGCATCGTGCCGCGCACGACCGCTGCCGACCGCGACGAGATCGCAGTGCGCCTGCACCAGCGCGACGCCTGGCCGGTCATCGCGGAGCCGTATTTCGAGTGGGCGCTGGAAGACCGCTTCGTCGCCGGCCGACCGGATTGGGCGCGCGCAGGCGTGCGCCTCGTGGCCGGCGCGAGCGACGTGGCCGCGTGGGAGCGGCTTAAGTTGCGCATGGTCAACGGCTCACATTCGAGCCTCGCGTACCTGGGCGTCGTGGCCGGTTGGTCGACGGTCGATGCGGCGCTGCGCCAGCCCGCGCTGCGCGCCCATCTAGATGCGCTGCTGCGCGACGAGGTCGAGCCCACGCTCGATGCCGCGCGCACCTTGCCCGATCTCGATCTCGCGAAATACCGCGCCGGACTGCTGGAGCGTTTTGCCAACCCTGCCCTCGCGCACCGCACGGCGCAGATCGCGATGGACGGTTCGCAGAAGCTGCCGCAGCGCCTGCTCGATACCGTGCGCGACCGACTGGCCGCTGGCGCGCCGATTGCCCGCCTGGCGCTCGGCATCGCGGGCTGGCTGCACTTTCTGCGGGGTATCGACGAGCAGGGCCGCACCTATCCGATCGACGACCCGCAAGCCGCCGCGCTGGCCGCATTGCACGCGAGCGCCGAGAGCCTGATCGATGGGCGCGCTCGTGCGGCCCGGCTGCTCGCTTATGCGCCAGTCTTCGGCGACCTGGCCGGCAGCGCCGAGCTGCTGGATGCGGTCGCGCCGGCGCTGACGGCGCTGCGCGAGTTCGGCGTGCTGCCAACGCTGCAGCGGCGCTGAGCGGCCCGCCGGATCAGGCTCGCATCGCCGCGAGCGCTTGGTTGAAGGTCTTGCTCGGCCGCATGACCGCCTCGACTTTCGCGGCGTCGGGCAGGTAGTAGCCGCCGATATCCACCGCCTTGCCCTGCACCGCGGCGAGTTCGGACACGATGGTCTGCTCGTTCGCGACGAGGGTCTTCGCCAGCGGTGCGAAGCGCTCCGCCAGGGCCTTGTCGTCGGTCTGCTCGGCCAGCGCCTGCGCCCAGTACAACGCCAAGTAGAACTGACTGCCGCGGTTGTCGAGCTGCCCGGTCTTGCGAGAAGGGTTTTTGTCGTTGTCGAGCAGCTTGCCGGTGGCGGCGTCGAGCGTATGGGCGAGGATCTTCGCCTTTTGGTTGCCGGTCTTCAGCCCCAGGTCCTCCAGGCTCACCGCCAGCGCCAGAAACTCGCCCAGCGAATCCCAGCGCAAGTGGTTCTCTTCGACCAGCTGCTTCACATGCTTGGGCGCGGAGCCGCCGGCGCCGGTTTCGTACATGCCGCCGCCAGCCATCAGCGGCACGACCGACAGCATCTTGGCGCTCGTTCCAAGCTCCATGATCGGGAACAGGTCGGTCAGGTAGTCGCGCAGGATGTTGCCGGTGACGGTGATGGTGTCCAGGCCGCGGATCACGCGCTCGAGCGTATAGCGCATGGCTCGCACCTGCGACATGATCTGGATGTCCAGGCCCTGGGTGTCATGGTCCTTCAGGCAGGCCTGAACCTTCTTGATCAGTTCGTTCTCGTGCGGGCGATACGGGTCGAGCCAGAACAGGGCCGGCATCCCGGAGTTGCGCGCGCGGGTGACGGCGAGCTTGACCCAGTCGCGGATCGGCGCGTCCTTGACCTGGCACATGCGCCAGATATCGCCCTGCTCCACGTTCTGCGACAGCAGCACCTCGCCGGTCGCGATATCGACGATATTGGCCACACCGTCTTCGCCGATCTCGAAAGTCTTGTCGTGCGAGCCGTACTCCTCGGCCTGCTGCGCCATCAGGCCGACGTTGGGCACCGTGCCCATCGTGACCGGATCGAAGTTGCCATTCGTCTTGCAGAAGTTGATGACCTCCTGGTAGATGCGGGCGAAGGTGCTTTCGGGGATGACGGCTTTGGTGTCCTTGGGTCGGCCGTCGGCGCCGTACATCTTGCCGCCGATGCGGATCATCGCGGGCATCGACGCGTCGACGATCACGTCGTTGGGCGCGTGCAGGTTCGAGATGCCCTTGGCCGAATCGACCATCGCCAGTTCGGGCCGGTGCTCGTGGCAGGCGTGCATGTCGCGCACGATCTCGTCGCGCTTGGATGTGGGGAGGGTCTCGAGCTTCTCGTACAGGTTCGCGAGGCCGTTGTTGACGTTCACGCCCAGCCGGTCGAACAATGCGCCGTGCTTGGCGAACGCGTCCTTGTAGAAGATGCGAACGGCGTGGCCGAAGACGATGGGATGCGAGACCTTCATCATCGTCGCCTTGACGTGCAGCGAGAACATGACCCCGGTCTTGCGTGCGTCCTCCATCTGCTCCTCGTAGAAGTCGCACAGCGCCTTCTTGCTCATGAACATGCTGTCGATGATCTCGCCGGCCAGCAGGGCGACCTTGGGCTTCAGCACGAGGGTCTTGCCGCCCTTGGTGGCCAGTTCCATGCGCACGTCCCGCGCGCGGTCGAGCGTCATCGACTTCTCGCCGTGATAGAAATCGCCGTGCTTCATGTGGGCCACGTGGCTGCGCGACGCCATGCTCCATTCGCCCATGCTGTGCGGGTGTTTGCGGGCGTAGTTCTTCACCGCGTTCGGCGCCCGCCGGTCCGAGTTGCCTTCGCGCAGCACCGGGTTGACGGCGCTGCCCAGACATTTCGAATAGCGCGCGCGGATCGCCTTGTCTTCGTCGGTCTTCGGGTCTTCCGGGTAGTCCGGAACCTTGTAGCCCTTGGCCTGCATTTCCTTGATCGCGCCGACCAGCTGCTGGACCGGCGCACTGATGTTGGGCAGCTTGATGATGTTGGTATCGGGCAGCAGCGTCAGGCGCCCGAGCTCGGCCAGGTTGTCGGGCACGCGTTGCGCGTCGGTCAGACACTCCGGGAACTCGCCCAGGATGCGTGCCGCGAGCGAGATATCGCTGGTGACGAATTTCACGCCGGCTGGCGCCGCGAAGGCGCGCACGATCGGCAAAAAGGCTGCAGTCGCCAGCGCGGGCGCCTCGTCGGTGAGGGTGTAGATGATGGTAGGCAGGGCGGTGCTCATCGTGAAAATTCCTAACGTTGGTCGGATCCGGCGGGGCGGTCCGAAGACAGCGAGTATGCCGACCCCCGCGGACCACGCGCCGACCCGGGCCGCGGAATGGACAGGCATCGAGCCAGCGAGCGCTCGGGCTCGACCATCCACGGTGTTCGGCGACCGCGCGCGAAGCGCCGAACTCGTCGAGGCGGTCGTGCGTGGCTGGCATTGCTACGGCGTTCGGCGTGCCGCCCACGGTAGCGGCCCTGATCCACTGGCGCGTTGTCGTCCGGCTCAGCGGGTGATTTCGGTGGCGCCCGCTGCGCCGCCCTTGAGCAGCGCCAGCACCGCCTTGAAGCGCGGGTGCTCACAGCTCCGGAGCCACTCGAACGCGACCATCTCGACGCTGACCAATGTGGCGCCGGCGGCATGCAGGCGCTGCATCGCGAGGGTCTTGTTCTCGGCGCTGCGCGAGCCGCAAGCCGGGGCGACGACCCGCACGGCGAGGCCGGCGCGCAGCAGGCCGAGTGCGGTCTGCATCAGGCAGACATGGGCTTCGCAGCCGGCGATCACGACCTCGGCGGGCGGCTCGCCGCCAGCCGCGCGCAACCGCTCGACGAGGCCGTCGGCGCAGGCGTCGAAGTGCATCTTGTGCAGCGTGCTGGCGCAACGCGATCGGATCTCGCCATGGTTCGGGCCCAGGCCGCGCGGATTCTGCTCGGTGCCGATGACCGGCACGCCGATCGAGCGCGCCACGTCGGCGAGCAGCACGGCGTTGGCGAGTACGACGTCGTGGCCGTCGATCATCGGCAGCAAGCGGCCCTGGTAGTCGACCAGGACGAGGGTCGAGCGTGCGGTGTCGAGCAAGGTCATGGTCGACATCAGTGCGGCCAACGCTCGGGAAATTTCAGCGCCAGCCAGCGCGCCAGCCCGGCATTGACGAGCTCGGGGCGCTCCTGCGCCATCCAGTGGCCGGTCGGCAGCACGAGCTCGGTGAGGTCGGCGCAGTGCTCGCGCATCGGCTGCGCGAGGTCGCGGCCGACGGTGTCGCAGGTGGTATCCCAGGCGGCGTGCAGGAAGAGCACTGGCATCGCGAGGTGCCCGCCGTTCGGCGCCGTGCTCGCATAGGCGACATTCGCCTGCGCGTTCATATACCAGGCGTCGGGCCCGAACATGCCGTTGCTGGCGAGTGCCTGTGCATAGTGCTGCAGCTCGTCCTCGGTCAGCAGATCGGCATCGCGCGGCACGTCGGGCGGCTCGGCCACGCCACCGAACCAGCCGCCGTCGCGCCGGATGCTTGCCAGCCGCGCCGGCAGTCCGACCTGCTTGGCCTGGCCCTTGCGGAACATCGCCTTCACGAAATTGACCGGGTTCGCTTCGAATACGGCGCGCGCGCGTTCGAACTGCTCCTCGTAGTAGCGCATGTAGTCCCACTGGCCGACCGGATAGACGTCGACCGGGTAGATGTCGCGGTCGACCAGCGGGATCAGGTTCGCCGGCGCGAAGCCCTTCGGGATATACGGCACGCACAGACTGGCGACGCCATCGACGCGCTCGGGATGGTGCTGCGCCAGGCTCCAGACCACCGCCGAGCCCCAGTCGTGACCAATCCAGATGCACGAGGTGCGGCCGAGGCTGTCCAGCAGTTCGAGCATGTCTTCGACGATCGGCTGCATTGCATGGTCGGCGAGCGCCGCGTGCTGGGCCGAGCGGCCATAGCCGCGCATGTCGGGCGCCACCACGCGAAAGCCGAGGTCCTGGAAACACCGCAGCTGGTGGCGCCAGCTGATCGCGAGTTCGGGCCAGCCGTGCAGAAAGACGAGAAGCGGCGCATCTGCCGACCCCCCATCCAGGTGGAATGTGGTGTGGCGCGGTGTTCGAACCACACGCTCGGTAAGCGTTTGAATCATGGCGTGACCCCTGTGACAAGCGCCCGGATCATTCAATTTCTTGCGTTCTCTCACCCTCGGACGCATCCCGATTCATTCTGCACCGCCCACTTCATACGCATCGCCATGAACTCGACACTGCATTCCCTCGTTCCCGTGCGTCTGGCATTGGCCGGCGCCCTCTTCCTCGCCTTGGGCGGGCAACCCGCGCTCGCCGACGGCGCCAAGACGTCCACCGTCGATCTCAAGATCGGCGTCGCGATCACCGAGACACTCGGCCCCGGCGATTCGGCCGAGTGCCCGTACATCGGTCAGATCAGCGGCAGCGGCTATTCGACCGAGCTCGGCGCGGTCGAAATCGCGGCCATTGATTGCGTCGTTCCCACCGACGCCAGCTTCACCTCATTCGCGTTCTTTACGAGGCCTGGCACGTTCGTCACCGTCACCACCCGCAGCGGCGGCCAGCTGTTCGGCAGCTATGCCGGCACCGCCACCGGGGCGCCGGCTCCGATCGAATCGATCAGCGCAAAGCTGACCATTTCCGGCGGCAATGGCCGGTATCGGAAAGCAAGCGGTACCGCAACCATCGAAGGGGTGGAGAACGTCGGCACCATGCCCGCGGTGGGCGTGCTCGTGATCAGCGGCAAGCTCAGCTACTGATCCGACCGCGCCGGCTTCGAAGATCGAGGCTGGCGGCGCGGCCTGCCGCCGCCGGCGGACGCTGATCGCGCAAGAGCGCTATCGTGGCGCCCCCACCGCTAACGATCACCCGCCATGAGACTCGCTTTTTTCGGAACCGGACTGATGGGTTCGGGCTTCGTTCGCCGAATGCTCTCGAACGGCCACGAGGTGCAAGTCTGGAACCGCAGCCCGGCCAAGGCACGCGCGCTCGAAGCCGATGGCGCCCAGGCCTTCGACGACCCGGCCGCCGCCCTCGCCGGCGCGCAACGGATTCACCTCTCGCTCGCCGACGATGCCTCGGTCGACGCGGTGCTGGAGCCGCTCGCGCAGGCGATCCCCGCCTCGACCTGGATCGTCGACCACACGACGACCGCGGTGACGCCGACCGCCGAACGCATCGCGCGTTGGGAAGCGCGCGGCCGAACCTTCGTCCACGCGCCGGTCTTCATGGGCCCGGCGAATGCGCGCGACGGCAGCGGGCTGATGCTCGTCAGCGGACCGCGCGAGCGCCACGACGCCCTGCTCGAATCGCTACAGAAGATGACCGGCAAGGTGGTCTATCTCGGCGAGCAACCCGAGCGCGCCGCGGCCTTCAAGCTGTTCGGCAACCTGACGCTGATCGGCATCCTGGGCGTGCTCGGCGACCTGAACCGCCTCGCCCACTCGGTAGGCATTTCGACCGCCGATGCGTTCTCGCTGTTCGAGCATTTCAACCCCGGGCAGTCGCTGCCGGCGCGGGCGGCGCGCATCGAGGCGGGCGATTTCACCCACCCTTCGTTCGAGGTCGCGATGGCGCGCAAGGATGTGCGTCTGATGATCGAGCAGGCCGCGCGCGCGGGGGTCGATCTGTACGTGTTGCCCGGCGTGGCGGCGATGTTCGATGCCGCAATCGCGCGCGGCGAAGGCGCGCTAGACGCAAGCGCCGCGGCGCGCGCACCCACATCACCCACCTAATTGCAAGGAGAAAACCATGGCATACCAGAGCACCAATCCGTACGACGGCAAAGTCTTCGCATCGTTCGAGGAGATCGACGATGGGCAGCTCGAAGCGAAGCTGCATACCGCGACCGAGTGCTTCGAAAAGCAGTGGCGCGACACCAGCTTCGGCGAGCGCAAGGCAGTGCTCGCGCGCGCCGCGGCGCTGATGCGCGAACGCTCGAAGGAACTGGCCGAATACGCCACGCTGGAGATGGGCAAGCTGATCGCGCAAAGCCAGGGCGAAGTCGCACTGAGCGC
>JBDSEG010000245.1:0-3500 GCA_039920165.1 Burkholderiaceae bacterium
TCGCCGGCGAGCCACTTGACGAGGTCGCGCAGCGATTCGGGCAGCACCGGCTTGGCGACGAAGTGGCGCGCACCGAGTTCCTCGGCGCTGCGATGCATCACCTCGGAGTCGTAGGCCGAGACGATCACCGGCAAGGGCATGCGCGCGCTGCCGCGCGCCTTCAGTTCGCGCAGCACGCCGGCGCCGTCCAAGCGCGGCATCACCCAGTCGATGAGCAGCAGGTCGTACGGGCGGCCGGCCTGTTCGGCGCGCTCGATCATCGCAAGCGCGGTATCGCCGTCGTCGGCGCGGTCGATCCCGCCCGGCGCTTCGCAGCCGACACCGAGCGCGCCGAGAAGGTCGGCCAGCGCGAGGCTCGCATCGGGCTGGTCGTCGACGACGAGCACGCGCATCGCGCTCGCGTGCGGCAGCGGCGGCGAGGGTGGCGCGGGCGGCACGGTGAGAGGAAAGCGCGCCGTGAAGATGAAGCGCGATCCGGCGCCCGGCTGGCTTTCGACCCAGATGCACCCACCCATCAGCTCGACGATGCGCTTGGCGATCGTCAGGCCGAGGCCGGCACCGCCGTAGCGCCGCGTGGTCGAACTGTCGGCCTGGGTAAATTCCTGGAACAGGCGGCCGATCTGTTCGGGCGTGAGACCGATCCCGGTATCGGCGACCGTGAAGCGCAGCACCTCGCTCGTCTCGTCGCGGCCCTCGAGCTCGATCGTCAGCTTGACGTGACCCTGATGGGTGAACTTGACCGCATTCGACAGCAGGTTGCTCAGCACCTGCCCAAGGCGCAGCGCATCGCCCATCAGCGCGCCGCCTTCGCCGAGCAGGCGCGACTCGCTCACGTCGAACAGCAATTCGATATCCTTTTCGTGTGCGCGCTGGCGCAGCAGCGCGAGCGCATTGCCGGCCACGTCCTCGATCCGGAATCGACCCTCCTCGAGTTCGAGCTTGCCGGCCTCGACCTTCGAGAAGTCGAGGATGTCGTTGATGATCCCGAGCAGGGATCGCGCGGCGTTGTGGATCTTGCCCACATAGTCGTGCTGGCGCGTCGTGAGGTCGGTCTTCAGCGTCAGGTAGGCCATACCGAGGATCACATTCATCGGCGTGCGGATCTCGTGGCTCATATTGGCAAGAAACATCGACTTGGCACGCGTCGCATCCTCGGCCTGCTGGCGCGCCGCGACAAGCTCGATCTGCGTGGCAGCGCGTCGGCCGATATCGGCCTCGATCGCCTGCGCCATCGTATCGACGGTGGTTCCCAGGCTCGTCAGCTCATCGACCCCACGCAACCCGCCGGGGCGCCTGGAATAGTCGCCGGCGGCCAGGCGGCTCGCATGGCCGCTCAGTTGATGGATCGGCGCCAGAACCTGGCGCTGGATGATTCGAAGGGCGAAGACGACCATCGCGATCGTCGCCGTCATGCTGGCCAATGAGAGCGCGATCCAGTGCTCGAGCCGCGTATCCGCGGCGTCGACCTGCGCCCGGGTACGGCTGTCGGTCATTGTCAGCAGGGCGTCGACCGCAGCCGACAGGTCGGCCTTGAGTGCGTTGTAGGCGGTGCCGTTCACCAGCTCGCTGGCGAAGTCGAGCCTTGGCGTGCCATCGGAAACGAACTCGCGCGTCTGCGGGTTGTACAGGCCCTGCGTCGCCGCGAAGGCGATCTGCTCGACCTTGTTGATCTCGGCGGTTGCGGCGAAGACGCGCTCGAGCGCCTTCAGCTCATCGGGGCTGAAACCAAGCGAGCGCATCGAATCGGTGAGCGACTGGCGCGGGCCTTGCGCGGGCAGGCTGTGCTTGATGCGCCCGGCGATGACCTGGTCCCAGTACGAACGCGAGAAATTGGCTGGCGCGGGCTTCTCGCCCTGGCGCACGCCCAGGATGTCGTAGTAGTACAGCAGATAGCGCGGCTCGCCGGTCGCGGTGTAGGCGCGCACCAGGCTCGCGAGCTGGCTGGTCTGCTGCTGCAGATCGCCGGCCAGATCGAGCGCGCGTTGCCGGTGTTCCTGGGCCGCGCCGACGCTATGGTAGGAGCGCTGGATCAGCACCAGAAGCATTGCATTCGCGCCCAGCGCGACCAGCACGATCACGAAGAACCAGGCCGAGAGCTTTCGCAGTCGCATGTGGCCAGCACTCAACCGGCGACCGGCGCCGCCACTTCGAGCGCCCCCGTCACCGCATAGACGGGCACCGGCCGATGAAAGCCTTTCAGCGCGATCTCGCCGACCAGATCGGTGTGCGCGATCTCGGCGACCATGCCCTGTACCCGCTGTGAGATGAGGATCTGCCCGCCTGCGGCCTCGGCGCACAAGCGCGCCGCGAGGTTGGTGACGTTGCCGATCACGCCGTAGTCGCGCCGGCCCTCGAAGCCGATGGCGCCGATGGTGGCAAAGCCCTGCGCAATGCCGATCCCCATCGCAAGGTCGTAGCCGCGCCGGTGCCAGACCTGCGCCAGCGCGCCGAAGCGCTCGCGCATTGCAAGCGCCATGCGCACGGCGATCGCCGCCGGGTTGTCGACCTGCACCGGATCGTTGAAGAAAATCATCATGCCGTCGCCGGCGAAATGCTCGAGCGTTCCGCCGTGCGCCATGATGAGCCGGCCCATGGCCTCGTGGAATTCGCCGATCGCGCGCATCACATCCTCGGGGTCCGAGGTTTCGGTGAAGGCCGTGAACCCGCGCAGGTCGACGAAGACCGCGGCGATCTCGCGCCGGTGCGATTTGAGCGGATCCTCGGCCGCACCCGACAGCATCAGATCGACCACCGAGGGCGAGAAGAAGCGCTTGAGCCGGCTCAGCCGTTCGACCTGCGCGACCGCCTCGACAACGCGCGCCTCGAGCGTGGCGTTGAGCTGCGCGAGTTCGGCCGATTTCTCTTCCAGGGCACGGACCATGCGCTGCATCTCGCGCGCATGCGTCGACAGGGCAAGCTGGGTGTGCACCCGCGCCTTGACGATGGCGGGGCTGATCGGCTTGGTCACATAGTCGACGGCGCCGAGTGCCAGGCCGAGCGTCTCGTCTTCTTCTTCGCCCATGGCGGTGATGAAGATGACCGGGATATCGCGCGTCGCCGGCTCGGCCTTGAGCTGGCGGCAGACCTCGTAGCCGTCCATGCCCGGCATCATGATGTCGAGCAGGATCAGGTCGGGCGGCAGTGGCGAGCGCGCGATTCGCAGCGCCTTCTCGCCGTCCACCGCCACCTTGGTGCGGTACGACGATTTGAGGACGTCGCTCAGCAGCGCCAGGTTGGCCGGCGTGTCGTCGACGATGAGCAGGGTTGGCCGGTCGGGTGCAGCGTCGTTCACGTTGCCCCCGCTTCACCGGCTACGCAAGGTCTGCGTTGATCGCCGCCAGCGCCGCCGCGCCGGGGCACAGCTCGCGTTCGGCCAGGCGGTTCAGCGGCGTCGCGACGGTATTGAGATGGGCGTGCAGATCCTGCGCCGCGCCGTCGACATACAGCAGCCCGGTCAGGATTTCGCCGCGCGCCTCGTGTGCGGCGATGTGCGTCATCGC
>JBDSEG010000246.1:0-4035 GCA_039920165.1 Burkholderiaceae bacterium
GGTGGGCACGATGATGTTCACCACCTGCTCGATCATGCGGGTGAAGATCGAGACCTTCGTGAAGGAAGGCTGGCCCTTCCTGGTCGCGATGTTCGCGGTGCTCATGCTCATCACCTACGTGCCGGCCCTGGTCGTCTGGCTGCCGACGCGGCTGATGGGGCCTGACCACGCCGCTGCCCGCGACGAGGCGGCGACGAAAGAAGAAAGCAGCTGCCGGCATGTTTCTGGCGAGGATCTGCCTCGTAAGATGCAGGTTGAACATTCTTCGAGGCAGCTGTGGTGGCATCTTCGCCGAGGGTCGTGATCGTCGGAGGCGGCATTGGCGGCCTGTTCACGGCCAATGCGCTGGTCGCGCAGGGTCTGCGCGTTTCGGTCTATGAACAGGCGTCTGCCCTGGGCGAGGTCGGCGCTGGTGTCTTCGTGACACCGAATGCGGTGCGCCATCTGGAGCGGGTGGGTCTTGGGCCGGCCGTCGAGAAGTGGGGGGCGCGGGTCGGTACGGGCTCCTGCTACTTTCGCCATGACGGTACGGCGATCGCGTCGGTGCAGGTGACAGACGCAACCGGCTGGAACGCCACCTTCGGCATGCACCGCGCCGACTTCGTCGATTTGCTCGCCGCCAACCTGCCGTCCGGGACCATCCACACCAGCCACCGCGCAGTCGGCTTCGAGCAGAACGGCGACCAGGCCTGCGTCAAGTTCGCCAATGGCGCCAGCGCCGAGGCCGACGTGGTGGTTGCCGCCGACGGAATCCACTCCGACCTGCGGCCCTTCGTCTTTCCGCCGTCGAAGCCGGTCTTTCACGGCACCATTTGCTACCGGGGTCTGGTCCCGCGTGAGCGCCTGCCGGGCTGGCCGATCGACCGATGGCAGATGTGGGTCGGTCCGTCCAGGCATTTTCTGGTCTTCCCTGTCCGCCACGGCGAGATGGTCAACTATGTCGGCTTCATGCCGACCGACGAGGAAATGAAGGAATCCTGGTCCGCGCCAGGCGATCCCGAGGTGCTGCGCCGCGAGTTCGAAGGCTGGGACCCGCGCGTCGGTGAGCTGCTGGCGCAGGTCCACAAGACGTTTCGCTGGGCGCTCTATGACCGTGAGCCCCTGCCGTGCTGGACCAAAGGGCGGCTGACCTTGCTCGGCGACGCGGCGCACCCGATGCTGCCGCACCTCGGCCAGGGGGCCAACCAGTCGATCGAGGATGGCATGGCGCTCGCGACCATCCTGGCCCAGGTGAACACGGCGGCGATGCCGGCCTCGCTGCTTGCGTATGAGCGGCTGCGTCGCGAGCGCGTGGCGGAAGTTCAGCTTGGCGCCAGGAAGAATGGTCTGCGTGTCGATTCGGCCAGTGCCGATCTCAGGGTCCGCGATGCAGAACTCGTTGCGCACGCCGCGTTCAGAAAGCAGCTGTATACCTACGACGTGGTGCCGAACGCGCGCGCCGCAGCGGCGGCCCTGTTGCAATAGATCGCTTGCGAGATCTGCCAGGCGGCGCTATCTCACCAGGCCCGTCTTTCTTGCCACCGCGCTCACCCGCTTGAGCTCCTCGCGCATCTCGGCCGCCGCCTGCTCAGGCCCGGAGTAGCTCTGGACAATGCCCAGCGTTGCGAGTCTTGCCGCGATGGCGGGCACCTTGACCGCCTGCTCGATTGCGCCGACCAGCACCTTCCTCGCATCCTCGGAGACTCCCGAAGGGGCGAGAAAGCTGAACCATATGCCGAAGAGCTCCTCCTGATACCCGAGCTCGCGCAACGTGGGTAGATCGGCCAACTCGGGAACCCGGTTCGACGCGACAATTCCGCGGAACGTCCCCGCCCTGATGTGAGTGCTCAGCGCACCGAGCGCCGACACGACGCCTTCGATGTGTTCTCCGCGCAAGGCGGCGATGCTGGGGGCCGCGCCGGTGTAGGGAACCGGCACGAGCTCGGCACCCGTGAGAGTGTTGATCAACCGCACGCAGAAATCACCGACCGAACCCACGCCCGGGTGACCAATGCGTACCTGCCCAGGGTTCTTCTTCGAGTATTCGATCAGCTCCGCGAAGGTCCTGTACGGCGCGTCGCTTCGCACGACAAGCACGCTCGGCGTGCGCGAGGCGATGCCGAGCGGCACCAGATCGCGGAGTGCATCGTAGGAGACCGATTGGGGGTCGAGAACGGTGCGAAAGGTGAGCGCGCTGTTCTGGGCGAACAGGATCGTTTGGCCGTCCTTTCTCGCTTGGACGACGCTGTTCGCGCCCACGGCGCCACCGGCGCCCGGTCGGTTGATCGCGAGCACCGGCACGTTCAGCAGCCTCGAGAGCTCTTCGCTCATGGCGCGTGCAGCAATGTCTGCGGCATCACCCGGCGCAAGCGGAACCACGACGCTGATCGGCCCGGTGGGAAACGCCTGGGCTTGCACCGAGGCCGGCAGGCAGGCCAGCGCAAGGGCGAGAACAACGCACTGTGCGACGCTCTTCATGGCCAAGCTCTCCTTGGGTGATACGCCAATCGCCGAACAAACCATGCTAGCAGCGAGCGGGTGCGTCGACCCGCGAGGTCGCCGAAGAGTGCGTTGCTGATCAGCCGGTCAAGCAGAGCCGCCCTTTGCGCGCCCCTTTTGCCGGCGTTGCGGCCGCGAGGGAAGATGCGCTTGTCATGCCGGCGCGATCGGCCTAGCGTTCCTCGCGATGCTGGCGATTTCGCCGCGCATCGATCTTCACGGAGGCATCTATGTCCGATCTCGACAAGGTCATCAGCGACGCCGTCGCCAGCAAGGACGCTCCCTTTCTCGTCGGCATGGTGGGCAATGCCGAAGGCGTCGTCTGGTCGGGCGTCGCCGGGGAGCGCAGCCCCGGGCAGCCGGCGACTGTCGACACCGTCTTTCGAATCTTCTCGATGACCAAGGCCATCGGAAGCATGGCAGCCATGATCCTGATAGACCGTGGCAAGCTGAGCGCCGACACGGTCGTCGAAACCATCCTGCCCGAGTTCGCCGAGCTGCGAGTGCTGGAGGGCTTCGACGAAAAGCGCCCTCGACTGCGCGCACCGCGCACCAAGGCGACAGTGCGGCATTTGGCGACGCACACCTCCGGCCTGGTCTACGAGTTCTGGAACACCGAGGTGCCGCGCTACATGGAGGCGACCGGAGCGCCGACGATCCTCTCGGGGTTGACCGTTGCGCTCAAGTACCCGCTCCAGTTCGACCCGGGAGAGCGCTGGGACTATGGCGTCGGCATCGACTGGCTGGGGCGCATCGTCGAGAAGGTCGATGGGCGCTCGATCGATCGATTCTGCAAGGAGGAGATCTTCGATCCGCTGAACATGGGCGACACGCGCTTCGAGGTCGAGGATCACATGAAGGCGCGGCTCGCGGCGGTGAAGATCCGCGGCGAGGGCGGCGAGTTGGCTGACTTCGACATCGCGCCGCCCTCGAAGCCCGAGTTCTACGGCATGGGCCACGCCCTCTACTCGACCGCGCCCGACTACATGCGCTTCTTGCGGATGGTCCTGAACAAGGGAATGCTCGACGGTGCCCGCATCCTGAGCGAGAAGGGTCTCGAATCGATGCTCGCGAACCAGATCGGCGACATCCCGATTCCGGTTTTGAAGACGGCGGCACCGGCGATCACCGCCGACTGCGAGCTCTTCCCGGGCAAGCGCAAGTCGCACAGCATGGCGTTCATGCGGATCGAGGAAGACGTCCCCGGCATGCGTCATGCCGGCTCGCAGGGCTGGGCCGGTGTGCTCAACACGCATTACTGGCTCGACCCGAAAGCGAACCTCGCCGGGCTGCTGATGACGCAGTCGCTTCCGTTCGTGGAGCCGCGCTTCGTCGACACCTACGCGAAGTTCGAGCGCGCCGCGTACCGACAGGTGGCGCGATGAGCGGCGGGTGACCTGAGCGAGGCGCCGACGCCGTCAAGGCGCGGCACGGCGTTCCCATGGCGAGGCTCAGCTCGAGCGGACCGGGCCGGCGCCGAAGTCGACGACGCCGTCGTCCTTCGGCACCAGGATCCACATCAGCAGGTAGAGCACGAGGCCGGTGCCGCCGCACAGC
>JBDSEG010000247.1:0-3212 GCA_039920165.1 Burkholderiaceae bacterium
TGCTTTTGCCCTCGCTGCCGAAGACCAGCAGCGCGTCGACGCTGCGGCACGGAAAGATGCCGTACAGGCCGTCGCCGGCCTTGAAGCCGAGCGCGCCGAGGTCGACCTCGTGGCCCTTGAGCGCACGCACCCAGCCCTTGAGGCTGACGACCACCGTGACCGGCTCGTCGATGATGCGCACTTCGGCCACCGCGCGTCGGTCGGCCTGGATCAGCGTTCGACGCTCGTCGCCGTGCTGCTTTGCGTCCTGCTCGATCTCCTTGATGAGGGTGCGCCTGAGCGTCGCCGGGCTGGCGAGAATCTCCTCGAGCCGCCCCTGCTCGCTGCGCAGTTCCTTCAGCTCCTGCTCGATCTTGATCGCCTCCAGCCGCGCGAGCTGGCGCAGCCGAATCTCCAGGATATCGTCGGCCTGCACCGGACTGAGCGCGAACCGCTCGATCAGTGCCGCCTTCGGATCGTCGGCGCCGCGGATGATGCGGATCACCTCGTCGATGTTGAGCAGCACCAGGCTGCGGCCTTCGAGGATGTGGATGCGCGCCAGGATCTGGTCGAGCCGGTGGCGGCTGCGCCGCTGCACCGTCGCCGATCTGAAGCCGACCCACTCGACCAGCATCTGGCGCAGGCTTTTCTGCGTCGGCCGGCCGTCGGCACCGACCATCGTCAGGTTGATCGGCGCCGAGCTCTCCAGGCCGGTGTGCGCGAGCAGCGTGGTGATCAGGTCGGACTGCTCGATCCGGCTGGTCTTGGGTTCGAACACCAGGCGCACCGGCGCATCCTTGTCCGATTCGTCGCGCACCGCGTCGAGCACCGACAGGATCGTGGTGCGCTGCGCCTGCTGCTCGCTGGTCAGCACCTTCTTGCCGGCCTTGACCTTGGGGTTGGTGAGCGCGTCGATCTCTTCCAGCACCTGCTGGCTGCTGGTGCCGGGCGGCAGTTCGGTCACGACGAGCTGCCACTGGCCGCGCGCCAGTTCCTCGATCTTCCAGCGCGCCCGCACCTTGAGGCTGCCGCGGCCGGTGGCATAGGCGGCGCGGATGTCCTCGGCGCTGCTGATGATCTGGCCGCCGCCCGGATAGTCGGGCCCCGGGATGAGCAACGCGAGTTCGTCGTCAGACAGCTTGTCGTTGCGGATCAGCGCGACCGCGGCGGCCGCGACCTCGCGCAGGTTGTGGCTCGGGATCTCGGTGGCCAGGCCGACCGCGATGCCGCTCGCGCCGTTCAGCAGCACGAACGGCAGGCGGCCCGGCAACAGGCGCGGCTCGGTGGTCGAGCCGTCGTAGTTGGGGATGAAGTCGACCGTGCCCTCGTCGATCTCGTCGAGCAGCAGGCGCGCGATCGGCGCCAGGCGCGCTTCGGTATAGCGCATCGCCGCCGCGCCGTCGCCGTCGCGCGAACCGAAATTGCCCTGGCCGTCGACCAGCGGATAGCGCTGCGAGAACCCTTGCGCCATGCGCACCAGCGCGTCGTACGCGGCCTGGTCGCTGTGCGGATGAAAGCGGCCCAGCACGTCGCCGACGACGCGCGCGCTCTTGACCGGCCGCGGCCCGCTCGCGGTCGCGAACGCCAGCCCCATGCGCTGCATCGCATAGAGGATGCGGCGCTGCACGGGCTTCTGGCCATCGCACACATCGGGCAGCGCGCGGCCCTTGACTACCGACAGCGCGTACTCGAGGTAGGCGCGCTCGGCGTAGTCGGCCAGCGAGACGGCATCGGGGTCGGGGTCGGGGGGCGGCGGCGGCGGCGCGCCGGAGTCGAACAGGTCGGTTTGCACTCAGCGAGTCACACGAAAGGGTTGCGGACGGTCAGCCGGCCATCGAGCCGCTGGCCGGTCGAAAAATCTTCGGATTGCAAAGTCGTGCAGCCGGCTTCGAGCGCGGCCGCCGCAATCATCGCGTCGTAAAGGCCAAGCTGGTAGCGCTGCGAAAGTTCGATGCCGCGCTCGTGGGTCGCCACGGTGAGCGGATGCACATCGGCGAATCGGCGAACATCGTCCAGCGCCTGCTTCACGTCGGGCCAGGGCAGTTGCAGCTTGCGGCGCGCGACGTTGGCAAACTCATTGAGCACCTGCACGCTGATCACGACCCGTTTGGCCAGCAAGGCCTCGGCGCGATCCGCCTTGGCGGTCTCGCCCGACAGCAGGTACAGGAGGACGTTGGTATCGACGAAGGGCCGCAGCGCCACGGCTCAATCGCGGCGCGCGTTCGCTTCCATGCGGTCGAATTTGAAGTCGGCCGGCAGGCTGCCGCGGTGTTTGCGCAGGCGCGCGAGCGCCTGTCGATCGGCCGCATCGACGCGGTGGATGTTCAAGCTGCGCGCATTCGCAGCCTGCACCTCGACCTGATCACCGGCCTTGAGCCCCAGCACCTCGACGACGGCGGCCGGCAAGCGGATGGCCAGGCTGTTGCCCCATTTCGATACCTGCATCGCCGCTCCCGTCTGGATATACACGTTGCTGATTGTATATCCGACCCTCAGGCCGGGAACCGCTCCCTTAGCTTGAGCTTCCAGAATTTCCCGGTCGATGTCCGCGGCACAGCGTCGATCACCTCATAGCGCTCGGGCAACTGCCACTTGGCGAATCCGTGCGCGAGCAGGTGCGGTGCCATCGCGGCGGCGACCTCGGATGCAGCCATCGCCTGTCCGGGCTTGAAGGCGACGCAGGCGAGCGGACGCTCGCTCCACTTCTCGTCCGGGATGGCGATCACCGCCGCTTCGGCGACCGCCGGGTGCGCCATCAGCGCATTCTCGAGATCCACCGAGCTGATCCACTCGCCGCCCGATTTGATGAGGTCCTTGGTGCGGTCGGTGATGCGGACGAAGGCGAGATCGTCCATGGTCGCGACGTCTCCGGTGCGCAGCCAGCCATCGGCGGTGAACTTGTCCTCGCTGACCGGAACTTCATGGTACGAACCGGTGATGAAGGGGCCGCGGCACTGGATTTCGCCCATGGTCACGCCGTCCCAGGGCGCATCCGCGCCGTCCTCGGTACGGATGCGGATGTCGACCAGTGGCACCGGGCTGCCGGCCATCGCGGCACGGCGGAAGCGCTCCTCGTCGCCGGCATCGGCGAACTCGACCCTCGGGTACGACACCGTTGCGAGCGGCGAGGTCTCGGTCATGCCCCAGCCCTGCTTGATCCACACGCCGTGGCGGTCGAAGGCGCGGATCAGCGACTGCGGCACCGCCGCACCGCCGACCAGCGAGCGCATGCC
>JBDSEG010000248.1:0-3440 GCA_039920165.1 Burkholderiaceae bacterium
GCAGGCCGCCGACGCCCAGCGCGATGTCCAAGCCGAGCGAGCCGGTGGAGACGACTTCGATATCCTCGATCACCTCGCCTTCGCCGAGCCGCATGATCGAGCCCTTGCCGAACTGCTTCTCGATCTGCGCCAGCGCCGCCTGCAAGGCCTTGGCTTTTTCGGTATTTAGGGCTTTGACGGGTGCGTCCATGGCGGTCTCTCCAACGATGAGGGCCGCATTATCTCAAGACCTGGGTATTTGTACAGGTAATTTTGAGGACGCCTCCGAAACGATGGCGAGCCGCCGCACTCAGCTCTGGACCAGGCGCCGGCTCTTCGCGATCGACATCAGGATGCCGAGGCCCAGGCCGAGCGTGACCATCGCGGTGCCGCCGTAGCTGATAAAGGGCAGCGGCACGCCGACCACCGGCAGGATGCCGCTGACCATGCCCATGTTGACGAAGGCATAGGTGAAAAGGCTCAGCGTCACGCCACCGGCCAGCAACCGGGTGAAGACCGTCGGTGCCTCCGCGGCGATCATCAGGCCGCGGAAGACCAGGAAGGTGAAGCCGAGCACCAGACCGACGCAGCCGATCAGGCCAAACTCCTCGGAGAAGGCGGCGAAGATAAAATCGGTGGTGCGCTCGGGAATGAATTCGAGGTGCGTCTGGGTGCCTTTCATGAAGCCCTTGCCGTCGATCCCGCCCGAGCCGATCGCGATCATTCCCTGGATGATGTGGAAGCCCTTGCCGAGCGGGTCGGTCGTCGGGTCGAGCAGGGTGCAGACGCGGTTCTTCTGGTAATCCTTCAGCACCGGTTGCCAACTCACCTCGGGCTGGCAGATGCGGTCTTCGGACAGCACCAGCGCAGTGATGCCGACCGCGGCCACCACCAGCACCGGAACGATCAACTTCCACGACAGGCCGGCGAAGAACATCACGTACAGCCCGGCCGACAGAACCAGGATCGCGGTCCCGAGATCGGGCTGCTTGACGATCAATCCGACCGGAATCGCGAGCAGACCGAGTGCGACCAGGAAGTCCGGGCTGCGCAGGCGACCTTCGCGGCGCTGGAACCACCAGGCGAGCATCAGCGGCATCGCGATCTTGAGAATCTCGCTCGGCTGGATGACCATGCCGACGTTGAGCCAGCGCGTCGCGCCCTTCTTGGTGATGCCCATCACTGCGGTGGCCACGAGCAGCGCGACGCCCACGGTATAGAGCGGCACGGCGAGCGACATGAGCCGCTGCGGCGAGACCTGCGCGACGACGAAGAGCAGCGCAAAACCGATCAGCATGTTGCGGCCGTGGTCGACGAAACGCGTGCCGTGGTCGAAGCCGACCGAATACATCGTGACGAGACCGGCTGCGGCGAGCAACAGCACCGCCACCAGCAGCGGCCCGTCGAAGCCGGTGAAAAGCGGCTTGACGCGCTGCAGCGTCGACGGCTGCTCGAAGGCGATGCTCATCGCGCTGCCGCCACGCTCGCGAGCGTCGCCGGTACGCTCGACGCAGCCGGCGCCGCTGCCGCCGGCGGTGTCACGCCCAGGTTGCCGGCGACCGAGATCGATCCCGGCAGCGCAACGTTCGCAGCCAGCCGCGGTGCGCCGGCCGGAGCGCTCGACTTGCCTTGCTGCGTCAGTGCCAGATCGGCCTCGTTGGGATAGAGGCCGGCGAGCACATAGTCCATCACGCGGCGCGCGATCGGCGCCGCCGCCTCGGCGCCGAAGCCCGAGTTCTCGACCACCACCGCCAGCGCGATGACCGGCGCCTCGATCGGCGCGAACGCGGTGTACAGCGAGTGGTCGCGCTTGTGCTCCTCGAGCTTGGAAGCGTTGTATTTCTCGTTCGCCTTCACGCCCACCGCCTGCGCGGTGCCGGTCTTGCCGCCGCTCTTGTAGGGCGCGCCGACGAAGACCCGGGTCGACGTGCCTTCCTGCGTCACGCCGTACAGCGCGCGCGTGATGAGCGCGACATGCTCGGGCTTGAGCGGCAGCGGCTCCAGTGCATCGCTGGCGACGCGCTTTCGCGCGCGCGTCACGACGTCTTCCACCTCGCGCACCAGGCGCGGCTTGAAGCGCTGGCCGCCTGAGACGAGCGTCGCAGTGGCGCTGGCCAATTGCAGCATCGTGAAGTTGTTGTAGCCCTGGCCGATGCCCAGCGAGATGGTCTCGCCGGCATACCACTTCTGCTGCTCCGGGCGTTTGTAGTAGCGGCGCTTCCACTCGGTCGACGGCAGCAGGCCGGTCACTTCGCCCTCGACATCGATGCCGGTCCTGCGCCCGAAGCTGAACGGCAGCAGCTGCTCGTACATCAGGTCCACGCCCAGCTCGTTGGCGAGCGAGTAGTAGTAGACGTTGCTCGACTTGACGATGCTCTTGACCATGTCGACCGGACCGAGCCCGTGATCACCGTGGCTGCGGAAGGTGTGGTTGCCGAACTGGAAGGTCGCGTTGTCCTGGATGATGGTGGTCGGCGCGCGCTTGCCGGTATTCAGCGCCGCGATCGCCATGAAGGGCTTGTAGGTCGAACCGGGCGGGTAGGTTCCGCGCAGCGCCCGGTTCAGCAGTGGCTTGTCGATCGACTCGTTGAGCTCGCGCCACGAATCCTGGTCGATGCCGTCGACGAACAGGTTGGGGTCGAATGTCGGCTTGCTGACGAAGGCGAGTACCTCGCCGCTGCGCGGATCCAGCGCCACGAGCGCGCCGCGCCGATCGCCGAACATCTCCTCGACCAGCGCCTGCAGCTTGATGTCGATCGACATGACGAGCGTATTGCCTGGTGTGGCCGGGTGGCTCTTGAGTCGGCGAACCGGGCGCCCGCCGGCGCTCGTCTCCATCTCCTCGAAGCCGGTCGTGCCATGCAGCTCGGCCTCGTAGCTCTGCTCGACGCCGAGCTTGCCGATGTACTCGGTGCCGCGGTAGTTGGCGGCGTCCTCGGTATCCTCGATCCTCTCTTTCTCGCTCTTGTTGATGCGGCCGATATAGCCGATCAGGTGGCTGCCCACCTCCCCGAGCGGATAGTTGCGAAACAGGCGCGCCTTGAGCTCGACGCCGTCGAAGCGAAAACGCTGCGCCGTGAAGCGCGCGACTTCCTCGTCGCTGAGCTTGGTGCGGATCGGCACCGATTCGAAACTCTTGCTCTCGTCGAGCAGGCGCTTGAAGCGCTTGCGGTCGCGCGACTGGATCTCGACAATCTCGGCCAGCTGGTCGATCAGGCCGTCGAGGTCGTCGATCCGCGAGCGCGTGATCTCGAGCGTATACGCCGAATAGTTGTTGGCCAGCACGATGCCGTTGCGGTCGACGATGAGACCGCGGTTCGGAACGATGGGAACAACCGCGATGCGGTTGTTCTCGGCCTGGGTCGCGAGCTCGGCGTGCTTGTAGACCTGCAGGTGCACGAGGCGCGCGCCGAGCAGTCCAAACATGAGCAGCACGAACGCCGCCGCGGCGACCAGCCGGC
>JBDSEG010000249.1:0-2744 GCA_039920165.1 Burkholderiaceae bacterium
GTGCCCTTGCCCGCATCGCGGACGTGCACGCGCTGGCCTCAGTGGCGCGCCATGCGGCGCTCGAGCCGATTCGCATGCGCGCCTTCGAACAGGTCCGCGACCACGGCGCGCACGACGAGCTGCTGGCCATTGCCATGAACAGCGATTTCAAGGACACGGCGCTCGCCGCCCTTGACCTCATCACCGACCGGTCCGAGCTCGAGCAGGTGGAACTGCGCGGACGCAACAAGAGCGCGTCGAAGCGGGCGCGTTCGAACATGCGCGAGGCCGATGAACGCGCCGCGCGCGAAGCAGCAGAGGCCGCCCAGGCTGCCATCGCCGCAACCGCGGCCGCACGGGTGGTCGAGTCGACGGAGGCTGAGATGACGACACCGCCGCACGGCGATCCCTTGCCGGAAGAGGCCAGTGCGGAGGCGCCGCACGAGGCCGCCGCCGCGCCGGTCGAACCGGCCGAGACCGAGGCGGCGCGGGCGGCGCGCGAGGCCGCTGAACAGGAGTCCGCGCAGCGCGACCGCGAGCGTCGGACGGGCCGGCTCAGTGAGCTCGTCGTCGAGGCCGAGGCGGCAGCGGCCGACGAGAGTCTCCAGTCGGCGCGCAAGCGCTTCAACGCGGTGCGACGTGAATGGAGCGACACGGCGCTCGGCGTCGAGGTCGACACCGAGGTGCTCGCGCGCTACAACGAGGCCACTGGCCGCATGAGTGCGCGTGATGCCGAGGCTCGCGAGGAAGACGCGCGCGCCCGCAACGAAGCGCTCGCCCGCATGCACAACCTGCTCGGCCGCGTCGAGCCGCTGGCCGCCAGGGACGACCTGTCGCTGAAGGCGGCCGACCGCGCGCTGAAGGACGTCAAGAACGCCTTCGGTGCGATGCCGCCGCTGCCGACCAAGCAGGACTTCGAAGATGTCATGACGCGGCTCAAGGCCGTGCAGGCCGCACTCACGCCGAAGATCCAGGAGTTGCGCGAAGCCGACGACTGGAAGCGCTTCGCGAACGTCGCCATCCAGGAGCAGCTGTGCGCCAGGATGGAGGTGCTCAAGGCCACCGACGACCTCGATGCCGCGGCCAAGGAGGTGCGTGAGCTGCAGGAGCAGTGGCGTGCGTCGGCCGATGTGCCGCGTGCCCAGGCCGATGGACTGTGGCGCCGCTTCAAGGCCGCGCACGACGAGGTGTGGGCGCGCTGCGAGGCGCACTTCGCCGCACAGGCCACCGAACGTACCGACAACCTCGCCAAAAAGACGGTGCTGTGCGAACAGGCCGAGGCGCTGTCCGAGTCAACCGACTGGATCAAGACCTCGGAGTCGCTGAAGGCGCTGCAGGCCGAGTGGAAGACGATCGGCCCGGTGTCACGCGGCCGCGAGAAGGCCATCTGGGAGCGTTTCCGCGGCGCGTGCGACACGTTCTTCACCCGTCGCCACCAGGACCTCGCCGAGCGCAAGACCAGCTGGAACGACAACCTTGCCCGGAAGGAAGCGCTCTGCGAGAAGGCCGAAGCACTGGCGCAGAGTGCTGATTGGGACAAGACCGCCGGCGAGATCCGCCAGCTGCAAGCCGAGTGGAAGACGATTGGGCCGGTGAAGAAGTCGCGCTCCGAGGCGATCTGGCAGCGCTTCCGCGCCGCGTGCGACACCTTCTTCTCGCGCTTCGCGCAGCGTCACGATACGGCTCGCGCCGAACGTGTGGCGGCGCGCGAGGCGATCTGCGAGGAAATCGAGGCGATCGGAGCGCTGCCCGAAGGAAGCGATGTGCCGGCCGATCTGCTCGCGACGGCCCGCACACTGCGGTCCAGATGGCAGCAGGAGATTGCGTCGCGCGGTGTCGACCCCGATCGGGCCCGTGCGCTCGACCAGCGCTTCGCGCTCGCGTTCGGACACGTCATCACCCGCTGGCCGGCGGCGTTCGGCGGATCGGACATGGATCCGGAGTCGAACCGCAAGCGGATGGAAACGCTCGTCAGCAAGGTCGAGGCGCTGGCGGAATCGCTCTCCGGCAAGACCGGTCCGGCGGCTGAAGGCGAATCGTCACCCACGACGCGACTGGCAGCCATGCTGAAGGAAGCGCTGGCCGCCAACACCATCGGCGGCAAGCCCGACGACGACAGCCGGCTGCGTGCGGCGCAGGAGGAAGTGCGGCAGGCGCAGATGCAGCTCTCCCGCATCGGGCTGGTGCCGGACGAGGCACGTCGGCAGCTTTCGGACCGCTTCCAGCGCGCGGCGCGCACGATCAGCGACCGCGCCAAGCGCGGCTAGGTCGACCGCTGGCAGTACGTCGCTGCCGACCTTCAGGTCGGCCACGAAGCGCACCTGAAGGTGCGCGGCTACGTACGACCGGCGTGCAGTTCTACGGCCGCGTCGGCGCCAGCGTGTTCAACAGCGCGGCCTTGAAGTAGCCGGGCGGAATCGTGCCCTGGCGAATGAACTCGAGGTGGAAGGTCTTCGCCGAGAAGGCCGTGCCCGCTGCCTTGGCTGCTTCCGCGCGCATGGCGTAGATGGCATCCTTGCCGAGGCGGTAGGTGATCGCCTGCGTCGGCCACTTCGAGTAGCGGAAGATGGCGCGTTCGGCCGCTTCGCAGCTGGCACGCTTGGCGTCACTCGTGGCGCGGCCCGCCCCGTCGCACGCCCCCGGCAGGAAGTCGACGACCTCCGAGAACAGCGTCGTCGCATCGTCGTAGCCGAAGCGGCCGATGTGGATGCCGGTGTCGATGCGGACGCGGAGGTCGCGATACAGCGTGCCCTGCAGTTGATAGA
>JBDSEG010000250.1:0-3615 GCA_039920165.1 Burkholderiaceae bacterium
CGGATGGCCTCGATGTTGCCCGGCACCTTGCCGAGCATCGCCTTGGCCTCGGCGCCGACCGCCTGGATGGTCTTCTTGCCATTGGGCCCGCCCTCGTGCCGGATGGCGACGACCGACGGCTCGTCGAGCACGATGCCCTTGCCCCGCACATAGATGAGCGTATTGGCCGTGCCGAGGTCGATGGCAAGGTCCGTCGAGAAGTAGCGACGAAAGGATCCGAACATGGTGTGGGGCGGGTCGTCGTGCGCGCAACGTCGGCTGGGCGGGACGAGTGATTCCGGTAAGTAGCGATGTTGGGGCACGCTCGCACGCCGGGTCGGGCGCACGGCACGGGGTCCGCGAAAAAAAACCGCAAAACGCCTTGCGAATGCGGCATGTATCGCTGACTCGCAGGGCCGCAAAGCCTTGTGGATAACCGGGGATAATACTCGAGACAACACCCGATTCTGGCCTGCGCGCTGCGCTCGCCACGTGCGACCTGCGATGTCCCTGACCCCCCACGATGTAAGCCGCATCGCCGATCTGGCCCGACTTGAGCTCGACCCGGCGCAAGCCACGTCGATGCTCGCGCAACTGAACGCGTTTTTCAGCGTCGTCGAGCAGATGAGCAGCGTCGATACCAGCGGCGTCGAGCCGCTGTACACCCCGCTCTCGTCGGTGCGCGAAGTCGAGTTGCGGCTGCGCGACGATGCGGTCAGCGAGACCCCGGACCGCGAGCTCAACCAGCGCAGCGCGCCAGCCACGCAGGACGGCCTGTACCTCGTGCCGCGGGTCGTCGAATGACGGCCCTGCATGCCATGGGCGTCGCCGAACTGGCGCGCCGCCTGCGCGACGGCGAGGTTTCGAGCGTCGAGATCACGACACATCTGCTCGCGCGGGTTGCGTCTCACGAACATCTGGGCGCTTTTTTGTGCGTCGATGAGACATACGCGCTCGAATCCGCCCGGCATGCCGACCGCGAACGCTCGGCCGGCCACTCCGCGCCCCTGCTGGGCGTGCCCGTCGCGCACAAGGATATCTTCGTCACCCGCGATCTGCCGACCACCGCCGGCTCGAAGATCCTCGCCGGCTACCGCAGCCCGTTCGACGCGACCGTGGTGGCGCGGCTGGGCGCCGGTCCGCAGGGCGCCGGAATGGTGACGCTCGGCAAGCTCAACTGCGACGAATTCGCGATGGGCTCGGCGAACGAGAACTCGGCCTGGCGGCCGGTCCACAACCCCTGGGGTACGACGCGCGTTCCGGGCGGCTCGTCGGGCGGCTCGGCCGCGGCGGTGGCGGCGCGCCTGCTGCCCGCGGCCACCGGCACCGATACCGGCGGATCGATCCGCCAGCCGGCCAGCTTTTGCGGCGTGACCGGCATCAAGCCGACCTACGGCGTGTGCTCGCGCTACGGGATGATCGCCTTCGCGTCGAGCCTCGACCAGGCCGGCCCGCTCGCGCGCAGCGCTGAGGATTGCGCGTTGCTGCTCGGCGCGATGAGCGGTTTCGACGCGCGCGATGCGACCAGCGTCGAGCGCCCCGCGCAGGATTTCCATGCCGCGATGCGAGCGCCACGCCGCGATGCCGCGCCGGGCCGTCCCCTCGCCGGGCTGCGGGTCGGACTGCCGAAGGAGTTCTTTCCCGCTGCCCTCGCGGCCGATGTAGAGCGCGCGGTGCGCGACGCGCTCGCCGAACTGCAGCGCCTGGGCGCCACCCTCGTCGACGTGAGCCTGCCGCGCACCGAGCTGTCGATCCCGGTCTACTACATCATCGCGCTGGCCGAGGCGTCGTCGAACCTGTCGCGCTTCGACGGTGTGCGCTACGGGCACCGCGCGGCGAGCTATACCGACCTCAACGACATGTACCGCAAGAGCCGCAGCGAAGGCTTCGGCGACGAGGTCAAGCGCCGCATCATGATCGGCACCTATGTGCTCAGCCACGGCTACTACGACGCCTATTACCTGCAAGCGCAAAAGCTGCGCCGCATGGTGGCCGACGACTTCCAGGCCTGCTTTCGCACGTGCGACGTGATCGCCGGACCGGTCGCGCCGACGGTCGCCTGGCCGCTCGGCGCCAAGCGCGACGATCCGGTCGCCAACTACCTGGCCGACATCTTCACCCTGCCCGCCAGCCTCGCCGGCCTGCCCGGCATGAGCGTGCCGGCAGGCTTCGCGCAGTCGCCGGAGAACGGCGGCATGCCGGTCGGGCTGCAAGTGATCGGCAACTATTTCGAAGAGACGGCGCTGCTCCATACCGCGCATGCCCTGCAGCAGGCGACGGACTGGCATCTGCGCGCCCCGACCGTCGATTGACTGCATGAAGACAACCGCCCCCGCCCCGGCGCTCACGCGCGGCTACGAAGTCGTCATCGGCATCGAGACCCACGCCCAGCTGTGCACCCACTCCAAGATCTTCAGCGGCACAAGCACCACCTTCGGTGCCGCACCGAATACGCAGGCCTCGGCGTTCGACCTCGCGCTTCCGGGCACGCTGCCGGTGCTCAACCGCGGCGCGGTCGAGCGGGCGATCGCCTTCGGGCTTGCGGTGGGCGCGAAGATCGCAGCGCAATCGATCTTCGCGCGCAAAAACTATTTCTATCCCGACCTGCCCAAGGGCTACCAGATCAGCCAGTACGAAACGCCGGTGGTGCAGGGCGGGGTGGTCGAATTCTTTCTCGACGGGGCGGCGCGCCGGGTCGACCTCACGCGCGCACACCTGGAAGAAGACGCCGGCAAATCGCTGCACGAGGATTACCACGGCCAGTCGGGCATCGACCTCAACCGCGCCGGAACGCCGCTGCTCGAGATCGTGACCGAGCCCGACATGCGAAGCAGCGCCGAGGCGGCCGCGTATGCGCGCGCGCTGCACACCCTGGTGGTCTGGCTCGGCGTGTGCGACGGCAACATGCAGGAGGGCAGCTTTCGCTGCGACGCCAATGTCTCGGTGCGCCGCCCGGGCGCGCCGTTCGGCACCCGGCGCGAGATCAAGAACCTGAACAGCTTCAAGTTCATGCAGCAGGCGATCGACTACGAAGTGCAGTGGCAGATCGACCTGATCGAGGACGGCGGCAGTGTCCGCCAGGCGACGGTGCTGTTCGATCCCGACAGCGGCGAGACGCGCGCCATGCGCAGCAAGGAAGATGCCCACGACTACCGCTATTTCCCCGACCCCGACCTGCCGCCGCTGGTCATCTCGCCCGAGTGGATTGCGCGCGTTCGCGAAGCCATGCCCGAACTGCCGGCTGCCGCGTCCGCGCGCTTCGAAACGGCATACGCGCTGCCGCCCCACGACGCCGCGCTGATGACGCAAAGCCGCGCCTTCGCGGCCTATTTCGAAGCTGCGGCGCGGGCCAGCGGCCAGCCGAAACTGGTCGCGAACTGGCTGATGGGCGAAGTCTCGCGGCGGCTGAATGCACAGGCGCTCGAGATCGGGGCGGCCCCAGTGGCGGCTCCGGTGCTGGCGCGGCTCGTCGAGCGCGTGGGAGACGGCACGATTTCCAACAGCGCAGCGCGATCACTGTTCGACGCACTGTGGAGCGGCGCGGGCGAGGATGTCGATGCGCTTATCGACACGCGCGGCCTGCGCCAGGTCAGCGACAGCGCCGAACTCGAGCGCATCGTCGATGCGGTGCTGGCG
>JBDSEG010000251.1:0-14280 GCA_039920165.1 Burkholderiaceae bacterium
CCAGCGATGTCTCGCAGCGCATGGTCGATTTCGCGCGCCGCAATGCGCAGCGCGCCGGGGTCGCCGCCGCGATCGAGTTCCACGGCGGCGATGCGCTCGAACGCGCCGCGCCGGTGCTCTCGGCCGACCTGCCCGGCACGCTGCTCGTCAACCCGCCGTATGGCGAACGCATCGACGCAGCCGGCAAGGCGGGTGTTGGACGCGGCGAGCCGGGCTTGCCCGGCGATTTTTACGCCCGCCTCGCGTCGCATTGGAAGCGCGCCTATACCGGCCACCCGGCGGGCTGGACCGCCCACATGCTGAGCCCCGACATGAAGCTGCCCGGAACGATGCGCCTCAAGGCGACGCGCCGGGTTCCGCTGTGGAACGGCCCGATCGAATGTCGGCTGTTTCGCTTCGACCTGGTGGCTGGCTCGGCGCGCTGAGCGCTCGAAACAGGTTTCTGCGGAGTTGGGAGCATTCCGGGGCGATGCCGCCGCGCGGGCCGCGGTGGGCGCGCCGATTGCTGATCGGTTGCGCGATCCCGCACACCCAACTCAAGGAGAAAACATGGCCACCGCCAAGAAGAAGGCCCCGACCGCCGCCAGCCAGCCCGATGCCATCACCCTGCTCAAGAAGGACCACGCCGACGTCAAGTCGCTCTTCGCTCGGTACAAGAAGCTGTGCCAGAGCGGCGCCGACGGGTCCGAGAAGCAGGCCGTCGCGGCGGAAATCTGCACCGCGCTGACCGCGCACGCCACCGCAGAAGAGGAAATCTTCTATCCGGCCATGCGCGCCGAAAAAACCGACGACCTGCTCGACGAGGCCGAGGTCGAGCACGCCAGCGCGAAGGACCTGATCGCCCAGATCGAAGGCATGGAGCCCGAAGACGATCTGTACGACGCCAAGGTGACCGTCCTGGGCGAATATATCGACCACCACGTCAAGGAGGAGGAAGGCGAGCTGTTCCCGAAGGCGAAATCGCTCGGCCTCGATCTCGAGGATCTCGGCGCGCAGATCCAGGCCCGAAAGGAGGAACTGCTGGCCGAGATCGACGCCTGAGCGCTGCGGGAGTCAGGCCGACACGGCGCGCCCGCGGGCGCGCCGGTCGAGTGCCAGCCAGGTGAGCGCGCCAGCGGTGAGCAGGACCGGCACGATCGAACCGAGATTGAGCCAGGTCCAGCCGCTCGTCGTCACGAGGGCGCCGGAGCTGAACGATGTCAACGTCATGGTCGTGAAGATCACGGTATCCATCGTCGCCTGCGCGGTCGTGCGCTCCTCGCTGCGGTAGGCCTGCGTAAAAAGCGTCGTGCCGCCGATGAAGAGAAAATTCCAGCCCACGCCGAGTGCGGTCAGCGCGAGCGCGAAGCGCATCACCTCGACGCCGGACAGCGCGACCGCGATGCAGATCGCATTCAACACGACGCCGACCGCCATCACCGGCAGGCAGCCGAAGCGGCGGATCAAACTACCGGTAAAAAAGCTCGGCACGAACATGCCGAGCACATGCCATTCGAGCACCAGCGCCGCGGCGCTGAACGGATGCGCGCACTGCGCCATCGCGATCGGAGTCGCCGCCATCAGCAGATTCATCACCCCGTAGCCGAGCGCGCACGCGGCTACCGCGACGATGAAGACCGGCTGGCGCGCGATCTCGCGCAGCGGTCGGCCCGGCTGCGCCGCGCTCGGCTGGGGCAGCGGCGGAAAGCGAATGAACGAGATCGTGACGAGCGCTGCGATCGCCACGCCGACCAGCGCCGCATAGGCGCCGGCGAATGCGACCGGCAGCGCATCGCGGGTCGCACTCGCTAGATTCGGCCCCGCCACCGCGCCGATGATGCCGCCGGCCAGCACCCACGAGATCGCGCGCTCCTTGAACGCCGGCTCGACGATCTCGGTGGCGGCAAACCGGTACAGCCCGGCGTTCGCGTTGTAGTAGCCGGCGAGCAAGGTCGAGGCGACGAGAAGCCAGAAGTTGTGGCTGTAGGCGGCATAGGCGCACAAGGCGCTCGCCGTGATCGCGACCAGCAGGCCGGCCTGGAATGCGCGCTGGCGGCCCCACGCGCGCTGGTGCCGCGCCACGAGCCCGGTGCACAGCGCGCCGCCTGCGACATAGCCGGTCACCGGCAATGTCGCCATCCACGGGCTTGGCGCCAGGCTCAGGCCGACCAGTCCGTTGATCGCGATGAAGGTGACGTTGTTGGTGAGGAAGAAGCCCTGGCACAACGTGAGCAGCAAGAGGCGCAGGTTCACGGCGCGGCTGCCGTTCGTCGCGCCTGCCACGCCAGCCCTGCGAGCAGTGCGAGCGGCGCGGTATCGGCGCGAAGCACACGCGGCCCGAGCGACAACCGGCGAAAACCGCGCGCCATCGCCAGCGCCTCCTCGTCGGCATCCAGGCCGCCTTCCGGACCACTCAGGCACAGCGTCTCGCCCTGAGGCACGGGCTGCGCGTCGGCGTCGCTGTCGGTCTGCGCATCGCCCGACAGACTCAGCAGCCAGCGCCGCATCGACGGCACGCGCCGCGGCGGCAGCGGCAGATCGGCAAGCCATTCGGACAGCGTGCGCACCGGGTGCAGCAGCGGCACGCGGGTGCGTCCGCTTTGCTCGCATGCCGAGACAGCGACCGCGCGCCAGTGCGCGAGACGCTTGGCGGCGCGCTCGCCGGACAAGCGCAGCACCGAACGCGCGCACACCAGCGGCTGGATCACCGCCGCGCCGAGTTCGGTCGCCTTCTCGACCAGCGCGTCCATCCGGTCGTTGGCCGGCATGCCGAGCGCGAGCGTGACTTTGAACGGCATTTCGCGTTCGACCTCGACCCAGGAGCCGACCTGCACACTCACGTCGCTGCGGCCCATCGCCAGCACGCTCGCGCCGTATTCCCCGCCGTTGCCATCGAAGAGGGTGAGCGCATCGCCAGGCTGCAGGCGCAGCACCTGCACATGGCGCGCGGCGCCGGAGGGCAGGACAAGGCTGGTGCCGGCAACGAGCGCAGGGTCGACGAAGAGACGGGGTGCCAGCATGTTCCGAGTGTGCACTGGCCCGCGCTGCAGCGTCCGGGCGGTCGAGCTACAGCCGGGCGCGAACGCTCTGGACCGCGCGCTGCACCGCCTGCCACCCGCGAGACACCCGCAGCGCATGGCGCACGCGAGCGCGCATCAGGCGCCACCAGGCGACGGCGCGCGCGAAGCGCGGCATGGTCATGAGCGCCGGCCGTGCAAGCAGATAGATGCGCCCGCCGATCGCAGTTCCGATCAGCTTGGCGGCGAGGATCACGGCCATCCCGGCCAACGGCCGGCCGCCCTGCATCAGGTGCAACGCGATCAGCTTGACCGGGAGCAGCAGGCCCGCCGGCACCAGGAAGAAGACGAGCGCGGCGCGCGGCGAGGCGGCGCAAACGCGCGCTTCCAGCCGAGCCCAGGGCGGCCACTCGGCGAGTTTGCCGAGCCAGGCCGCGAGTGGGCGCCAGCCGAATTCCTCGAACAGCAGCCAGAGCGCGACCAGCCCGAGAGCGATGCCGCGCAGCAGGCGCCAGGGCCAGGCTGACGGCCGCGTAGGGTGCCCCGGACGTCGTCGCGGGCGCACCGGCCGGGCCGGCCGCGGGTTCAACTGCGCACTTCGTCCGGCAGCTTGTCACGCAGTTCGCGGCGCAGGACCTTGCCGACCGCGGACTTCGGCAGGTCGGTGCGGAACTCGACCAGCTTGGGACGCTTGTAGCCGGTCAGGTGCGCTTCGCAATACGAGCGCACCTGCGCCTCGGTGACGGCAGGATCGCGCCGCACGATGACGATCTTGACCGCCTCGCCGGCCTTGGCATCAGCAATGCCGACCGCGGCGCATTCGAGCACGCCTTCCATCTGCGTCAGCACATCCTCGATCTCGTTCGGGTAGACATTGAAGCCGCTGACGAGAATCATGTCCTTCTTGCGGTCGACGATCTTGAAATAGCCGCGCTCGTCGACGACGCCGATATCGCCGCTGCGGAAGAAGCCGTCGGCGGTCATCACCTTGGCGGTCTCGTCGGCGCGCTGCCAGTAGCCGGCCATGACCTGCGGCCCGCGGATCGCGATCTCGCCCGGCGCACCCAGCGGCACTTCGTTGCCGTCGTCGTCGAGCAGCGTCAGCTCGGTATTGGGCATCGGCAGCCCGATATTGCCGCTGAACGCAGTGCTGTCGACCGGGTTGCAGGTCGCCGACGGCGAGGTCTCGGACAGCCCGTAGCCCTCGACGATCGGGCAGCCGGTCTTCTCGAGCCACAGCTTGGCGGTGGCGCTTTGCACTGCCATACCGCCGCCCACCGAGATGACCAGGCCGCTCCAGTCGACGCTGCCGAAATCGGGGTGGTTCGCCATCGCACTGAACAGCGTGTTGACCGCTGGGAAGCTGTGGAACTTGATGCCTTTCAGCTCCTTGAAGACCGCCGGCAGGTCGCGCGGATTCGGAATCAAGATGTTGCAACCGCCCATGCGCAGGCCGAGCATCATGTTCGTATTGAAACCGAAGATGTGATAGATCGGCAGCGCGCAGATGGTCACGATCTGCTCGCCGGCCGGCACCTTCTTCAGCGCCGGCTGGTACCACGCTTCGGACTGCAGGATGTTGGCGACGAGATTGCGGTGCAGCAGTACCGCACCCTTGCTCACGCCGGTGGTGCCGCCGGTGTACTGCAGCACGGCGATATCGTCCGGCCCGACCGCCGCCGCTGTGAAGGACATCTTGCGGCCGAGCGCCATGGCGTCGCGCAGGCGCACCGCGCCGGGCAGTTCGTAGGCTGGAACGGTCTTGCGAACCTTGCGAACCACGAAATTGACGACCAGGCTCTTCGGAAAGCCGAGCAGGTCGCCGACACCGGTAACGATCACCTTCTCGAGAGGCACCCGCGCGATCACCTGCTGCAGCGTGGTCGCGAAATTCTCGAGGATGAAGATGGCCTTCGCGCCCGAGTCCTTGAGCTGATGTTCGAGCTCGCGCGGCGTATAGAGCGGGTTGACGTTCACCACCACATAACCCGCGCGCAGGATCGCCGCCACGGCCACCGGGTACTGCGGAACGTTCGGCAGCATCACCGCGACGCGGTCGCCGCGCGCCAGCCCCTGCCCCTGCAGCCACGCCGCGAGCGCGCGCGAGGCCTCGTCGACCGTCGCGAAATCGAGGCTCGCGCCCATGAAGCGGTAGGCCGGCAGCGTCGCGTGCTGCTTGAAGCTCTCGTCGAGCAGCGCGACCAGCGACGGGTACCGGTCGACATCGACATAGGCCGGCACCCCTGCCGGATATTGCTTCAACCAATTCTTCTCCATCGAGACTCTCCGCTGTGACCGATGGATTCTGGTCGCATGCCGTGTTCGTGCGGCTAGGGTGTTTCGATAGCGGGGCGCCGCCGGCGCGTCATTCGATCGCCTTCACCATGTCCTCGACCACCTTTTTCGCATCGCCGAAGACCATCATCGTCTTGTCCATGTAGAAGAGTTCGTTGTCCAGGCCGGCGTAGCCGGCGGCCATCGAGCGCTTGTTGACGATGACGGTCTTGGCCTTGTAGGCCTCGATGATCGGCATGCCGTAGATCGCGCTGCCCTTGGTGTTCGCGGCCGGATTCACGACGTCGTTGGCGCCCAGGATGATCGCCACATCGACTTGGCCAAGTTCGCCGTTGATGTCCTCCATCTCGAAGACCTGGTCGTAGGGCACCTCGGCTTCGGCCAGCAACACGTTCATGTGGCCGGGCATGCGGCCGGCCACCGGGTGGATCGCATATTTGACGGTGATGCCCTTGTGGATCAGTTTCTCGGCCAGTTCCTTGACCGCGTGCTGGGCGCGCGCGACCGCCAGGCCATAGCCCGGCACGATAACCACCGTTTCGGCGTTGCCGAGGATGAAAGCGGCGTCGTCGGCGCTGCCGCTCTTGACCGGCCGCGCCTCGGCCGTGCCGCTCGCGGCCGTTGTCGCCTCGCCGCCGAACCCGCCGAGGATCACATTGAAGAACGAGCGGTTCATCGCCTTGCACATGATGTAGCTCAGGATCGCACCCGACGAGCCCACCAGCGAGCCGGCGATGATCAGCATCGCGTTGTTCAGCGAGAAGCCAATGCCCGCTGCCGCCCAGCCCGAGTAGCTGTTGAGCATGCTGACCACCACCGGCATGTCGGCGCCGCCGATCGGGATGATGATGAGAACGCCGAGGACGAATGCCAGCACGACCAGTGCAATGAAATCGAACCAGCTCTGGCTCGCCACGAAGCCGTAGATGAAGAACAGCAGCGCCAGACCGAGCACGAGGTTCAGGATGTGCTGGCCCGGAAACTGCACCGGGGCGCCCTTGAACAGGCGGAACTTGTAGGTTCCGCTGAGCTTGCCGAACGCGATCACCGAGCCGCTGAAGGTGATCGCACCGATCGCCGCGCCGAGCGCGAGTTCGAGCCGGTTGCCGGCAGGAATCGGATCGCCCTTCGCGACAATCGCGAAGGCATGCGGCTCGGCGACCGCGGCCACCGCGATGAATACCGCGGCCAGGCCGATCATGCTGTGGAAGAACGCCACCAGCTCGGGCATCTTGGTCATCTCGACGGTCTGGGCGCGCCAGGCACCGTAGCCGCCGCCGACGACCAGGCCGAGAAGCACCCAGGCCAGGCCGCCGAGGTGGCCGTCGGCGAGCTTGACGATGAGGGCGCCGGTCGTGACCATGGCGATCGCCATGCCGGTCATGCCGAACAGGTTGCCGCGGATCGAGGTGGTCGGGTGCGACAAGCCCTTGAGCGCCTGGATGAAGCAGACGCTGGCGACCAGGTACAGCAGCGTGACGAGGTTGATGCTCACTTGGCATCCCCCTTCACCGCGAGCGTGTCGGCGACGGGGGCGACGATCTTCTTCTCCTTCTTGCGGAACATCTCGAGCATGCGCCGCGTGACGAGGAAGCCGCCGAAGATATTGACCGCGGCGAGCGCGACCGCGAGCACGCCGAAGATCTTGCCGACGCCCCCAAGGGTCAGTGCCGCCGCCAGCATGGCGCCGACGATCACGATCGCAGAGATCGCATTCGTCACTGCCATCAGCGGGGTGTGCAGCGCCGGCGTGACGGTCCAGACGACGTGGTAGCCGACATAGATCGCCAGCACGAAGATGATCAGGTTGGTGATGGTCGGGGAGACGATGTCCATGATGGCTATTTCCTCTTCACTGCACCAAAAGGTCTACTTGCGGCTGACTTCGCCGCCCTGCGTCATCAGGCATGCCGCCACGATGTCGTCGTCCATCGGGACGTTGAACGTGCCTTCCTTGGTCAGCACGAGCTTGAGGAAATCGAGCACGTTGCGCGCATACAGCGCGCTCGCGTCGGCTGCCACCAGCGCCGGCAGGTTGGTCTCGCCGATGATGGTCACGCCGTGCTTGACGACCGTCTTGTCGGCCTCGCTGAGCGGACAGTTCCCGCCGGTGAGTCCACCCGCGAGGTCCGGCCCCTTGCCCGCGGCGATATCGACGATCACCGACCCCGGCTTCATCGCCTTGACCATGGCTTCGGTGATCAGCGTCGGCGCGGCACGGCCCGGAATCAGCGCCGTGCTGATGACGATATCGCCGGCGGCGACGCGCTTGGCCACCTCGACTTTCTGGCGGTCGAGCCAGCTCTGCGGCATTGCCTTGGCATAGCCGCCGACGCCTTCGGCCGCTGCCTTCTCCTCGGGTGTGTCGTAAGAGACCTCGATGAACTTGCCGCCCAGCGACTCGACCTGCTCCTTCACGCTCGGCCGCACGTCGCTCGCCTCGATCACCGCGCCCAGACGCTTGGCGGTGGCAATCGCCTGCAGCCCGGCGACGCCGACGCCCAGGATGACGACGCGCGCCGCCTTCACCGTTCCGGCCGCCGTCATCAGCATCGGAAAGAAGCGCTGGTATCGGTCGGCGGCCATCATCACCGCCTTGTAGCCCGCGATATTCGCCTGGCTCGACAGCACGTCCATGGCTTGCGCGCGGGTGGTGCGCGGCGCGGCCTCGAGCGCGAAGGCGGTGAGGCCGGCCGCGGCCACCCGCTGCAGGCCTTCGCCATCGAAGGGGTTCAGCATGCCGACCAGCGCGGCGCCCGAGGTCATCCGCGCGAGCTCGCCGGCATCGGGGCTGCGCACCTTGAGCACCAGCTCGCAGCCGAGTGCGCCGGCGGCGTCGGTGATCTGCGCGCCGGCCGCCTCGAACGCGGCGTCGGTGACGCTTGCGGCAATGCCGGCGCCCGATTCGATCCGCAAGGTATGGCCCTGCGCCGTCAGCTTCTTGACCGTCTCCGGCGTCGCGGCAACCCGCGTCTCGCCGCCCGCGGTCTCGCGCGGTACCCCAATCAACATGAAAGCCTCCTCAGGCCAGCACCAGACGGTGCGTCGTCTTCTTGAATGGCGCACAGCTTACCGCAGCGATACTTCCCCGATGAATGCGCGCTGGAAGCCCAACGTCACTGTCGCTGCGATCGTCGAGGATAGCGGACGCTATCTGCTGGTCGAGGAGCACACGGCCGACGGCCTGCGGCTGAACAACCCGGCCGGCCACCTCGACCCGGGCGAGTCGCTGCTGCAGGCGGTGGCGCGCGAGGCCCTGGAGGAGACCGCGTGCGCCTTCACGCCGACCCATCTGGTCGGCGTTTACCTCGCGAACGCCGGCGCCGACGACCTGACCTATCTGCGCTTCGCCTTCACCGGCGTCGTGAGCGCACCGGTGCCGGGCTGGAAGCTCGACCACGGCATCGTGCGCGCCCTCTGGCTCACGCCGGAAGAGATCGAAGCATCGCGCCCGCGCCACCGCAGCCCGCTCTTGTGGCGCTGCGTGCAGGATCACCGCGCGGGCCGGCGCTATCCGCTCGAACTGCTCGACTTCGCGCGACCTCAAGGCGACGAGGGCTCGACGTCGTGATGCCGATTCACTCGGCGCCGAGCCGCAAGCGATTCGGCAGGCGCTTTTCGATCGCCCATTTCAGGAGCGCGGCGCAGCGGTAGAAGCCATGGGCGAATTTGCCGTACGGCAGGGTCGCGAAGAGCGCCAGCACGACGCCAAGGTGGACCGCCAGCAGCAGCGCCATCGCCGCGCCGTCGCGCATGAGCAGCAGCGCGAGCCCGGTCGCGCTGGTCGCAAACAGCAGGGCGATGAAGCCGAGGTCCATCGGCCGCTGCTCGGCCAGCACGTGCTGCGGATGGCGCCGCAGGTTGAGCCACAGCAGGCCGGCCGGACCGATCAGCAGGCCGATGCCGCCGACGCTGCCGAGAACGACCGGCAGGCTCGCCACCGGATACGGCGCCGGCCAGCCCAACGCATAGTGGTACAGCGTCGCGACGCAGGTCGATGCGAAGCACAGCGCGAAACCGTAAAAGGTCAGGTGGTGGAAGCGACGTCGCCACGGGCTCCAGGCATCGTCGGCCTCATTGCAGCCTTCGCCGTGACCGCCGCCGAGGTGAGTCAGGCGCAGCGCGGCGCCGGCCGCCTCGGCCACGGCGGGCACCGCGCCTTGCGCCGGCAGCTCGCCGGGCGTGACCGAGCGCCAGAAGCGCGCAACGCCGATGCCGAGCGCGAGCAGCGCAAAGCCGAATGCGGCGCCGAACATCGAGACCAGCAGGTTGTGCGGAAAAACCGCATAGAAATTGCCGCCCAGCGGCGGGTGGAACAGCGTGCCCTGACGCGCCAGCATGAGCGCGAGAAAGATCGCGAGGCCTGCCGCCAGGGCCAGCGCGATGACCAGGCCGTTGCGCCGGTAGGCCGCGCCGAAGGCCGCGGGCCAGGCGAATTCGGCATAGGTCGTGGCGCGCACGCGCGCCATCGCCTGTGGCACGTTGACCGCGAATTCGTGCGGCGCGGCGTACTGGCACGCGTGCAGGCACGCGCCGCAGCCGTGGCACAGGTTGGCGAGGTAGTGGATATCGGCCTGAGTAAATTCGAGCCGCCGCGTCATCGCCGGAAAGACCGGACAAAAGCCTTCGCAATAGCGGCAGGCATTGCAGATCTGCAGCACACGGCCGACCTCGGCCTCGGCCTGGCCGACCAGTTCAAGCAAGCGCTGCACGGGCGGCCTCCCTGCCTGCGATGCGCCCGAAGGCGGTACCGATGGTCATGCCGACGCCGGCCGTATAGCCCTGACCCAGCACATTGCCGGCCATCACCTCGCCGGCCGCGAAGAGGTTGGTGCTGGGACGCCCTCCGAAGCGCACTGCCGCTTGCTCGTCGACCTTGACGCCGAGGTAGGTGAAGGTCACGCCGGGCTTGAGCGCAAAGCCGTAGAACGGCGGCGTATCGATGGCGCGCGCCCAATGCGTCTTCGCGGGCGCGAGGCCCGCGGTCGCGCAATCGTCGAGCACGGCATGGTCGAATTGCCCCGGCCGGCAGGCGGTATTGAAGCCGTCGACCGTCGCGCGCAGCGCCGCCGGATCGAGCCCGAGCTGGACCGCGAGCTGTTCGATCGTCTCGGCGCGCTCGCCAGGAAAGACTGGCGGCATGAAGCGCCCGACCGCTTTCGCATCGATGATCGAATAGCCGATCTGCCCCGGCTGCTGCGCGACGAGCCGGCCCCAGATCGCATAGCGCTTGGGCCAGAAATCCTCGCCCTCGTCGTAGAAGCGCTGCGCCTGGCGGTTGACGACGATGCCGAGCGAGACGCAATCGACCCGGGTGACGATGCCGCCGTCGTACAGCGGCGCGCGCGCATCGATTGCAACCATGTGCGCCTGCGTCGCGTCGCCGATCGCATCGGCGCCCTGCGCGAGCAGATTCTTCAGCAGCACGCCCTGGTTGAAGCGGGTGCCGCGGATGGCGAAGTTGTCGGCGATGAAGGCGCCGTCGTCGGCGCGGCCCCAGGCTTCGCGCAGCCAGTCGAGATTCGATTCGAAGCCGCCGCTGGCGACCACGCAGGTACGCGCCTCGATGCGGTCCTTGCCGATCGCGGCGGCCAGAAAACGATCGCCTTCGAGTTCGATCCGGTCGACCGGCACGCCGTAGCGCACCGCGACGCCGAGCCGCTCGGCGCTGCGGTAATAGGCATTGACCAGCGCCTTGCCACCACCCATGAAGAAGGCGTTGGTGCGGCCGAGGTGCAGCGTTCCCGACAGCGACGGCTGGAAATGCACGCCGTGGCGGTGCATCCAGTCGCGGCAGGTGGCCGAGTGCGTGATCGCCAGGCGCGCGAGGCGTTCGTCGGTGCGGCCCCCGGTCACCTTGTGCAGATCGGCCCAGAACTCGGCCTCGGGATAGGCATCGATCAGCACATCCTGCGGTGCATCGTGCATGCAGCGCAGGTTGCGGGTGTGGATCGAATTGCCGCCGCGCCATTCGCGCGGCGCGGCCTCGAGCATCAGCACGCTCGCGCCTGCTTCACGCGCGGTCAGTGCAGCGCACAGCGCGGCATTGCCGCCACCCACCACCAGAACATCGACCACGTCTGACGAGGAAACCGTTTCGATCAATCCGGCTTGATGCCGGCGCGCCGGACGATGTCGCTCCAGACCTTCTGCTGCTGGGCGATGAAGGCGGTGAATTCCTCAGGCGTGCCGCCGCCGCCGACCGCGCTGTCGCTTGCGAAGCGCTCGGCCACCGCGCTTGATTTCAGTGCCTTGAGCGATTCCTCCTGCAGCTTCCTGACGATCTCGCGCGGCGTGCCGGCCGGCGCCAGGATGCCGTACCACTGCGAGGTCTCGAAATCCTTGTAGCCCATCTCGGCGACGGTCGGCACGTCGGGCAGTTGCGCGAGCCGCTGCGCGGTGCCGACCGCGATCGCGCGCAGCTTGCCGCTTCGAATGTGCGGGATCAGCGCCGGCAGCCCGGCCGAGCTGGCCTGGGTGCGCCCCGCCAGCAGATCGGTCAGCTGCGGTCCGGTGCCGCGGTACGGGATGTGGGTGATGAACATGCCCGTCACGAGCTTCAGATATTCCATCGCCAGATGGCCGGCGCTGGCATTACCGGCCGAGCCGTAGTTGAGCTTGCCCGGGTTCTTCCTCGCGTAGGCGACGAACTCCTTGAAATTCGTGGCCGGCACGTCGGGATGGATGACGAACAGGTTCGGCACCTTGGCCAGCAGCGTGACCGGAAGGAAATCCTTGTTCACGTCGTACGGCTGGTTCGGAAAGATATACGGGTTGACGGCGAGCGAGCCGACGTGGCCGAGGATGATGGTGTAGCCGTCGGGTGTGGCCTTGGCCACCTCGGTCATCGCCGGCAGGCCCGCGCCGCCACCCTTGTTGTCGACGAAGACGGTCTGGCCGAGCTGCTTGCTGAGCTCGGCCGCGACGGTGCGCGCGACGATCTCCGACGTGCCGCCCGGCGCGAACGGCACCACGAAGCGTATTGACTGGCGCGGCCATGCGGCCGGCTGCGAACGGGCCAGCGCAGGCACGGCCAGCAGCGAGGCGGCGAGAACGGTGCGGCGGGTCGGCTGGATCATGCGAAACACTCCGGCATTGAACGAGACCGGATGTTCGCATGCGTTAGCCAGCGCTCAGGCTGCTGTGGTCTCGCCCTCGCGCAGCCACGCCACCAGTTCCGCGATCGTCAGCATCGGGCAGCCGCGGGAACGCGAGTATGCGAGGAGCGCGTCGCCGCGCAGCATGCTGCCGTCGTCGTTCATCAGCTCGCACAGGACCGCCGCCGGCTGCAGTCCCGCCAGGCGTGCCAGTTCGACCGCGCCCTCGGTGTGGCCGCGCCGCGCCAGCACGCCGCCCGGATGCGCGCGCAGCGGAAAGACGTGGCCGGGGCTCACCAGATCGGCCGGCTGCGCGCGCGGCGCGATTGCCGCCCGCACCGTCGTCACGCGGTCGGCTGCGCTGACGCCGGTCGTGACGCCGTCACGCGCCTCGATCGACACCGTGAACGCGGTGCCGTACCGGCTCGCGTTGTGTGCAACCATCGGCGCGAGCTCGAGCCGATCGAGCACCGCATCGGTCAGGCACAGGCAGACGATGCCCGAGCAGTCGCGGATCAGCGTCGCCATGGTCGGCACGGTGATTCGATCGGCCGCGACGACGAGGTCGGCCTCGTTCTCGCGATCGTCGTCGTCCTGCAGGATCACCGCGCGGCCGTGGCGGATCGCATCGACCGCGATTCGCAGCCGCGGCGGCAGCACGCGGCGCTTGGGAGAGAGTTGAGACATGGTGGAAACGTCCTCGCAAAGATGCCCTTTCGGGCGGGTTGGCGAAAAACGTTCCAGGGCGCGCAAACGCGGTCGGGCCACGCCCGGCAAAAGGCGCGGCCCGGCCGCATCGGCACATCTTCTTTCATCCGGACTTTGAGGGCACGCCGTACTGCTTGACGCACCGCTGAACCGTCGGCCCTGGCATCGCACCAGATCTGCTGACCTCTTCGCTTGGTCGAAGAGCGCTCGCGGGCTCGGCGCTTTCGCGCCATACCGCCGGTGGGGAATCTCACCCCGCCCTGAAGACGTGTGTCGGCATCGCTGCCGGCGCAAGCATCATAAACACCGCCTTCTAAAATTGCCCGATGAAGCTTCAGCGCATCGTGGTCGGCCTCTCCGGCGGGGTCGACTCGGCGGTCGCGGCGCACCTGCTCAGGCAGCAAGGGCACGAAGTCGTCGCCATCTTCATGAAAAACTGGGAGGATGACGACCGGCCCGCCGGCGGCCCGGGCGACGACGCCGCCGGCTACTGCACCTCGAACGAAGATTTCGTCGACGCTGCCGCGGTCGCCGACGTGCTCGGGATCGAACTCGAGCATGTCAATTTCGCGGCCGATTACAAGGACCGCGTATTCGCCGAATTCCTGCGCGAATACGCGGCCGGTCGAACGCCGAACCCGGACGTGCTGTGCAATGCCGAGATCAAGTTCAAGGCCTTCCTCGACCATGCGCTTCGGCTCGGCGCCGATGCCATCGCGACCGGGCATTACGCCCGAGTTCGCTGCGTCGCGGCGTCCTGGGCGATGCGCGAGGGGCGGGACGGCGAGTCGGCCGCAGGGGCGGCGGAGGACGCCCGCGTACGCGAGCAGCCTGCCAGCGTCGAGTTGCTGAAGGGCCTGGACCCGGCGAAGGACCAGAGCTATTTCCTGCATCGACTGACCCAGGCGCAACTCGCGAAGACGCTGTTCCCGGTCGGCGAACTGCGCAAGACCGAGGTGCGCCGCATCGCGACCGAGATCGGCTTGCCGAATGCAAGGAAGAAGGACTCGACCGGCATCTGCTTCATCGGCGAACGGCCGTTTCGCGAATTCCTCGAACGCTATCTCGCCAATACGCCCGGGCCGGTGAAGGACGACCGCGGCCGCGTCGTCGGCGAGCACGTCGGCCTGAGCTTCTACACGCTCGGGCAGCGCAAGGGCATCGGCATCGGCGGCCTGAAGACG
>JBDSEG010000252.1:0-2973 GCA_039920165.1 Burkholderiaceae bacterium
TGATCGTCTCGGCCTACGACTCCGAGGTGATGCATCGCAGCGCCGAGGAACTCGGTGCGCGCCACTTCGTCGCCAAGCCGGTGCTGCCCGAATCGCTGCGCGACCTCGTCAAGTGGCTCGCCGGCGACCCGGCCGATGCGGCCCCGGCGCCGCAGCAGGGCGGCGAAACGTTCGACCTCGCGGGCATGCGCATCCTGCTCGTCGAGGACAACCCAATCAACCAGCAGCTCGCGGTCGAGCTGCTCCAAAGCCAGCAGGCGCAGGTGCATGTTGCCGACAACGGCGAGGCTGCACTCGCCCGCATCCACGCCCATCCCGCGGGTTTCTATTCGGCCGTGCTGATGGACCTGCAGATGCCGGTGATGGACGGCTACGAAGCGACCCGGCTGCTGCGCCTGGATGCGCGCCATGTCGACCTGCCGATCATCGCGGTCTCGGCGCATGCGATGGACGACGAGCGCGAACGCTGCCTCGTGCTCGGCATGAACGGCCACATCAGCAAGCCGTTCGAGCCCGAGCTGCTGTATGCGACGCTGGCCCGGCTGCACGCCGGCGGCAAGGCAACGCGTCCGGGCCCCACCACCTCGGCGCCGGTGCGCAGCAGCCCAGCGCCGGCGGCGGCTTCGCAGGCGAGCGCGCTGCCCGCGATCACCGGCCTGGACCTGGAGCGCGGCTTGCGCTACGCCGACGGCCGTGCCGAGTTGTACCGGCAGATGCTGGCGCGCTTCGCACTCGACCATGCGGATTTCGCGCCGCGCGCGCACGCGCTGCTGGCAGCGTCGCAGTGGGCGGTGCTGGCGCGCGAGGCGCATACCTTGAAAGGCCTCGCGGCGGGCCTGGGCTGCGGTGCGCTCGCTACCGAGGCCGCCGATCTCGAACGCGCCACCACGGCGGCCGACGGCGAGCGCGCGCGCACCCGCCTGGCGCGACTGGAAGACGTGCTCGAACCCCTGCTGAGCGGGCTGCGCGATCATTTCCACCCGCCAGGCGCCGACAGCGGGGCGCCTCGCGCCGATGCCGCGCCGCCGGCCGGCGCACTGCCCGACTGGCTGCCGCGCCTGCGCGAACTGCTTGAGCAAGGCGATACCGACGCACGCGAGCTGTGGAGTCGGCACCGCGACGAAATCGCGCGCTGGCTGCCGTTCCAGACCGCGCAGCGGATTGCGCTGGCGCTGGACAACTTCGAATTCGATGCCGCCCTCAGTCATCTGGATGACGACGCCGAGCGCTCCGGGGTGAAACAATGAAAGGGTTGCCGCGACCGGCTGCAACCGGACGCGCCGATCGCGACGGATACGCATGAAACCTTTGTCCCCTACATCCCCGTCGATCGCCCTGCTGGCGCTGGCTCTGGGCGGGCCGGCCGCTCCGGCGCTCGCGACCGATTTCTCTGTATCCGGCTTCGGCACGCTGGGCTATGCGAGGTCCGACCGCGCCTATGGCTACCAGCGCTTCATCGACGACCGCGGCACCGTGCAGCGCGATTCGGTCGCCGGGCTGCAGGTCGATGCCCGGTTCGCCGAAGGCTTCGGCGCCACGGTGCAGGTGAAGGCGGCGGCGCGTTCCGACCGCGACACCGGCTACGAAGCCTCGATCGCCTGGGCCTTCGTCTCCTACCGGCCCGACAACGACTGGCTGTTGCGGGTCGGCAAGCAGCGCATCCCGCTGTACCTGTACTCGGAGAACTACGACGTCGGCGCAAGTTATGACTTCGCGCGCCTGCCCACGGAGATGTACTCGATCACGCCGAGCAACGATTTCGTCGGCGCTTCATTCAGCCGGGTCTGGAAAGGAGGCGGCGGTGAATGGACCTTGGAAGGCTATGCGGGTCGATCGGATACCAGTTTCCGGTACTGGCTGCGCGAGGGCGTTCCGGGCTTCGTCGGCGCCGGTCCGGTCTTCGGAGACCTGAGTGTGAAAGGCGTCGGGTTGCTGCTCACGCAGAAGACCGACGAACACAGCTTACGCGTCGGCATCCACCGCGCGCATGCGGCGGCCGACACTCCTTTTCCGGCGACCTATCCGTTCGTCGAACTGGCACCCGGGTTCGGCTATTTCCAGACCGATCCGGCGCTGCCGGGCCCCGGCATTGCATTCAACGACAAGGTCGTCAACACGGTCCTGACGTTCGGTGCCGAGTGGCAATTCACCCCTGCCACACGCGGCGTCGCCGAATTTGCACGCGTCGTGACCAAGCACGACGACCTCGGACCCCAGGGAAACCGCGGCCACGCGGCCGTGCTGCACCGACTCGGCAAGTGGACGCCGTATATCGACTACGCCTTCCTGCGCTCGCCGGCACGCCAGCGCACGCTGTATGCGCGGCTCGATTCGATCCGGCTGCCCGATGCGGTGCCCGGCGCGGCGCTCATCAATGCGCTGCAAAGGGCCGCCGCCGACAACCTGCTCGTCTATGACCAACATTCGTGGGCGCTCGGAACTTCGTATGCCTTGTCGCTGACCAGCAAGGTGAAGGCCGAATTCACGGTGACCCGGATAGGCGGCGTATCGGCGCTGGTCAATGTGCCGCCGGGCGACTCGGCCAGCAGGCGTCGGATCAATTTCTTCTCGGTTTCCTACAGCGCGGTCTTCTGATGCGAACCACTCTCGTGCCCTTGGCGCTGGCCTATGTGGTCGGCCACTCGGTCGCCGCGGGCGGCGTGGTCGTGATCGGGCACCCGAACCTCGCAAGCCTGGACGCACCGACGCTCGAGAAGGTCTACACGGGCAAGGTGATCGAGGTCAATGGCGTCGCGGTGACGGCGGTCAATGCGCATGCCGGCAGCCCGGTGCGCAGCCGCTTTCTGCAGACCTACCTGAACCAGGACGAAGAAAAATACACCGCTTACTGGATCGTGCGCCGCTATATCGGCAAGGGCGCGCCGCCGCGCGAGCTGTCGAGCGGGGCGGCGGTGATCGAATTCGTCAATGCGACGCCCGGCGCGATCGGCTACGTGGACGAGGCCGAACTGA
>JBDSEG010000253.1:0-12396 GCA_039920165.1 Burkholderiaceae bacterium
CACCATCAAGCGGTGGCCGCTGATCTCGGGAACCACGTCCTCGGGTCCGTCCATGCGCACGCGGATCAGGTGGTACACGCGGCCGACCGGCAGGCTTTGCTGGAACTGGCCGCCGGGAGCGACGACCTTGTGCGCCACGCCGCCTTCGCGCAACAGGCCGAGCAGAACCTGCAGCGCTTCGGCCAGCGGCATCAACGTGCCGACCCAATGCAGCAGATCGGCACGCCGGCGCTGCGGCGTGCGCTGCTGCCAGGCGTAGTAGGCCGGCAGGTCGAACTCGCAGGTGCCGCCCGGGATGCCGACCCGGCTGCGGATGCTCATCAGCCATTCGTTGCCCTGCAGCGCCGCGCCGGCCTTGCCGCTGAGCTGGTTCAGGCCGTTGAAGGCATGCTCGATGCGGTGGGTCACGCTCGCGAGCGCGTCGCCCGAGATCGACGGGTTGCCGCGGTAGCTGTTGTAGAGCTGCCTCTTCTGCTCGAGGTCTTTCAGCAGATCCGACTTCAGGTCCGCGCGCGAGGCGACGTCCGTGATCTCGAAGATGGTGACGAGGGCGAAATGGTGGTCGACCGCGGCATCGCGTGCGATCAACTGGCCCAGGCGATCGAACAGATGTTCGAGTCGCAACATCGTTCGGATGCTCTCGTTGAACGGGTATTCGTAGAGGATCAAGGTGCAAGGTCCGGCGGCTGCGCGGCATTGTTCCACACGCCTTCGACTCGAGCCGGCTGCCAATGCCCCCACAACCGCGCGACTTGGCGCGCGAGTTCGGCAAGCGGGATCGCTTCGTTGTAGAGCACGGCATCCGCGCTCGCGCGGCGGGCCTCACGCGTGGCTTGCTGAGCCAGCACAGCGCGCACCGCCTCGGCGCTCCAGCCCGACCGCGCGACGACGCGGTCGATCTGCGTCGCCTCGGTGCAATCGACCACCAGCACGCGGTCGACGCGCGCGCGCCAGCGCCGGCTTTCGACCAGCAGCGGAACGTCGAACACCTGCACCGCGGCGCGGCTGGCGCCGGCACGGCGTTCGACTTCGGCACCAATGAGCGGATGCAGGATGGCCTCGAGCCTGCGTCGCGCCGTGGGGTCCGAGAAGGCGAGGGTGCGCATCGCGGCACGGTCGAGCGCGCCCTGCGCATCGATAAAGCCGGCGCCGAATTCTTCCCGCAGCGGTGCGATGGCGTCACCGCCGGCGCCGCTCACCTCTCGCGCGATCGCATCGGTATCGAAGATCGCGGCGCCGTGGGCGGCGAGCCGTCGCGCTACCGTGCTCTTGCCGCTGCCGATGCCGCCGGTCAGGCCGATGCGCATGGCGCTGCGAACGGTCAGGCCCAGCCGAGCCAGCCCAGCACGCGCGCCGGCCCCGCCAACAGGACGGCGATTCCCGCGCCGGCGAGAAAAGGTCCGAACGGCACGTAGCGGCCTTCGCGCAGCGACGAGCGCAACTTCATGCCGATGCCTACCAGCGCACCGAGGATCGAGGCGCCGAGAATCACCGGCAACAACATCTTCAGGCCGAGCCAGGCGCCGAGCGCGGCGAGCAGCTTGAAGTCGCCGAAGCCCATGCCTTCCTTGCCGGTCACGAGCTTGAAGAGCCAATACACCGACCACAGCGACCCATAGCCGACGACCGCGCCCCACACCGCTTCGGGCAGCGGCACGGTCCAGCCGAGCGCGCTCGCGATAAGGCCGGCCCACAACAGCGGCAAGGTCAGGCTGTCGGGCAGCAGGGTGGTATCCCAGTCGATGCCGGCAAGCGCAATCAGCACCGCGACGAAGCCGCACCACAGCCAGGCCGCGGGCTGCGGTCCGAACTTCCAGCCGACGACGGCGAAGGCGATGGCAGTGAGGATTTCGACGAAGGGATAGCGCGCCGAGATCGCCGCGCGACAGGCCGAGCAGCGCCCGCGCAGCCAGAGATAGCTCAACACCGGAAAGTTCTCGTACCACGCGATGGCGTGACCGCACGAGGGGCAGCGCGAGCGCGGCGTTGACAAGGTGATCGGCGGTGGCGTCTCGAGCGGGACGCCGAGCATCTCGGCGCTGTCGATCTTCCAGCCGCGGTCGAGCATGAGCGGCAGCCGATGGATGACGACATTGAGAAAGCTGCCGACGCACAGGCCGATCAGAGCCAGAGCGAACGGCGAGGTGAAGGCTTCGATGAGCAGCGGATCGGTCACAGGTGGTTCTTGAGCGCAACCTTCGGGTCGCAGGCAAGGGCAGGGTCGGGGCTGCGGCCGGCTTCGAGAAGCTTGCGCGCGTTGATGTGATCGAGCGGTGCGTTGGCGCTTTCCACGCACACGAGCCGCTGGCCGACATAGTGCAGGATCGAGAAGCTCGTCGGCGTCGCGCCCGGACGTCGGTGTGGCGTGCCCTCGGGGGGCAGCAGCCCGGCCATCTGTAGCCGCAACCCGCCCTGGTCGGACCAGAACCAGGGCAGGGCGCGATAGGGCTGCGGATTGCCCAGCAGCGTCGCGAGCGCGGCGCGCGCTTGGTCGTTCGCGTTCTGCACCGACTCCAGGCGCAGCCGCCGCTCGCTGCTCGGCTCGGGAAAGAAGGTGCAGTCGCCGATCGCGAGGATGGCTGGGTCGGAGCTGCGCATGTGCTCGTCGACCACGACGCCGTTTTCGCACGCCAGGCCGGCGGCGCTGGCGAGCCCATGTTCAGGGACCGCGCCGATGCCCAGCACCAGCAGTTCCAGCGGTTCGCGCATGCCGTCGACCGCGAGCGAGCGCAAGCGGCCGGCAGTGACTTCGAAATCGCCGACCGCGACGCCAAGCCGCACCTCAATGCCTGCGGCGCGGTGGGTTTGCATCACGTGCTCGGCAAGCTCGGCCGAGACCGATCGCAGGAGCAGCCGCGGCGCCGATTCGAGCACCGACACGCGCTTGCCCAGGCTGCGCGCGCTGGCCGCGATCTCCAGGCCGATGAAGCCGCCGCCAAGCACCGTGACCAGCGATGCGGCGTCTAGCTTCGCACGCAGTCGCCGGGCGTCGGCAGCGCTGCGCAACTCGGCGACGTTGTCCAGGGCGGACGGAAGATGGGGCAGGCCGCGCGGTCGTGCGCCGGTGGCCAGCACCAGTTGCCCGTAGGTCAGATCAAGACCCGAGCGCAGGCGCACGCTGTGCCGTGCGCGGTCGATCGCCAGCGCCGGGTCGGCGCTGTGCAGCGTGATACCGGCATCGGCATACCAGCCGACCTCGCGATGCAGCTGCAGGTCTTCCTGCGGATTCCTGAGGTAGCTCTTGGATAGCGGCGGTCGGTGGTAGGGCAGCTCAGGCTCATCGCACACCAGGTGCACGCGGGCGCCGAGGCCCGCCGCGGCTAGGCCGTTGCACAGCTGTGCGGCGGCGTGGCCGCCGCCGATGATGACGATGGCGTTCGAATCGGCTGGGATCATGCTGCAGAGGGGCGCGGCGGCGCCCCGATGGTCAGACGACCTGTCCGAGCTTGAAGATGGGCAGGTACATCGATACCACGATGCCGCCGATGAGCGTGCCGAGAATAACGATGATGAAGGGCTCCATCAGGCTCGACAGCCCCTTCACCGCTTCATCGACTTCGTCTTCGTAGAACTCGGCCGCCTTGCCCAGCATGCCGTCGAGCGAGCCCGATTCCTCGCCGATCGCGCACATCTGGATCACCATCGTCGGGAAGACGCCGGTGGACTGCATCGAGGTGGTGAGCGAAGAGCCGGTCGAGACGTCCTTTTGGATCTGCTCGGTCGCCTCCAGGAAGACGGCGTTGCCGGCAGCTCCGCCGACCGAATCGAGCGCTTCGACCAGCGGCACCCCAGCCGCGAACATGGTCGACAGGGTACGCGTCCAGCGCGCGATCGACGACTTGTTGACCAGATCGCCGAAGACCGGCACCTTGAGCAGCAAGCGGTCCATGAACTTCTGCATCTTCTCCGAGCGCTTCCACGACTGCATGAAGAAATAGGTGCCTCCGCCGAGGATGCCGAAGATCAGATACCAGTAGCTGACGAAGATCTTCGAGATCGCGATCACGACCAGCGTAGGGGCCGGCAGATCTGCGCCGAAGGACCTGAATACGTCCTCGAAGGCCGGGATCACGAAGATCATGATGACCGCGAGTACGACGAAGGCGACCACCAGCACCGCGACCGGATAGATCAGCGCCGACTTGATCTTGTTCTTGATCGCCATCGTCTTTTCCTGGTAGATCGCCAGGCGATCGAGCAGGGCTTCCAGGATGCCGCCAGCTTCGCCGGCTTCGACCAGATTGCAGTACAGAGCGTCGAAATAAAGCGGGTGCTTGCGAAACGCGGACGACAGGCTGGTGCCGGTCTCCACGTCGGTTCGGATTTCGGTCAGCAGCCGCGTCATGCGCGGATTGGTGCTGGAGCGGGCGACGATGTCGAACGACTGGATCAGCGGCACGCCGGCGCGCATCATGGTCGAAAGCTGCCGCGTGAAGACCGCGATATCCTTTTGCTTGATGGAGCGACCACCGCTCAGGCGGCGCTTCTTGACCTTGCGCACCATGATGCCCTGGCGACGCAGGCTGGCACCCACCACCGCCTCGCCACCGGCACGCATCTCGCCGCGAACGAGCTTGCCGTTCTTGTCCTTGCCCTCCCACTCGAAGACGATTTCCTTCGGGCTCTTCAAGGCTGCGGCAGTCGCCATTGTTCACTCCGGGGCTCTCGCCCCGTCCCATTGTTTTGCTTGGAACGCGGTCAGTCGTTGGTCACCGAAATGACTTCTTCAAGTGTCGTCATCCCAGAACGGACTTTGACGAGACCCGATTGCCTCAAGTCGCGAACATCTTCACGCTGCGCCTGGGCGGCGATGTCCATCGCCGAACCTTCGGTGAGGATCAGACGCTGCATCTCGTCGGTTATGGGCATGACCTGGTAGATGCCGACGCGGCCCTTGTAGCCGCCGTTGCAGGACGAGCATCCCACCGCCCGATAGGGCTTCCAGGTGCCGTCGAGGTCGGTTTCCTTGAATCCGGCGCGGCGCATAGCTTCGCGCGGATAGTCGGCCTGCACCTTGCACGTTTCGCACAGCTTGCGAGCCAGTCGCTGTGCCGTGATCAGCAAGACGCTCGAGGCGATATTGAACGGCGCAACCCCCATGTTGAACAACCGCGTGAGCGTGCTCGGCGCATCGTTGGTGTGCAACGTCGACATGACCATGTGTCCGGTCTGCGCTGCCTTGATCGCGATGTCGGCGGTCTCGAGGTCGCGAATCTCGCCCACCATGATGATGTCCGGGTCCTGCCGCAGAAACGACTTCAGAGCGGCGGCGAAGGTGAGCCCGGCCTTGTCGTTAACGTTGACCTGATTCACGCCGGGAAGGTTAATTTCGGCCGGATCCTCCACGGTCGAGATGTTCACGCCGGGCTGATTCAGGATGTTCAGGCATGTATAGAGCGACACCGTCTTGCCGCTGCCGGTCGGACCGGTGACGAGCACCATGCCATAGGGCCGCTGGATGATGCGCAGCAGCCGCTCCTTCTCGACCTTCTCGTACCCCAGCGCCTCGATGCCGACCTTGGCGCTCGACGGGTCGAGGATCCGGATCCCGATCTTCTCGCCGAACAGCGTGGGCAAGGTGCTGACCCGGAAATCGATCGCCTTGTTGCCGAATTTGAGCTTCATCCGGCCATCTTGTGGGACGCGCTTTTCGGCAATGTCCAGGCGGGAGATGACCTTGATGCGCGACGATAGCTTGTCCTTGATCGCGATCGGCGGCTGCGTGATCTCACGCAACTCGCCGTCGATGCGAAAGCGTACGCGGTAGTGGTACTCGTAGGGCTCGAAATGCAGATCGGAGGCACGCGCGTTGATGGCGTCGATCAGCATCTTCTGCAGAAAGCGAACCACCGGTGCGTCTTCGACGTCGCTCGCATCGGCCGTCTCCTGCGGCGCCGAGACATCGTCGGTGACGTCGAATTCGAAGTCGCCGGACGACATCGACTCGATCGTCTCGTTGGCACTGGCGGTGCTCGCATCGATCAGCTTGGACAGCTTGTCGTGCTCGACGATGACCCACTCTGGCGACAACTGGGTCGCGAACTTGATGCGCTCGACCGCCTCTTGGTCGGTGGGATCGGCGCCGCCCACGAACAGGCGGTTGCCCCGCTTGCCCAGCACCACCACTTGGTATTGCGCGGCGAGCTTGGCTTCGATGACGTTGCGCGGCAGGCGCTGCGGATCGATCGCGGAGAGGTCGAGCAGGGGCAGGGCGAGCGCGGTCGACAGGGTGTGGGCCAGCTCCGCGGGGGAAACCGCGCCCGCGGCGATCACCGAAGCAATGAAGCTCGAGCGCTTTTCCTTCCCGCTACGGACCAGGTCCTCAGCCGACTTGGCAGTGAGTTTGCCGGCGTGGACGAGGACGCGCGCTACCCCCGAGAGGGACGACTGCGGGGCTTCGGCCAATGTATCCACGGACGGCGGGTCACTTTACGATGGGAAAACCGGTTCATCATCGCTCATGACAACGACGGTGTAAACGACAGCGCCCCCGCGAGTGGGGAACTGTTCACGCTGGATGCGACGGCGCTCGTGAACGCCGCGAGGCAAAAGCAAGAGTCCGCCAGCAACGCTAGCGCGACGTGGCCGCGGTAGCCGCAAGGCACGCGGTGCATTTGCCCAGTCCCGGAATCCGCGGATCGGGCTTGCCGTCACCGGTCTTGAAATTCGCGTGACAGCGCCGGCACACGTACATCTTGGAGCTCGACATCATCTGCCTCGCGCCCGGCTCGGCGGCCGGACGGGCGGCGGAATATTCCGCTTGCGTCTGCCTCAATTTCTGCGCCGAGTCGGAGGGAGTGATCTTCGCGGGGCGTGTGGCCATGATTCGATTCGCAATACAGATGACCGAGCTGACCCAAGAACACTTGGTCGGGGTGAGAGGATTCGAACCTCCGGCCTCTACGTCCCGAACGTAGCGCTCTACCAGGCTAAGCTACACCCCGATCTTTCAGCCTCAACAACTGACGGACTGTGTCGGGCCGGGCATTCATGACGAGCGCTCGACCGATCGAACGCATAATTCTAACAGAGCCTCTCGGTAGGCCGAGGCGGGCAGCACAGACAGACTGCGTATGGCCTTGTCCGCTTCGGCGCGCGCGGCGTCGCGGGTCGCGGCGAGGGCTCCGGTGTCGCGCACGATCGCGACGATCTCCCCCAAGCGAGCCACTTCGCCGTGTTCGATCGCGTGGCGCATCATCTCGCGCGGCGATCCGCCGCTGCGTTCCATCGCGATCAGTAGCGGCAACGTCGGCTTCCCCTCGCGCAGGTCGTCACCCACGTTTTTGCCGAGTTCGGAGGTCGAGCCTTCGTAGTCGAGCAGGTCGTCGACGAGCTGGAAGGCGGTGCCGAGCGACCGCCCGTAATCGGCGCATGATTCTTCCACCTCGGAGCTCGCGCCCGCCAGTACCGCGCCCAGGCGGGCACTAGCCTCGAACAGTTTGGCGGTCTTGAACCGGATGACGCGGAGGTAATCGTCGACCCGCAGGTTTGGGTCGTGCATGTTCATGAGCTGCAAGACCTCGCCCTCGGCAATCACGTTCGTCGCCTCGGCCAGCACTTCCAGGACGCGCATGCTGTTGACCGAGACCATCATCTGGAATGCGCGCGAATAAACGAAGTCGCCGACCAAGACGCTAGCCGCATTGCCGAACAGTGCGTTCGCGGTCTGGCGACCGCGCCGAAGTGCCGACTCGTCGACCACATCGTCGTGCAGAAGCGTCGCGGTATGAATGAATTCGACTGTGGCTGCCAGCTCGTGCTTTTCGGAGCCTGAAAAGCCGAGTGCACCCGAAAAGAGCAACACCAGCATTGGCCGGATCCGCTTGCCGCCGGCGCTGACGATGTAATGCGAGATCTGGTTGATGAGCGCAACGTCCGAACGCAGCCGGCGTTCGATCACGCGATCGACCTCCTGCATGTCCAGCGCCACAAGCGCGGCCGCAGTCGGAGCAGTAAATGAGAGGGAAGTGGGCTGCACGGGTCGACGGCGCGAAAGCGTGGAATTATAGGAAGCGCACAGCGTCGACCGCGACGAAACGCGATCGTCCGCTTCTGGCTGCCAGACGAAACGCGGTACTCCCGCACGCCGCTGCTACAATCTTCGGTTTCCTCGACCGCCTGCCTCGTTTACCGAGCGGCTTGCGCAAGGGCGCGGTCGGATCCAAATCAGAGAGGCTGATATGTACGCGGTCATTAAAACCGGCGGCAAGCAATACAAGGTTGCGGCCGGCGAAAAGCTCAAAGTCGAACAGCTGATGGTGGCGGTGGGCGATCAAATCACGATCGAGCAAGTTTTGGCGGTAGGCACCGGTGCCGACCTGAAGGTTGGCACGCCCTGGGTCAGCGGCGCCAGCGTCGTTGCCACGGTGGTGGCTCACGGTCGCCACCCGAAGGTTCGCATCTTCAAGATGCGCCGGCGCAAGCACTATCAGAAGCGGCAGGGACACCGGCAGAACTACACCGAGATCGAAATCGGTTCGGTGAATCCTTAATTTCAATCAGTTCGCGGCGCGGACTGCAGGAGCACGGCAATGGCACAGAAAAAAGGCGGCGGCTCGACGCGCAACGGGCGCGACTCACAGCCCAAGATGCTCGGCGTCAAGGTGTTCGGAGGCCAGACGATCCCGGCCGGCTCGATCCTGGTTCGCCAGCGCGGCACCCGGTTCCACGCCGGAGCCAATGTGGGTATCGGCAAGGACCACACTTTGTTCGCACTCGTCGATGGGCAGGTCAGCTATGCCGTCAAGGGCCCGCGAAACCGGCAGACTGTCAGCGTCGCCGGCAGCTGACGCCAAGCGATCGCGTCGCAGGACGAGCAAAAGCCCCGGCTCGCCGGGGCTTTGTCATTGGCGACTGCGGATCTTGTTGGCAGCGTGAGGCAATGAGCGGATAGCGATGAAATTTTTCGACGAAGCGACGATCGATGTGGTTGCCGGCGATGGCGGCAGCGGTTGCATGAGCTTTCGGCGCGAGAAGTTCATTCCATTCGGCGGGCCGAACGGGGGTGACGGCGGGCGCGGCGGCAGCGTCTATGCCATGGGCGATCGCAATCTCAATACATTGATCGATTTCCGTTATGCGCGCCGGCACGAGGCTCGCAACGGCGAGAACGGGCGCGGCTCCGACCAGTACGGCGCGGCGGCCGAAGATATCGTCTTGCGAATGCCGATGGGAACCATCATCCGCGACGCGCAGACGGACGAAGTGCTGGCCGAGCTTCTCGAGCCCGATGCGAAGGTGCTGATCGCCAAGGGCGGCGATGGCGGCTTCGGCAATCTGCATTTCAAGACCAGCACCAATCGCGCACCGCGCCAGAAGACGCCTGGCTGGCCCGGTGAGCAGCACAAGCTCAAACTCGAGCTTCGATTGCTCGCCGACGTCGGCTTGCTCGGAATGCCGAATGCCGGAAAGTCCACGCTGATCGCGGCGATTTCGAATGCGCGCCCGAAAATCGCAGACTATCCGTTCACCACGCTGCATCCCAACCTGGGTGTCGTTCGCGTCGCGCCGGAGCAGAGCTTCGTCGTGGCCGATATCCCCGGCCTGATCGAAGGCGCGTCGGAAGGTGCGGGCCTGGGCCACCAGTTTCTGCGCCACGTGCAGCGTACGCACCTGCTGCTGCACGTGGTCGATTTCGCGCCTTTCGACGAAGCCGTCGACCCGGTCCTGCAGGTCAGGGCTATCGCCGCCGAGCTGAAGAAGTACGACGCATCCCTGCACGCCAAGCCGCGCTGGATGGTTCTCAACAAGCTCGATATGGTGGCCCCCGACGAACGCGACGCGCAGGTCCAAAAGTTCGTCAAGCGACTGCGCTGGAAAGGGCCGGTGTTCATGATCTCCGCCCTGACCCGCGAAGGCTGCGAGCCCTTGATCCGGGCGGTTTACGAACACGTCTCGAAAGTGCGTAACACCGTTCCGCCGGAACCCGATCCGCGTTTCAATGCGGACGCCAAACGCGCACCGGCATGAGCGGTCTGTTGCAGGGCGCGCGGCGCATCGTCGTCAAAGTCGGCTCGAGCCTCGTGACCGACGAGGGCCGGGGCATCGATGCCCTGGCGGTCGGTCAATGGTGCCGGCAGCTCGCCGTGCTGGCCACACAGGGTCGCGAGGTGATGATGGTGTCCAGCGGCGCCGTCGCTGAAGGCATGAAACGCCTGGGCTGGACCACGCGGCCAAGGGAGATCAATGAGCTGCAGGCCGCCGCGGCGGTCGGTCAGATGGGACTCGCCCAACTCTACGAGACGCAGTTGCGCGCGCATGCGATGCGCAGCGCCCAGGTGCTGTTGACGCACGCCGATCTGGCCGACCGCGAGCGCTATCTGAACGCTCGCTCGACCCTGTTGACGCTGCTGAATCTCAAGGTCATTCCCGTAATCAACGAGAACGATACCGTCGTCAACGACGAGATCAAATTTGGCGACAACGACACGCTCGCGGCGCTGGTATGCAACCTGGTCGATGCGGATGCGCTGGTCATTCTCACCGACCAGAAAGGCCTTTATTCGGCCGATCCGCGGCGCGACCCCGCGGCCCGGCTGATCGAGCAGGCGACCGCCGGCGCGATCGAACTAGAGCGCATGTCCGCCGGAGCGGGGTCGCAGCTCGCGCGCGGCGGCATGATCACCAAGGTGCTGGCCGCCAAGCGCGCCGCGCGTAGTGGCGCGGGAACCGTGATCGCCTGGGGCCGCGAGCCCGACGTGTTGTTGCGGCTGGCTGCAGGCGAGGCCATCGGCACCGAGTTGCGCGCCACCACGCCCAAGGTTGCTGCACGCAAGCAATGGATGGCCGATCAACTTCAGCTGCGCGGCAGTGTCGTGGTCGACGTGGGCGCCGCGGTCAAGGTACGCGACCAAGGCAAGAGCCTGTTGCCAATCGGCGTGCTCGAGGTGCGCGGTGATTTTCATCGCGGCGATGTCATCGCGGTCGAGGGCGTGGACGGTATTGCCCTGGCACGCGGCCTCGCCAACTACGCAAGCAGCGAGGCACGCCTGATCGCACGCAAGCCATCGACCGAATTCGAACGCTGCCTCGGTTATACCGCCGAGCCCGAACTCATCCATCGCGATAACCTGGTCCTGCTTTGAAGCGTCGCTGGGCCGCCGGCGGGACCGGCGCCAGCTCTGTCAGCCTGGCTTGACTGGCAGCACCGGATCGCTGGCCGTTGTCGTATCTTCGATGTGCACCCTCGCATCGTCGTTATCGCGCGGATGCGCGGGCCGCATGCCCGAGCGCAGATAACGGTTCTGAAAATGCGTGCGCGGAAGAAAGCGGGCCAGCTCGGTCAGCGCCATCTGGTAGACGTCGCGCTTGAACTCGATCACTACATCGAGCGGAATCCAGTACTCGTTCCAGCGCCAGGCATCGAATTCGGGATGGTCGGTGGCGCGCAGATTCATGTCGGTGTCCCGCCCCGTAAGCTGAAGCAGGAACCAGATCTGCTTCTGGCCGCGGTAATGCCCGCGCGCATCACGTCGGATGAAGTGGTCGGGCACCTCATAGCGCAGCCAGTCGCGGGTCCTCGCAACGATGCGCACCTGGTCCGGCAACAATCCCACTTCTTCGTGGAGTTCGCGGAACATCGCCTGCTCGGGCGTCTCGCCGTATTTGATGCCCCCTTGCGGGAACTGCCAGGAGTGGGTGCGTATGCGTTTGCCCCAGAACACCTGGTTTCGCGGGTTGAGCAGGATGATGCCGACGTTGGGTCTGAACCCTTCACGGTCGAGCATAATCAACCTCAATTCTGTCGTTGAAACGATTATTGCACCGGCATGAAGGGACGCGAACCCGTGGGTTTCCCTCCTTTCACTGAGACCGTCTTGCCCCGCCGATGAAAGCTACCCAGTTCTTCGTTTCGACCCTCAAGGAAGCACCCGCCGACGCAGAAGTGACGAGCCACCGGCTCATGCTCAGGGCGGGACTCATCAAGCGGCTCGGTGCCGGCATCTACAGCTATATGCCGATGGGCTTGCGGGTCATTCGCAAGGTCGAGGCGATCATCCGCGAAGAGATGGATCGCGCTGGCGCGATCGAGCTCCTGATGCCCGTGGTGCAGCCCGCCGAGCTGTGGCAGGAGTCGGGGCGATTCCAGAAATACGGGCCCGAGCTGCTGCGCCTGAAGGACCGGCACGATCGCGATTTCGTGATCCAGCCGACCAGCGAAGAGGTCATCACCGACATCGCGCGCCAGGAATTGCGCAGCTACCGCGCGCTGCCGAAAAATTTCTATCACATCCAGACCAAGTTCCGCGACGAGCGTCGTCCGCGATTCGGCCTGATGCGCGGACGCGAATTCACGATGAAGGACGCCTACTCGTTCGATCGCGATGTCGAGGCGGCCAAGCTCAGCTACCAGCGCATGTTCGATGCGTATGTGCGCATTTTCGAGCGCATCGGACT